>NZ_JBWKKF010000003.1:0-503864 GCF_056431745.1 Amycolatopsis sp. NPDC045836 | reverse complement strand
AACAACGCCAGCCACTTCTTCCCGAACACGCCCAACACCACGCAGGCCAAGTACATGATCTCGTGGTTGAAGCGGTTCGTGGACAACGACACCCGCTACGAGCAGTTCCTCTGCCCCGGCCCGTCGAAGTCCACGCTGGTCGAAGAGTTCCGCAGCACCTGCCCCAACGGCTGAGGGGAACCGGGGGCCGTGAGCGCGCTCACGGCCCCTTCGCCGTGCCGGTAGGGTTCCGGACCCATGGCCGGTGCGAAGGAGTACGAACGCGAGCTCGGCGTGGTCGGTTCCGTCGAGTGCTCGGTGGTCCGGACCAGGCGGCCGTGGGAGCTGGGACTCGACGCGATCGTGGTGCCGGTCGGCCAGGGCCTCGGTGAACTGGGCGAGACGCTGGCGGAGCAGTTCCCCGAAGCGGACTGGCAAGGCGTGCCCTTCGACGAGATCACCCCGGCCACCCCGCGGACGATGGAACTGCCCGGTCCCAGCCCGCTGCTGGTCATCTTCGTCACCTCGGAGAGTTCGGCCGACCCCGGGCGCGAGCACGCCGCGAGGGCGGCGACGAGCGCCATCGCCCTGGCAGCCCGCTCCGGGGTCACCACGCTGGGCCTGCCGCTGCTGAGTTCCGGCCGCCTGGGCAATCCGCCCGCGATCGCGGCCGGCGCGGTGGTGCCCGCGGCGATCACCGCACTCGCCGGGGAAACCGGCGGACCGCTGCGGCGCCTGGTGTTCATCGGCAAGAGCAGGCAGAGCACCGATGCCATCCGCAACGCCTTCGCCGGAACGAACGCGAGCGAGGCGCCGCTCGAAGGCGGGGTCAGCCGGGACCTCGTCGACCCCAACCGCAACATCCCGCTCGAAGAGGACCAGCTGGGCGTCGCGCCGTACGTGTCGATGCTGGCCACGGTGATCGCCGATCCGGCCACGCCGCTGCCGCTGTCGGTGGGGGTGTTCGGCGAGTGGGGCAGCGGCAAGAGCTACTTCATGGGCCTGCTCCGCGGTGAAGTGGAGCGACTGGCCACCCAGGACGTCGTGCAGATCGGGTTCAACGCCTGGCACTACGCCGACAGCAACCTCTGGGCCAGCCTCGGCGACGAGATCTTCCGGCAGCTGGCCGGAATCGACGCGAGGTCCCCGGAACGCGCCGAGCGCCTCCGCGCCGAACTCGCCGAGCGGCTCGACCAGCGCCGCCAGCTGGAGGCGGAGACCGAGGAAGCCCGCGAAACCGCGGCCACGCTGCAGGCCGAGGTGGACCGGGCGGCAGCCGGGCGGGAGCGCAGCGCCAAGGTGCTCGTCGCCGCGCTGCGGAACTCGGCGAAGTTCCGCGAGCAGGCCGATCAGCTGTGGCGAAAGCTCGGTGTGCCCGGGGAAGCCGAACAGGGCAGGCTGCTCGCCGAGCAGCTGCGTGGTTCGCTCGACGACGCGGCGGTGCTCCGGCGGCTCCCCGGCGAGCGGCACGGCAGGATCGCGCTCGCGCTGGCCGTGGTGGTCCTCGCCGCCGGGGTGGTGGCACCGCTGGCGCGCGAGTGGCTCGCCGGCACCGCCGCGGTGTTCACCGTGCTCGCGGGCACCGGCCTCACCCTGCTGACGCGGGTGCGGGCGGGCCTGCGCGGGCTCCGCGAACTGAGCGAGGAACTGCACACCGGGATCAGGGCCGGGACCGAACTGCCGGAGGAACTGGAAGCCCTGCGCGCGGCCGAAGCCCGGCAGCGGGTCGCCGAGGCGCAGCTGGCCGAGGTGGTCTCCCAGGTGGGCGAACTGGGCAGGCAGCTGACCCGCCTCACCCCCGGCCACCGCCTCTACACCTTTCTCGCCGACCGCGCGCGCAGCGACTCCTACGCCGGGAACCTCGGCATCGTCTCCACCATCCGCAAGGACTTCGACCAGCTGGTCAAGCTGATGGCCGAGTGGCGGGCCGACCGGGACCACGGGGTCACCCCGCGGCGCCCGGTGGACCGGATCGTGCTCTACATCGACGACCTGGACCGCTGCAGCCCGCGCCAGGTGGTCGAGGTGCTGCAGGCGGTGCACCTGCTGCTCGCGTTCGAGTTGTTCGTGGTGGTCGTCGGGGTCGATCCCCGCTGGCTGCTGCGGGCGCTGCGCAGCCACTACGCGGAGATCCTCGCCGAAGACGGCGCCGCGGCGCGGCTGACCCCCGAGGACTACCTGGAGAAGATCGTCAACATCCCGCTGGTGCTGCCGGGGCTGGCGCCGGACGGGATGCGCAGGCTGCTCCGCTCGCTGGTGCGGGCCGAAGACCGGGAACCGGTGCGCCGGTTCGAGGAGCCCGAGCCGGACGAGGCCGCCATCGACGTCGAGCACGGGTCCGAAGTGGACACCCGGCGAGTGGTGGCCGCGGCGGAACCCCGGCCGCTGTCCGAACCCGAGCTGCACCTGCTGTCCACCCTGGACTCGCTGGTCGGCACGCCGCGGGAGGCGAAGCGGCTGCTGAACCTCTACCGCATGGTGCGCGCCACCCGTGACCTGTCGGACGCCTCGCGGTTCCTCGGCCGGCCAGGTGAACCGGGGGAGTACCAGGCGGTGGTGCTCCTGCTGGCGCTGCTCACCGCGCACGCCCGGCTGCTCGGCCCGGTGCTCGACACCCGGCCCGACCCCGCAAGCGGGATCGGTGGCGGGCTGCTGCACCGCGACCCGGCAGGCGACTGGGCGGGATTCGTCGCCGACCTCGAACCACGTGACGGGGCCAACCGGGTCGCCGGGCCCATCGACGAGGACCAGCTCGGCGACTGGCGGCACCTGCACGCCGGGCTGGGCCGCGTTTCCGCCGAGGTGGTCCTGCCCGACGTCTCGGCGTTGCAGCTGTGGGCACCCCGCATCTGCCGGTTCTCCTACGCGCTGGTGCCCAGGACCGGTCAGCGGCGGTAGGACAGGCGGATGTTCTGCGGTCCGGCCGAAACCCGCTCCCTGGTGAACTTCGAGTCCAGCAGCTCGAGCACCGGGGTGCGGCGGCGCCTGCCGATCACCGGGCGCCAGAGGAACAGCACCAGCTGCCCGCCGGGGCGCAGCACCCGGTGCGCGTCGTGCACGGCGGCCAGCGGGTCGCCGAACTCCTCCAGGCTGTAGCCGTAGAACAGCGCGTCCACACTGGACTCCGCCAGCGGCAGGGCGCACCCGTCGCCCGGCTGGTAGGTCAGCCGCGCCCCCGGCGCGCCGGTCATCCGCTCGCGCAGCGCGCCGAGGCTGCCCTCGTCGGGGTCCAGCGCGACCAGTTCGCTGCCCTCGCCGAGGTGCGCGGCCAGCGCCCGGGTGTAGAACCCGCCACCGCTGCCGACCTCCACGCAGGTCATGCCGGGCACCGGCCGCACCCAGCGGACGTCGCGGCCGCGCAGGTCCCAGCCGAACGCCGCCCGCAGCGCGGGCGAGCTGATCAGCCGGTAGAGCGCGGCCGGGGTGCGCCAGCCCGCTCTGATTTCGGTCGTGGACGTGGTCGTGGTTGTGGTCACCGTGTGGCTCCTGTCTTCGGTAGCAGCCGGGCCGCGGCGATCGCGGCGACGGCGAAGGTGGTGAAACCGGCGGCGAGCGCGACGGTCATGCCGTCGACGAACGCGCCACGGGCCGCGTCCAGCAGGTGCGCGGCCACCGGTTCCGGCAGGGCCGACGCGGCCTCGGCCGCGTCGGTCAGCCCGCGCCCGGCGAGTTCCGCCTCCCGCGGCGGGACTCCCGGAACAGCGGGGAAAGCGGCGGTGTAAACCCCGGCGGCGATGCTGCCCAGCACCGCCACCCCGAGTCCGGCACCCAGTTCGTAGGCGGTCTCCTCGACCGCCGACGCCGCGCCTGCCTGGGCGGCGGGCGCGGCCGCGAGCAGCGCGTCGGAGGCGGCGGTCAGCGCCACCGAGATGCCGAAGCCGACGGCGACGAGCACCGGGCCCAGCAGCCACAGGTTCTCCGCGGTGTCCAGCCACAGCGCCGCCGCGCCGAGCGCCAGCCCGACCACGGCGAAGCCGGCGACGGTCACCGCGCGCCCCTCGAACCGGCGCAGCAGCGGCGCGGCGACCAGGCTGCCCACCACCGCGGCGACCATCACGAACAGCAGCCGCAGCGCGGCGTCCATCGGCGAGAGCACCAGCACCAGCTGGAGGTACTGGGCGAACAGCAGCCCGAGCCCGACCAGCGACAGCATCACCAGCAGCACGCTGCCGACCGCGACGCTGAACGCGCGGCGCCGGAACAACGCCAGGTCCAGCAGCGGTGAGACCAGCCGCCGCTGCCGCCGGACGAACAGCACCAGCAGCGCCACCCCGGCCAGCCCGGCGACCGGGCCCAGCACGAGCATCGACCCGCCGTGCGGGGTCTGCTTGATCGCGAACGCCACGCCGAGCACCCCACCGGCGGCGAGCAGCGCGCTGAGCGGGTCCCACTTCCCGGCGGGCGGATCCGCCGACTCCGGGATCAGCCAGTAGGTCAGCGGGAGCGCGGCCAGCATCACCGGCACGTTGATGGCGAACGCGGCGTGCCAGCTGAACTCCTGCACCAGGAAGCCGCCGAGCAGCGGCCCGAGCACCGCGCCGGACCCGGCCACCCCGCTCCAGACGCCGATGGCCGTGCGCCGCTCGGCCCGGTCGGGAAAGGCCTGCCGCAGGATGGACAGGGTGGCCGGCATGATCATCGCCCCGCCGACGCCGAGCACCGCCCGCGCGGCGATCAGCACGGCCACGTTCACCGCGAACACCGCGGCCAGCGACGCCAGCCCGAAGACCACGTACCCGAGCACCAGCACGCGCCGCCTGCCGTAGTGGTCGCCGAGCGTGCCGAAGGCCAGCAGCAGCGGGGCGGCCAGCAGCGAGTAGACGGCGATGATCCACAGCTGCTCGGTGGCGTCCGGCCGCAGGTCGGCGGCGATCGCGGGCAGCGCCATGTGCAGCACGGTGGCGTCGATGGACACCAGCAGCAGGCTGGCGCACAGGATGCCCAGCACCGCCCACCGCCGGCGCACCAGCGCTTCCGTCCTCCCCATGCCGATCATCCTGCCTGCCGGCGGTGCCCGGCACGACGGAGGAGAGGTGGATAAAAGGTCATCCTCAGGTCGGACAACCCCTGACAGGGACTGCCAGCAGCAGCCCGCCGAACAGCACCAGCAGGCCCGCGGGCAGCAGGAAACCGAGCCGGGGGTCGGCGTGGTAGAGCCCGGTGAAGGCCGCCGGGGAGCAGGCCGTGCCGGTGAACCGCAGGGACTGGACGATCGAGATGGCGCCGTTGCGCGCGGCCCCGGCCCCGGTGATCACCAGGGTGTTGGTGCCGACCGAGAGCAGCTGGGCCAGCGCCCCGCCCGCCGCCCACGCCCCGACGAGCACCGGGAGCGAACCGGCCAGCCCGAGCACGGCGACGACCGCACCACCGCCGAGCACCCCGGTGGCCACCGCGGTGACCGGGCCGAACCGGTCGGCGAACGCACCGGCGAGGCGGGCGGTGAGGAAGCCGGCGGCACCGAACGCGGTGAGCGCGAGCCCCCGCCACCCGGAACCGAGCGCGAAGGTGTCCTCCAGCCGGAACGCGACCAGGAAGGACAGCCCGGCCAGGCAGCCCCAGCCGAGGAAGATCAGCAGGCCGGGCCGGATCGACGGCCGGAGCGCGGCGCGCCAGGGCACCGGCGGCCCCGGTGCGGCCGCGGCGGGATCGGCGGGCAGCGGCGCGGCGGCCAGCGCCAGCGCGGTGACCGCGATCCCGGCGAAGGCCCACGGCCAGGACCACTCGGCGGCGAGCCCGCCGAGCAGCGGCGCGCTGGTGTGCCCGAGCGCCTGCATCGCGGCGAACAGCCCGAGCGAGCGCCCGAGCCGGCCGGCCGGGGTCACCGCGGCCAGTTGCGCCAGCAGCAGTGGCGTGATGAACGCGTTGGCCGTGCCCTGCAGCCCGCGTGCGGTGAGGAACAGCCAGAACCACGGCGCGACCATGGCGAGCACCGCGGTCACCGCGTACGCGGCGTAGGCGAAGCGCAGCGTGCGGGCCACCCCCCACCGCTGCCCGAGCGTGCCGGAAACCAGCATGACCAGCGCGAACGGCAGCAGGTAGGTGGTCAGCGCGGAGGCCGCGCCCGCCGGGCTGGTGCGGTAGCTCGCGGCGAGCTCGGGCAGCATCGACACCACCACACCGGCGCCGAACGGGCCCAGCAGCCCGCCGAGGTAGAGCCCGGCCAACTAACGGGGGCCGTCGAGCCCGCCGGGGCGCCGGCGCCGGAGGTAGCGCTCGAACTCGGCGGCGATCTTGTCGCCGCTGGCCTCGTCCACGGTGATCTCGGCGTCCCGCTCCTCCAGCGAGCGCACGTAGTCGCGGATCTCCTCGTCCTCGTCGGCCATCTCCGAGACCGTGCGCTGCCACTCCTCGGCCTGCTCGGGCAGGGCGCCGAGCGGGATCTCCACGTCCAGGATGTCCTCGAGCTTGTGCAGCAGCGCCAGCGTGGCCTTCGGCGACGGCGGGTGCGAGACGTAGTGCGGGACCGCGGCCCACACCGAGACCGCCGGGATGCCCGCCTGCACGCACGCGTCCTGCAGCACGCCGACGATGCCGGTCGGGCCCTGGTAGCGGTTGCGCTCCAGGCCGAAGCGGGCGGCGGCGGCCGCGTCGTAGGCGGTGCCGGTGACCGGCACCGGGCGGGTGTGCGGGGTGTCGGCCAGCAGTGCGCCCAGCGTGACCACGGTGGCCACCTGGAGGTGCTCCATGTGCTCCAGCAGCTCACCGCAGAAGGCGCGCCAGCGCATGTTCGGCTCGGGACCCTGCACGAGGACCACGTCGCGGCCGAAACCGGCCGGGTGGCACACCGCCAACCGGGTGGTCGGCCACTCCACCCTCCGGGTGACCCCGTCCACCATGCGGACGGTCGGCCTGCTCACCTGGAAATCGTAGTATTCGTCGGGGTTGAGCTCGACCAGCGGCGTGGCGTCCCAGTTCAGCTGCAGGTGCTCGATCGCGGTACTGGCCGCGTCACCTGCGTCGTTCCAGCCTTCGAAGGCCACCACCATGACGGGCTTGCCGTCGTCGGCGGCCTCGGCGACCGGTTCGGTGTGCGGGCGGTTCGGCTGTTCGGGCTCACTCACTGTGCCAGCCTACGACCTCTCGGGGGTGGCGCTGACCGTAGGCTGGGGACCATGGCCGAACGACTCTCTTCGCCGTTGCTGGACGCGCTCGCCGACCGGGTGGTGGTCGCCGACGGTGCGATGGGAACCGCGCTGCAGGCACACGACCTCTCCCTGGACGACTTCGACGGTCTCGAAGGCTGCAACGAAATCCTGAACGTGACCCGGCCGGACGTGGTGCGCCAGGTCCACCGCGGGTACCTCGAAGCCGGTGCCGACGCGGTCGAGACCAACACCTTCGGCTGCAACTTCGCCAATCTCGCCGAGTACGGCATCGAGGAGCGCATCTTCGAGCTGTCCGAGATCGGCGCGCGGCTGGCGCGGGAGACCGCCGACGAGTTCGCCACCCCGGACAAGCCGCGGTTCGTGCTGGGCTCGGTCGGGCCCGGCACCAAGCTGCCCACGCTGGGGCACGCCCCGTTCAGCCGCCTGCGCGACGCCTACGTGGAGGAGGTGCGCGGGCTGCTGGCCGGTGGCGCCGACGCGGTGCTGGTCGAGACCACCCAGGACATCCTGCAGACCAAGGCGTCGATCATCGCCGCGCACCGCGCGATGGCCGCCGAGGGCAGGCGGGTGCCGATCATCGCCTCGATCACCGTGGAGACCACCGGCACCATGCTGCTCGGCACCGAGGTCGGCGCCGCGCTGCAGGCGCTGGAACCGCTGGGCATCGACCTGATCGGGCTGAACTGCGCCACCGGCCCGGCGGAGATGAGCGAGCACCTGCGCCAGCTGTCCAAGCACGCGCGGGTGCCGCTGACCGTGATGCCCAACGCCGGGCTGCCCGAACTGGGCCCGAACGGCGCGGTCTACCCGCTCGGCCCGGAGGGGCTGGCCGAGGCGCTGTCCGGGTTCGTCCGCGAGTTCGGCGTCGGTCTGGTCGGCGGCTGCTGCGGGACCACCGACGAGCACATCCGCCAGCTGGTCGCCGCGGTCGGCGAGGTGGAGCGCGCCCGACGCCGCCCGCGCCCGGAACCCGGCGTGTCCTCGCTGTACCAGGCGGTGCCGTTCGAGCAGGACGCCAGCGTGCTGATGATCGGCGAGCGGACCAACGCCAACGGCTCCAAGGCCTTCCGCGAGGCGATGCTCGATGGCCGCTGGGAGGACTGCGTGGCGATCGCCCGCGACCAGACCCGCGACGGCGCGCACATGCTCGACGTCTGCGTGGACTACGTGGGCCGCGACGGTTCGGCGGACATGGCCGAGATCGCCTCCCGCTTCGCCACCGCCTCCACGCTGCCGATCATGATCGACTCCACCGAGATCGACGTCATCCGCACCGGCCTGGAGCACCTGGGCGGGCGCTGCGCGGTGAACTCGGTGAACTACGAGGACGGCGACGGCCCGGAGTCCCGGTTCACCAAGGTGATGGAGATGGTCGCCGAGTTCGGCGCCGCGGTGGTCGCGCTGACCATCGACGAGGAGGGCCAGGCCCGCACGGCGGAGAAGAAGGTGGCCATCGCCGACCGGCTGATCGCGCAGATCACCGGGGAGTACGGGCTGGCCGAATCCGACATCATCGTCGACGCGCTGACCTTCACCATCGCCACCGGTCAGGAGGAGTCCCGCCGGGACGCGATCGAGACCATCGAGGGCATCCGCGAGCTCAAGCGGCGCCACCCCGAGGTCCAGACCACGCTGGGGCTGTCGAACATCTCCTTCGGCCTCAACGCCGCCGCCAGGCAGGTGCTGAACTCGGTGTTCCTGCACGAGTGCGTGCAGGCCGGGCTGGACACCGCGATCGTGCACGCCTCGAAGATCCTGCCGATGTCGAAGATCCCGGACGAGCAGCGCAAGGTCGCGCTCGACCTGGTCTACGACCGCCGCGCCGACGGCTACGACCCGCTGCAGGAGTTCATGCGGCTGTTCGAGGGCGTGACGGCGTCCTCGTCGAAGGAGTCGCGGGCCGAGGAACTGGCCAAGCTGCCGCTGTTCGAGCGGCTGGAGCGGCGCATCGTCGACGGCGAGCGCAACGGCCTCGACGACGACCTGGCCGAGGCGCTGCAGTCCCGCCCGGCGCTGGAAATCATCAACAACACGCTGTTGTCCGGGATGAAGACCGTCGGCGAGCTGTTCGGCTCCGGCCAGATGCAGCTGCCGTTCGTGCTGCAGTCCGCCGAGGTGATGAAGGCGGCGGTGGCCTACCTCGAACCGCACATGGAGAAGGACGACTCCGGCGGCAAGGGCCGGATCGTGCTGGCCACGGTCAAGGGCGACGTGCACGACATCGGCAAGAACCTGGTCGACATCATCCTGTCGAACAACGGCTACGAAGTGGTGAACCTGGGCATCAAGCAGCCGATCACCTCGATCCTGGACGCCGCCGAGGAGAACAAGGCCGACGCCATCGGCATGTCCGGCCTGCTGGTGAAGTCCACCGTGATCATGAAGGAGAACCTGGAGGAGATGAACTCCCGCGGGGTCTCCGCCCGCTGGCCGGTGCTGCTCGGCGGCGCCGCGCTGACCAGGTCGTACGTGGAGAACGACCTTACCGAGATGTACCTCGGTGACGTCCGCTACGCCAGGGACGCCTTCGAGGGCCTGCGCCTGATGGACGCGATCATGGCCGCCAAGCGCGGTGAGTCGCCGGTGCTCAGCCAGGAGGAGGAGGCCAAGCGCGCCGAGCGCAAGGCCCGCCGCGAGCGGTCGAACCGGATCGCCGAGGCCCGCCGCGCCAAGCAGGAGGCAGCCGAGCAGGAGCCGCCGCCCGCGCGCTCGGACGTGGCCACCGACGTGCCGCTGCCGACCCCGCCGTTCTGGGGCAGCCGGGTGATCAAGGGCGTGCCGCTGGCGGAGTACTCGGCGATGCTGGACGAGCGCGCCACGTTCATGGGCCAGTGGGGGCTCAAGGGCGCCCGCGGCGGGACCGGGCCGACCTACGACGAGCTGGTCGAGTCCGAGGGCAGGCCGCGGCTGCGGTACTGGCTGGACAAGCTGACCGCGGACGGCGTGCTCGCGCACGCGGCGGTCGTCTACGGCTACTTCCCGTGCGTGGCCGACGGTGACGACGTGGTGGTGCTCACCGAGCCGCGGCCGGACGCGCCCGAGCGCACCCGGTTCACCTTCCCGCGCCAGCGCCGCGACCGGCGGCTGTGCCTGGCCGACTTCTACCGCCCGCGCGAGGCGGCGGTAGCGGCAGGCGAGGTGGACGTGATCCCGTTCACGCTGGTCACCATGGGCCAGCCGATCGCCGACTACGCCAACGAGCTGTTCTCCGCCAACGCCTACCGCGACTACCTGGAGGTCCACGGCCTCGGGGTGCAGCTCACCGAGGCGCTGGCCGAGTACTGGCACCGCCGCATCCGCGAGGAGCTGCACTTCGCCGGCGGCGCCGCGGTGGCCGAGGAGGACCCCGAGGAGATCGAGCGGTACTTCAAACTCGAGTACCGTGGAGCCAGGTTCTCCCTCGGTTACGGCGCCTGCCCCGAGCTGGAGGACCGGGCGAAGATCGTGGACCTGCTCGGCGCGGAGCGCATCGGGGTCAAGCTGTCCGAGGAGTACCAGCTGCACCCGGAGCAGTCGACCGACGCGATCGTCTGCCACCACCCGGAAGCGAAGTACTTCAACACCTAGGAGAGATACGTGACGCAGACGTCCACAGTGGACGAAACGGGAGCCGGGACCGGGCTCGCCGCGGTGCTCTGGGACATGGACGGCACCCTGGTCGACACCGAGAAGCTGTGGGACGTGGCGCTGCACGAGGTGGCCCGGTGGCTCGGTGGTGAGCTGAGCGAAGCGCAGCGGGCCACCCTCGTGGGGTCCAACATGGAGACCACCACCCGGTTCCTGCTGCGCACCCTGGGCAAGCCGGACACCCCGGAGCTGCGGGCGGACATCGCCGCCTGGATCCGCACGCGCACCGCCGAGTTGTTCGGCGACGCGCTGCCGTGGCGGCCGGGTGCCTGCGAGGCGCTGGCCGCGGTGCGCGCGGCGGGCATCCCGTCGGCGCTGGTCACCTCCACCGAACGGGAGCTGACCGAACTGGCGCTGAACACCATCGGCCGGGAGTTCTTCGACGTCACCGTCTGCGGCGACGAGGTCGGTGGCCGGAACAAGCCGGACCCGGAGCCGTACCTGCTGGCCGCGCGCCTGCTCGGGGTGGACCCGGCGCGCTGCGTGGCGGTGGAGGATTCCCCGCCGGGCACCGAAGCCGCGGTGGCCGCGGGCTGCACGGTGCTGGTGGTGCCGAACGACGTGGCGGTGGCACCGGGACCGCGCCGGGTGTTCCGGGAGACGCTGGTCGGCGTGGGCCCCGACACGCTGGCCGGACTGCGGGCGCACGGCTGACGCCACGGACGGCCCGTTCCCGGCGCCGGGAACGGGCCGTCCGTGGCGCTCCGGGGTGGGGCTAGGTGAGGAATTCCGCGGGGATGTCGGCGTGCTTGGTGCCGACCACGGCCACGTAGTGCAGTGGCTCGCCGCTGATGTTGAGCCGGTGCCGGTAGCGCTCCGAGGAGCGGACCTCGAGGACGCCGTTGTCCTGGCAGGTCTTGATGAACCCGGCGAAGCCGGAGGTGTCCTCTTCGGTGAGGAACCGGTCCTTGATGGTGAAGGCGACCCAGCCGCCGTCCCCGATCAGGTTGAACGCCGCGCGGAACGCGCTCGGCGGGATGTCCGCGTAACCCAGTGCGGCCACGCAGACCAGGGTGTTGAACTTCGCCTCCGCCAGCGCGGCGGCGGTCTCTTCGGACGGAGCGGTCACGTCGCCGACGTGGTAGGCGTCGTAGACCTCGGGTCGCTCCCGGTGCGCGGCCTCCGCCGCCTCCGGGATGATGTCCGCGCCGACCAGGTGGCCGACGCCGATGGTGCGCAGCTGCTCGCCGACCAGGCCGTTGCCCGCGCCGAGGTCGAGCACCCGCAGGCCGGCCGCGTCGTAGCCGTCCTGCTGCAACTGCTCCTTGAGCAACTTCGCGATGACGTCCGGGGAACGGCAATCGAGAATTTCGTGGAACAACTGCTCGTACAGCCCGTGAATTCGGTAGATGCGTTGGTAGTCGTGAAAGCGGATGTCGACCCATTCACCGTCGAGCAGAACCGAGCAGTACTCCGCGTCCTGGTCGATTTCGTCGGGCCGCTCCGGCAGCCTGATCTGCAGCTTCTCCAGTGATCGCTGGTTCTCCATATCACTTCTTCCCGTTGTCTCCCAGATACCGAGGACCGTTCTGACATAAGTGGACGGAACGCGGGACGTCAACATCGACTGGACCGTTCGGAGCAGGCCGGGTGTGATCGGTCTGGCAGCCGGGACGGCCCCGGTCGGCGGGCGCGAACCCCGGGTGGAAGGATCTGCAGACCGTGAAGACCTTCGATGAGCTGTTCGCGGAGCTGGCCGAGCGCGCGCGCACGCGGCCCGCCGGATCGGGCACGGTGACCGCTTTGGACGCCGGGGTGCACGCCCAGGGCAAGAAGGTGCTCGAGGAGGCGGGCGAGGTCTGGATCGCCGCCGAGCACGAGTCCGACGAGCGGCTCGCCGAGGAGATCTCCCAGCTGCTCTACCGCGTCCAGGTGCTCATGCTGGGCCGCGGTTTGTCCACTGAGGACGTCTACCGGTACCTGTAGTACCGCCGGACACTTTTTGCCGAAGGAGCTGAAGACGTGCTGCGTGTCGCTGTGCCGAACAAGGGAGCGCTGGCCGGGTCCGCCTCGGAGATGCTCGGTGAAGCGGGGTACCGGCAGCGACATGAGCAGCGCGACCTGACCGTGCTCGACCCGGCCAACGAGGTCGAGTTCTTCTTCCTCCGGCCCAAGGACATCCCCATCTACGTCGGTTCCGGCGAGCTGGACCTCGGCATCACCGGCCGCGACCTGGCGCTGGACTCCGGTGCCCCGGTGGAGGAGAAGCTGGCGCTCGGGTTCGGTGGTTCGACCTTCCGCTACGCCGCGCCGGCCGGCCGCGACTGGAGGCCCGCCGACCTGCAGGGCAAGCGGCTGGCCACCTCCTACCCGCGGCTGGTGCGCGAGGACCTGGCGCGCCAGGGCATCGAGGCCGAGGTGATCCGGCTCGACGGCGCGGTGGAGATCTCCATCCAGCTCGGCGTGGCCGACGCGGTGGCCGACGTGGTCGGCTCCGGCCGGACCCTGCGCCAGCACAACCTGGTGGCCTTCGGCGACGCGATCTGCGTGTCCGAGGCCGTGCTGGTGCAGCGGGCGGGCGGCGAGGACAGCAAGGCCAAGGCCCAGCTCGCGGCCCGGCTGCGCGGGGTGGTCTTCGCCCAGCACTACATGATGCTGGACTACGACTGCCCGCGGTCGCTGCTGGACACCGCGATCGCGATCACCCCGGGCCTGGAGTCGCCGACCGTGGCGCCGCTGGCCGACCCCGACTGGGTGGCCGTGCGCGCGATGGTGCCGCGCAAGGAGGTCAACCGGATCATGGACGAGCTGGCCGAAGCCGGGGCCAAGGCGGTGCTGGCCTCGGACATCCGCTCCTGCCGGCTGTAGCCCGGCGGTGGGGGGTGCGCTCACCGCGTTCGCGCCGATCTGGGCGCTGACCGGGCTCGGTTACCTGCTGAGCCGGTTCGGTGTGCTCGGGGAGCGCGCGGACGCGGTGCTGACCCGGCTCGCCTTCCAGGTCGCCATGCCCGCGGTGCTGTTCAGCACGCTGATCGGCACGCCGTTCTCCGCGCTGGCCGACCGCGGGCTGCTGGCTTTCGTGCTCGGCACGGCGGTGGTCGCGCTGCTCGCGTTCACCCTGTCGACCTGGGTGTTCCGGCGGCGGCGGGCCGAGCGCACGCTGTCCGCGGCGGCGGCCAGCTACGTCAACGCCGGCAACCTCGGCATCCCGGTGGCCCTGCAGGTGCTGGGCAGTTCGTCGTTCATCGTGGCGGTGCTGCTGTTCCAGTCGCTGCTGATGATGCCGTCGATGCTGGCCGCCATCGAGTCGGACGTCCCCCGCGACGACGGCCCCCGCTGGCGGCGGCTGGTGCTGCTGCCGGTGCGGAACCCGGTGATCGCCGCCTCCCTGCTCGGCCTGCTGGTCGGCGGCTTGGGCATCGACCTGCCCGCGGTGGTGCTGGAACCCGTCCACACCCTCGGCGACGCCGGGGTGGCGTGCGCGCTGCTGGTGCTCGGCATGTCGTTGCGCGGGGACCAGGTCGCCCCCGGCCCGCCGGGGGAGCGGCGGCGCGCCGAGCTGGTGGTCGTGGTGCTGGGCAAGGCGCTGGTGCAGCCGGGCGTGACCCTCGGCATCGGCCTGCTGCTCGGCCTGACCGGCCCGTCGCTGTTCGCCGCGGTGCTCTGCGCGGCGCTGCCCACCGCGCAGAACGTGTTCATCGCTTCGAGCCAGTACGCGGTTGATGTCCGGTTCGTCCGGAACTGCGTGCTGATCTCGACGCTGCTGTCGATGGGCTCGCTCACCCTGATCGCCTGGCTGCTCGGCGGAGCCGTCGCTTAGGGGGAGCTGCTCGCTGGGCGAACTCGCCTCGCGGGCCGCCCGCTGCCGTCGGCTTGGCCCGGGTTTCGGCACCTCGGGCAGAAGACGGGCGAGCTTGCTCTGCGCTGCCCGGCCGCCATCCGTCGCCGTCGGCTACGTTCGGCGCGGCCGGGGGCGCCAGTCTCGGCATCGAGCTGCTTGAGCGAATCCGGGTGGTGGCGCTTGCCGGGGCGAATTTGCCTGCGTTGTCAGCCGTCGCCGGTGGGTGCGCCTGGTGGTGGCGGTGGGCACGTGGCCGGGAGTGTCGGCGGGACGGGCGCGGCGGTCCCGGCATCGGCCTGTCGGGTGAGGTCGGGTGGTGGCGGCGGTCTCGGCATCGGCCTGTTCGAGTGATTCTGGGTGGTGGCCGCTTGCCGGGGCGATTCCGCCTCGCGTGGCCAAGCCGTCATCCGTCGCAGTCGGCCTCGTTCGGCACCCCGGCACGCGGCTGGGTCGCCAGGTCGGTGAGGTGGTCGCGGCAGCTTCGGCAGCGGGGTCGTCAGCGGGGCGGTCGTGGTCGTTTCGGCATCAGGTCGTAGAGCTTCTTCCGCACCCCGTTGTCGTTGACGTTGCGCGTGTGCGCCACCTCGGTGATGAAGTCCTCGAAGACGAACTCCGTCTCGGCGGGGACCAGCGCCGGAACCGGCTGGCTCTGCCGCCGGTCCTCCAGCGCCCTGGCGATCTGGTGGAAGGCCACCGCCTGCGCGGTCTCCGGCGCGAACGTGGTCACCGGCACGCCGCGGCTGGCGGCCTCGTTCATCACCACGCCCAGCGGCACGTGCGCGAGCATCGGGATGCCGAAGGTCTGCAGCTCGTGCATCGCGGTCACCGCGTAGGTCGACATCGGCCGCCGGTACAGGCCGGGGACCAGGCCGAAGTAGGTGATCGGGCCGCGGCCGACCAGCTGCTGCACGTAGTTGAGCTGGTCGTTGAGCAGCCGCAGCGCGCGGATGCTGGTGCGGTCGGGCTGCACCGGCACCAGGATGCCGTGGGTGGCGGTGAGCGCGTTGTTGGTCAGCACGTCCAGCGCCGGCGGGCAGTCGATGATCACGTGCTCGTAGTTGGCGAACTGGATCACCCTGGCCAGCTGCCAGCCGGGCACCCGGAACTGGTCCAGCCGCCGGATCAGGTCGAACATGCCGGGGGAGGTCGGGATCACGTCGAAGGCCCCGCCGCGGCCGATGTTGCTGCGCGGGTGGCTGACGATCAGCTCCTCGACCGGGCCCCGCCACATCTTGGTCAGCGCCTTGGCCATGCTCGGCAGGTGCGCCGGTGCCTCCGGCAGGCCCAGCATCTCCGTGGTGGCGTGACCCTGCGGGTCGAGGTCGATGAGCAGGACCCGGCGGCCCTGCTCGGCGAGGGCGGCAGCCGCGCCGACACTGAGCGCGGTCTTGCCGACCCCGCCTTTCTGGTTGACCACCGAGGTGATCTGCATGCCAGGGGACTCCCGCGTGCTCGTGGTTTGGTCCGTCGACGAAGGCTATTGGATGCACCGCGCCAGCGGTGGGATATCCGCAGGTGTCGCCGGGTGTCGCCGATCAGCGCGGGCGCACCAGCAGCGCCTGCGCCCCGGTGGCGACCTGCCCGGCGGGGTCGTGCAACCGGCTGGTGGCGGTGCCGATGCCGTCCGGCCCGACCACCGTGCACGCGTCCAGCCCGATCCACTCGCCGGCGGGTTCCCGCTGGATGTGCACGGTCAGCTCGGTGTTGATGAACCACCAGCGGCGCGGGTCCAGGTAGTTGGACACCCCGTTGCCGGAGTCGGCCACCGCGAACAGCCGCTGCAGCGGGCTCGGCTTCTCCCCGGCGACCAGCGCGACCAGCTGGCGGCCCCACACCGTGGCCGGTCCGGGCCGGCTCATCGAGCCGCGGACCGCCCGCCATTCGGTGACCGCGAGATAACCGCTGCCGCCGCTTCCCCAGTGCTCCGGCCACTCGGCGGGCGCAGCGGCTTCGGGCGGGGGCAGCGGCTCGGCGCCCCCGCCGATGACCTCGGTGCTGTCGGAGGTGATCATCCGCCACGCCGACGCCCGCGCCACCACCTGCTCACCCGCGCTCAGCTCGGCCGAGAGCAGTTCGACCGACCGGCCGGGGCGCTCCAGCCGCGCCCGCACCCGCAGTTCGGTCAGCGGCGCCGGGCCGAGGATCTCCACGGTGACCCTGGCCAGCCTGCTGTCGTGCACCGCGGGCACCTCTTCGAGCGAGCGCACCAGCAGCGCCGACGGCGGCCCGAAGTGCTGGGCACCCGGCGACCAGGGACCCTCGGTGTGCTCGGTGGGGGCGAACCGCCCGTCGCCGAGGGGTTCGTAGAAGGCCGTCACGCTCAGTCCGCCCGGTCCAGTGCGGTCTCCTCGCCGGCGTCCGGTTCCGGCCAGCCCGGGTACTCCGGGGGCGTGCCGCCGAAGGCCGGGCAGTGCGCCTGGTGGTCGCACCAGCCGCAGAGCTTGCTCGGGTTCGGCCGGAAGTCACCGGTCTTGCCCGCCTTGAGGATCGCCTGCCAGATCGCCTCCAGGGTGCGCTCGAACCGCCGCAGCTCGGGCTCGTCCGGCGCGTAGGCCAGCGACTGGCCGTCGGTCAGGTACATCAGCTTGAGCTGGCGCGGCACCACCCCGCGCAGCCGCCAGAGCACCACCGCGTAGAACTTCATCTGGAACAGCGCCTTGGCCTCGCCGATCTCGCGCGGCGCGGCGCCGGTCTTGTAGTCGACCACCCGGATCTCGCCGGTGGGCGCCACGTCGAGCCGGTCGATGTAACCGCGCAGCAGCACCCCGGAACCCAGTTCGGTCTCCACGTGCAGCTCGCACGCCTCCGGCTGCAGCCGGGCCGGGTCCTCCAGCTGGAAGTAGGCGTCGACCAGCTTGCCCGCCGAGCGCAGCCAGGTCTCGACGTCGCCCTGGTCCTCGCCGAAGAGCTGCATCCACTCCGGGCGCAGCTGCTCGGACAGCTCGGCCCAGGCCGGGTCGAGCAGTTCCTGCGCCCGGTCGCGCTGCCGCTCGGCCTGCGGCAGGGCGAACAGCTTCTCCAGCACCGAGTGCACCAGCGTGCCCCGCAGCTGGGCCTTCGTCGGCGTCTCCGGCAGCTTGTCCACCGCGCGGAACCGGTAGAGCAGCGGGCACTGCTTGAAGTCGCTGGCTCTGGACGGGGACAGCGCGGGACGGCGGCGGACCTCGGGGGCTGGTTCGTCGTTCGTGGTGGGCAGGGGCGCTGACATACCCCGCACCCTAGGACAGGGGTACGACAAACCGGGTGACGGGCGCGCGTCACCCGCCGGATCACCACGTTCCCACACCCTTCGTTCTAGGCTGTCCGCGTGAGGAGCAACAGCGGCTCGGTGCGGTCGTCGGCGCGCCGCGAGTCGGCGCTGGACGGCGGGCTGCTGCTGTTCCGCGTCGACGGCGTGCCGGTGCTGCTGGCGCCCTCGTGGTGGGTCGGCTCACTGCTGGTCGTGGTGCTGTACGCGCCGCTGGTCGGGCGGTTGCTGCCGGGGGCCGGTCCGGTGCTGTCGTGGACCCTGTCCGCCGCCTTCGCGGTGCTGCTCGGCCTGTCCGTGCTCGCCCACGAACTCGGCCACTGCGTGGTCGCGCTGCGGCTGGGCATCCCGGTCCGGCGGCTGCGGTTGTTCCTGCTCGGCGGGCTGTCCGAGGTGGCGAGGACGCCGCGCAAACCGGGGCAGGAGGGCCTGGTCGCCGCGGCGGGCCCGGTGGTCTCGGTGCTGCTCGCGGGCATCTGCGCGCTGCTGCTGCTCGCCGTGCCCGAAGGGGGCGCGGTCTGGCTGCTGGTGGCGCAGTGCGCGGTGGCCAACCTCGCGGTCGCGGTGTTCAACCTGCTGCCCGGGCTGCCGCTGGACGGCGGGCGGATGCTGCGCGCCGGGGTGTGGGCGATCACCGGCACCCGCTCCACCGGCACCAGGGCCGCGGTGTTCGGCGGTGGCGCGGTCGCGGTCGGCCTGCTGGTGTGGGCGGTCTGGGGGCTGGCCAGCGGCAGCGACGACAAGTGGCTGCGGCTGGGCGTGTGCGTGGTGACCGCCTGGTTCGTCGCCATGGGGGCCACAGCGGAGCTGGCCGCGGAGTCCCGGCGCGGCTGGCCGGACGGGCTGGAGCTGGCCGACCTGGTGCGCCCGGTGCTGCAGCTGCCCGCGGAGAGCCCGGTGTCCGACGCGCTGGCCGCCTCGGCCGGGCGCGGGGTGGTGCTGGTGCGCGCGGACGGGGTGGCCGCCGGCCTGCTCGACGCCACGGCCGCCGAGCGGCTGGCCACGCAGTCCCCGCAGTCGCCGGCGGAGCTGGCCGCCGAGCCGATCCGGGCCGAGTCGGTGCTGCTGCTGTCCGAGCCGGGTGACGACATCGCCGAGCGCGTGCGGGAGACCGCCGCCTGGCAGTTCCTGGTGGTCGACGACGAGGGCAGGCCGGCGGGCGTGCTGCGCCGAGAGGACCTGCGCGCGGCGATGAGCGGGCGGCGTCCCGGCTGATCGCCCGCGCGAGCGGTCTGAAAGGATCTGATCTCCGCTTTCAGACCGGGAGGATCGCACGGTGGCGTCGGCAGGGGGCCCGTTTCGGGTTGGTGATCGGGTGCAGCTGACGGACCCGAAGGGGCGGCACTACACGATGGTGCTGACCGAAGGCGGCGAGTACCACACCCACCGCGGCGCGCTGGCGCACGACCAGCTCATCGGGCAGCCGGAGGGGTCGATCGTGGTCTCCGCCGGTGGCACCTCGTACCTGGCGCTGCGGCCGCTGCTGCCGGACTACGTGCTGTCCATGCCGCGGGGTGCGCAGGTGATCTACCCGAAGGACGCCGCGCAGATCGTGATGTGGGGCGACATCTTCCCCGGCGCGCGGGTGCTCGAAGCCGGTGCGGGTTCGGGGGCGCTGACCTGCTCGCTGCTGCGGGCCGTCGGCCACGAGGGCAGCGTCACCTCGTTCGAGGTGCGGGACGACCACGCCGAGCACGCGGTGAAGAACGTGGAGCGGTTCTTCGGGGGCCGCCCGGAGAACTGGCACCTGACCGTCGGGGACGTGGCCGAGCACACCGGCGAGGTGGACCGGGTGGTGCTGGACATGCTGGCGCCGTGGGACGTGCTGCCGTCGGTGCAGCGGAACCTGGTGCCCGGTGGGGTGCTGACCGTGTACGTGGCCACGGTGACGCAGCTGTCGCGGGTCACCGAGGCGCTGCGGGAGCAGCAGTGCTGGACCGAACCGCAGTCGTGGGAGACGCTGATGCGGCCGTGGCACGTGGTCGGCCTGGCGGTGCGCCCGGACCACCGGATGGTCGCGCACACCGCCTTCCTGCTCACCACCCGCCGCCTGGCCGACGGCGTCACCCCGCTGAAGCTGAAGCGCCGCCCGAGCAAGGGCTGACCCGGGGGAGCGGCCGCTGCGGGGCCGCGCTGGTAGCCCCGCAGCGCCGGAGGTGCCGCTCGATCGGCCCGCTGGGGGCTCAGCTGTCGCCGCTGTCGGGCCCGCCTGCCGGACGCCGCCCGTTGTCCACCGGATCGGCTGCCTCCCGCCGGGGCAGGCCCGCTGCCGGACTCGGCTGCCGCTGGACCCGCCCGCCGCTGGACCCGCCCGCCGCTGGACTCGGCTGCCGTTGGACCGCCCGCCGCCGGACTCGGCTGCTGCTCGCGCTGGGTTCGGCCTTCGCCGTTGCCAGAACCCGCCTGCTGCCGGGCTCGGCTACCGCCGGGCTCGGGCACCGCTCGCGCCGGGCTCGGGCACCGCTCGCGCCGGGCTCGGGCGCCGCTCGCGCGCGGGTCAGCCGGGGATGCACCACTTCGCGCGCTGCTTGACCAGCTTGAACGGGGTCTCCTTGAAGTTGCCCCCGCCCTCCACCCGGACGGTCACCGTGGCGCTGTCCCCGCTGACCTCCACCGGCTTCGCCAGCTTCGCGGTGATGTCCCCGGCTCGGTCCCAGGTGTCCTGCAGGCCCTGGACGTCGGCGTCCTTCTGCACGTTGCACGCGATCGTCGCGTACTTCCGCGCGTCCTTCGTGTTCAGCGCCTCGACGACCACGTCGCCGGCGGCCTCCGGGGTGTCTTCGCCGCGGCCCCCGGCGGCCGAGCTCGGCGCCGGTTTCGACGGCGGCGCGGAGGCCGAGGGGGCGGGCAGCGGCGGCTGGGCGGCGGGCGGCTCTTCGTCGCCGCCGGTGAGCACCAGCACGAGGGTGACCACCGCGCCGATCAGGATCACCGCGCCGATCGACACGCCGACGACCAATCCGGTTTTCTTCTGCCTTGCGGAGTTCGGCTCGCCGGGCCAGCCACCCGGCGGTGGGTACGGCTGCGGCGCCGGATACTGTCCGTAACCGCCGTACTGCTGCCCACCGTACGGCCCCTGTGGTGGTTGGTTCATGCCCGTTCCTCGTCCCCCGGCGCCCGGCTCAGCTGCCCACGCACCACCCGGCGGCTTCCTTCGTCAGCTTGATCGGCGACTTCTCCGTCTGCCCCTGGTACGACAGTTCGGCGTCGATGGTAGCGGTGTTCCCGCTGATGACCGGCTCGCCGACGACTTTCGCCTCGACGCCCTGCGGCATCTTGTCGATGTCGGACTGGGTGACCGTTTCCGGGCTGCAGGCGACCTCCTTGGCGAGGTCCACGTCGCGGTCGTTGATCGCGTCGACGGCCTTCTGACCGGCCGCCCGCACGTCCGACTTGTCGGCGGCCGAACCGGTGTCCCCGCTGTCGCCGCCCGGCTTGCCCGAACTCGGCTTCCCGGACGCGGGCGGCGGCACCTGGCCACCCGGCTGCGGGGCCTGTGACGTGGGGTTCTGCTGCGCGAGCTGGCCGGTGTCCCCGTCGTCACCGGTGAGCAGGAGCACCGCGGCCACCGCCCCGCCGAGCACCACCACCGCCCCGGCCACCAGGCCGACGACCAGCCCGGTTTTCTTCTTCTTGGGCGGTTCCTCGCCGAACCCGCCGGGCGGCTGCGGCGGCTGCGGCGGGTTCGCGTTGAACGCGTCCCAGCCGTACTGGTCCTGGGCGGGCGCCTGCTGCCACCCCGGCTGCTCCCAGCCGCCCTGCTGCGGCTGAGGAGGCTGCGGCGGCTGCTGCGGGGCCGGGTGGAACGCGTCCCAGCCGGGCGCCTGCGGCGGGTACTGCGGCTGCGGTCCGCTGTACGGCTGCCCCTGGTAGCCCGGCTGGCCGTACGGACCGGGGCCCCCGGGGTGCTGCGGTGGATAGGTCATGACTGCCCCCTAGGAAGTCGGTACACGTCCGGATGACGGCGCGAGCGATGTAGACGCACGGTAGCGGTCGGCCCGGTTTCGCCTTTACCGGGTTGGACCATTGCGCTCGGGGGAACCCCGTGATCCCTGCGCGACGCGCCGATCCTGTGATGCGGTTAGGGCTTCTCAAGTCGGTGATCGCCGGTACCGTGGACTGAAAAGCACTCCGAGGAGGTGCCGACATGCAACACGACCTTCCCGGAGGTCGGCCGGAGGATGCCGACCCATCAGATACGAGTGGAGCTGGGAACACGTCGGATGAGCAGGCGCGGCAGGTCCGCTTCCTGGAAGAGGAAGTTGCCCTGCTGCGCCGGAAGCTGACCGATTCGCCGCGACAGAACCGGGTGCTGGAGCAGCGGCTCGCCGAGGCATCGGAACGGGTCAGTCAGCTGACCGAAAGAAATAACAAATTGGTCGAGACGCTGCGTGAGGCTCGCGGCCAGTTGCTCGCTCTCCGTGAGGAGGTGGACCGCCTCGCGCAGCCGCCGAGCGGATATGGAGTATTCCTCGCGGCGTACGAGGACGGCACGGTCGACGTGTTCACCTCCGGCCGGAAGATGCGGGTGTCGGTCTCCCCGGCGGTCGAGGTGGAGACGTTGCGGCGGGGTCAGGCGCTGCGCCTGAACGAGGCGCTGACCGTGGTCGAGGGCGGCGGTTACGAGCAGACCGGTGAGGTGTGCGCCCTGCGCGAGGTGCTCGCCCCCGAGGTCACCGGTGGCAGCTCGCGGGCGCTGGTGGTCGGGCACGCGGACGAGGAGCGGGTGGTCTACCTCTCCGACCCGCTGGCCGAGCAGACGCTCAAGCCCGGCGACTCGCTGCTGGTCGACTCCAAGGCAGGCTACGCCTACGAGCGGGTGCCGAAGGCCGAGGTCGAAGACCTCGTGCTGGAGGAGGTTCCCGATGTCAGCTACGAGGACATCGGCGGGCTGGGGCGGCAGATCGAGCAGATCCGCGACGCGGTGGAGCTGCCGTTCCTGCACTCCGACCTGTACCTGGAGTACCAGCTGCGGCCGCCGAAGGGCGTGCTGCTCTACGGCCCGCCCGGCTGCGGGAAGACGCTCATCGCCAAGGCGGTGGCCAACTCCCTGGCCAAGAAGGTCGCGCTGGCCAGGGGCGACGACCCGGGCGACGGCTCGGAGGCGAAGTCGTACTTCCTCAACATCAAGGGCCCGGAGCTGCTGAACAAGTTCGTCGGGGAGACCGAGCGGCACATCCGCCTGATCTTCCAGCGGGCGCGGGAGAAGGCGTCCGAGGGCACGCCGGTGATCGTGTTCTTCGACGAGATGGACTCGATCTTCCGCACCCGCGGCAGCGGGGTGTCCTCCGACGTGGAGACCACCATCGTGCCGCAGCTGCTCTCCGAGATCGACGGGGTCGAGGGGCTGGAGAACGTCATCGTCATCGGCGCCTCCAACCGCGAGGACATGATCGACCCGGCGATCCTGCGGCCGGGACGGCTGGACGTGAAGATCAAGATCGAGCGTCCGGACGCCGAGGGTGCCAAGGACATCTTCTCCAAGTACCTCCAGGAGGGGCTGCCCATCCACGCCGACGACCTCGCCGAGTTCGGCGGGGACCCGAAGGCCACCTTCGACGCGATGATCCAGCACACCGTCGAGCGGATGTACGAGGAGAGCGACGAGAACCGGTTCCTCGAGGTCACCTACGCCAACGGGGACAAGGAGGTGCTCTACTTCCGCGACTTCAACTCGGGCGCGATGATCCAGAACATCGTGGACCGGGCGAAGAAGGCGGCGATCAAGTCGGTGCTGGAGACCAAGCAGCCCGGCCTGCGCGTGCAGCACCTGCTGGACGCGATCGTCGACGAGTTCGCGGAGAACGAGGACCTGCCGAACACCACCAACCCGGACGACTGGGCCCGGATCTCCGGCAAGAAGGGCGAGCGGATCGTCTACATCCGCACGCTGGTCACCGGCAAGAACCAGGATTCCGGCCGGGCGATCGACACGGCGACCAACACCGGTCAGTACCTGTAGGCGAGCACAGGCTCTCCAAAGAGGGCGGTGCACCGGAGCTGTCCGGTGCACCGCCCGTCCATTTTCCCGGCGTGTCCCCGCCGCCGATCGATGTATAACGGCCTATACTTCCGGGCCATGAGCGGTGATGAGTACCCGTCCCCCCAGCCGCCGGTGACCCCCGGTCAGATCAACGAGTGGCTGCGGACGGTAGCCGAATCTGCCCGGCGCGGTGAGCTGAGCGCGGACGAACTGATCGGCCTGCTCGGGCAGTTGCGGGCCGCTTCGACGGCCTGCGCGAACGCTTCGGACTGGGCCCTGCTGGCCGCCAGGGAAGCCGGGGCGAGCCTGCGGCAGATCGCACCGGTGTTCGGCAAGGGATATGTGCGCGCGCCCGCCGCGCGCCTGGAAAAACTGCACCGGCAGGTGTTGAACTCCGACCAGTGGCTCGAACTGATGCGGCGCCGGGAAAGCGGCGAGGGCTGACGCCCGCGCGTTCGATTCCGGGACGATTCGGGCGATGACGGATTTCTACCAGCGTGATCACCGCGACTGGGCCGGGGCGCGGGCCGACGAGCGGCGCCGGGCGGGCGTGCGGCGGCTGCCGGGCGGGTTCGCCGCGCCGGGCGGGGAACTGCGGCTGACCGTGCCGGGCCGGCTTTCGCTGGTGGTGGCCCCGGACGGCGGGGTGCTGGCGTTCGAAGGCCCCCGGGTCGCGGGGTTCCGGCCCGGCCTGGACCCGGTGGCGTGGGTGCGCGGGGTGGCGGGGGAGCCGGTGGTGGAGCGGATCCGGCGGGTGGTGCTGCCGGAGCCGCGGGGTCCGCTGTTCGCCCGCGGGCCGGGGTTCACCGCCGAACTGGACCGGTACGGCCTGCTCCGGTGCACCGGCGAGGTGCCCGCGGGGCCGGACGTGTTCGACGAGCTGCGTGCGCGTCCCGGGGTGGAGCTGACCGAGGGCTGGGTGCTGGCGCCGGGGGCGACCGTGCGGAAGCAGTCGCTGCTGGGCGTCGACCCGGTCCGGGGCGGGGTGGACGTGCCGCGGCTGGCCGTGCCGTCGGGGGAGCGGCGGGTGGCCGCGCCCGGCCGCGAGGTCGTGGTGTCGATGCACGAGCGCGGTTCGGTGCGCTGGTCCGCGCACCTCGGCGCGAACGGCGAATTCGACGGCCGGCTGCCCGGTGACGGCTTCGCCGCGGCACCGGAGGACTGGGCTCGGCGGGAGGCCGAGCGCCTGCGCGACGCGGAGTTCTGGGTCTCGGTGCAGGAGGTCGGCAGGCTGCGCGTTCCCCCGCCCGGCGCGGAGATCGCCGTGCGGATCGGCGATTACGTGCTGGAGTACGCGTGGCTCGGCGTCACCGCGGCGGGCGAGGTGACCGTGCTGGGCCGGTACGGCCACGAGGTGACCGCCCTGCTGCGTGGTTCACCGGCTTTCGCCGAGGATCCGGCAGCCTGGCTCCGTGCGCTGCCCGAGCACCTGGTGGCTGCCGGGAGCACGACCTTCCGCCCGGCGCACGACCACCTGTTGCTCACCTACCGCCGCTAGGCCGGACGGGGTGAACTCTTGACGAGCTGTGAACCAGGTCACTACTGTCGGGCTCGCTTCATTAGTAAGTAAAGTTTCCTGTCTAATCCCGCCGCCTGGTCAGAGAGGAAAACTCGTATGCGTTGGACCAAGATCCGGCTCCGTGCCGCGGCGGTGCTGGCCGCGGCGTTCCTGCTGCCGGTCCCCGGCGCGGCCCAGGCGGCACCGGCGGCGGTCACCGCGCTGCCACCGGGTTCGCCCGCGGCGGTCAACGGCCAGCTGAAGGTCTGCGGACTGCAGTTGTGCAACCAGTACGGCAAGCCGATCCAACTGCGCGGCATGAGCACGCACGGCATCCAGTGGTACGCCCAGTGCGTGAAGGCGGCTTCGCTGGACGCGCTGGCCGGCGACTGGAAGGCCGACGTGCTGCGGATTTCGATGTACATCCAGGAAGGCGGCTACGAAACCGATCCGGCGAAGTTCACCGCGCTGGTGAACAACTTCATCGAGGAGGCGACCAAGCGGGGCATGTACGCGCTGGTCGACTGGCACCAGCTCAGTCCCGGCGACCCGAACCACAACCTGGGCCGCGCCAAGACCTTCTTCACCGAGATCGCCAAGCGGCACAAGGACAAGACGAACATCATCTACGACATCGCGAACGAGCCGAACGGGGTCGGCTGGGCGGGCATCAAGAGCTACGCCGAGCAGATGATCCCGGTCATCCGCGCGCAGGACCCGGACGGCGTGGTGCTCGTGGGCACGCACGGCTGGGGTTCGCTGGGTGTTTCCGACGGCCGCACCGAGGCCGACATCGTGAACAACCCGATCAAGGCGAGCAACTTCATGTACACGTTCCACTTCTACGCGGCCTCCCACCGGGACGAGTACTTCAACGCGCTCACCCGGGCGGCGTCGAAGCTGCCGCTCTTCGTCACCGAGTTCGGCACCCAGACCTACACCGGTGACGGCGGGAACGACTTCGCCTATTCGCAGAAGTACCTGGACTTCCTGGCCGGCAAGAAGATCAGCTGGACGAACTGGAACTTCTCCGACGACTTCCGGTCGGGTGCGGTGTTCAAGGAGGGCACCTGCGCGGGCAGCAGCTTCACCGGTACCGGGCCGCTGAAGCCCGCCGGGGTGTGGATCCGCGACCGCATCCGGTCCGCGGACAACTTCCCCACCTCCTGACCCGCCCGTCGCCCACCACCACCTCGGCGGAGCTGCGCGCCGGCCCCTCCTGCCCACTGCGATCTCCGCGGCTACCGTCTACCCGTGGTAGACAACCCGGAGATCGCAGTGGGGCTGGCCGCGCTCGGCAGGCCCGCGTACATCAACCTCGGCCGTGAGAGCGCGTTGCCCGGGGAGCGTGACGTGGCGTCCATGCGCGCGGCCACCTGGGAAGTGCTCGACGCGGCCCACGCGGCCGGGGTGCGCTGGGTCGACGTGGCGCGGTCCTACGGGCGGTCCGAGGAGTTCCTGGCGGGCTGGCTCGCCGAACGCGGGCACACCGACGTGACCGTGTCCAGCAAATGGGGTTACGCCTACGTCGGCGGCTGGCGCCTCGACGCCGCGGTGCACGAGGAGAAGGAGCACTCGCTCGCCCGGTTCGAGCAGCAGTGGGCCGAGAGCGGCGCCCTGCTCGGTTCCCGGATTTCGGTGTACCAGGTGCATTCGCTGACCATCGACAGTCCACTGTTCACCGACGGCGCGCTCCTGGACCGCCTCGCCGCGCTGGCCGGCGGCGGGGTTCGCGTCGGGTTCTCCACCTCCGGTCCCGCGCAGGCGGACACCGTGCGGCGCGCGTTCGAACTGGAGCGCTCGGGCCGTCCCGTGTTCACCGCCGTGCAGTCGACCTGGAACCCGCTCGAACCCTCCGTCGGCGCGGTGCTCGGCGAAGCGCACGCGGCGGGAAACCTGGTGATGCTGAAGGAAACCCTGGCCAACGGCCGCCTGGTCGCCGAGCCGCCGGAACCGGTCCGCGAACTGGCCGCCGCGCACGGGGTGACCGCGGACGCGGTGGCGATCGCCGCCGCGCTCGCGCAACCGTTCGCCGACGCGGTGCTCACCGGACCGGCCGGGGTCGCGCAACTGGCGTCGAACCTGGGCGCCACCACGGTTTCCCTGGACGACGCCGAACTCGACCGGCTGCTCGCGCTGCGCGAACCGCCGGCGGAGTACTGGGCCCACCGCGCCCGCCTGGAGTGGAACTAGATACAGTCTGCGCGGTACGGACAGCGGAACCCGAGGGGGTTGCAGGTTGCGTCAGGTGCGTGTGGCCGCGCTGGCGGCCACGGCGGTCGCGTGTGCCGGGCTGGCCGGCTGCGCCGATCGGCCGAACGACCTCGACACCTACTACGACGACCCGGTTCCGTCTTCGGCGCCGGTCACGCCGGCGGCCCCGGCACCGGCTCCGGCCGCCACACCGCCGCCCCAGGACCGGACCGCCACCCGGCCCGCGCTGCTGACCGACGCCGACGTCGCCGCCGAAGAGGTGCGCAAGGCGGCCAAACCGGGCACCCCGTCGAAGTGCCTGGCGCCGCTGGTCGACTCCGTGCCCGCCGAACAGCGCCAGCGCGGGGACTGGCAGTACCCCTCCGGCGCCTCGCTGAGCCACCAGGTGCTGGTCACCACCGGCGCGGCGGCCGAAGCGGTCAACCGGCTGATCTGCTCCGGCGCCTCCCCGGTGCAGCTCACCCCGACCGGTGCCGAAGCGCAGCGGGCGTGGTGCGAGACGGACCGGGGCGCCGCGGTCTGCACCGTGCTGCTCGCCAGGGGTGAGGTCATCTCCGCGGTCCAGGTGGCCGCGAGCACGCAGGCCCGCGCCACCGACGCGGCGAAGCGGCTGGCTCCGATCAGCGCGGCCGCGCTGGTCCGCGTGTCCTCCTGAGCTCTCTGAGTTCTCACGGCCCGAAGCGGCGGAACCACTCGAGGATGCCGAGCCTGCCGTCGGGGATGAGCGGGCTCGACGGGTCCTCGGCCATCCGGCGCAGTTCGGTCAGCTCGATCCACTCCCCGGAGACGATCTCCTCCGGCTGGTGCGTGATCGGGCCGTCCCACCTGGCTTCGAAGGCGAAGTTGTGGCAGCGCATCGGCGGCTGGTCGTACACGTGGGTGAACACCGGTTCCAGCGGCACCCCCCGGATGCCGAGTTCCTCGGCCAGTTCCCGGCGGGCGCAGTCGGCGGGGCTCTCCCCGGCCGCGACCACCCCGCCCGCCCAGCAGTCGTAGGTGCCGGGGAACACGTCCTTGGTGTCCGTGCGCAGGTGCAGGTAGACCTTCTTGCCGTCCGGCGAGCGCACCAGCACCACCCCGGCGGCGTGCCACAACCCTTCGGCCCGCACCCGTGAGCGCGGTGCCGCGCCGACCGCCGCACCGGATTCGTCGTACACCGCGACCAGTTCGTCGTCCACGACACGCATCCAAACGCGGCTACCGGTGAGTTGTCACGTCCCCGCGCCCCCGTAGGGTGGACGGTATGAGGCGGATCATGGGAACCGAGGTCGAGTACGGCATCGCGGTGCCGGGCGATGCGACGGCCAACCCGGTGTTGACCTCCACCCAGGTGGTGCTGGCCTACGCGGCCGCGGCGGACATCCCGCGCGCCCGGCGGGCCCGGTGGGACTACGAGGTGGAGTCGCCGCTGCGCGACGCCAGGGGGTTCGACCTCGCCGGGCCGGGCACCTCCGGGCACGACCCCGACGTGGAGGACCTCGGCGCGGCCAACGTCATCCTGACCAACGGCGCCCGGCTCTACGTCGACCACGCGCACCCGGAGTACTCCGCTCCCGAGGTGACCAACGCGCGCGACGCGGTGATCTGGGACAAGGCGGGGGAGCGGGTGATGGAGGAGGCCGCGATGCGCGCGGCCACCGTGCCCGGCCAGCCGGCGCTGCAGCTGTACAAGAACAACGTCGACGGCAAGGGTGCCAGCTACGGCACCCACGAGAACTACCTGATGGCGCGGTCCACCCCGTTCACCTCGGTGATCTCCGGGCTGACCCCGTTCTTCGTCTCGCGCCAGGTGGTCACCGGCTCCGGCCGGGTCGGCATCGGGCCGCAGGGCGAGGACGCCGGGTTCCAGCTCTCGCAGCGCTCGGACTACATCGAGGTCGAGGTCGGCCTGGAGACCACGCTCAAGCGCGGCATCATCAACACCCGCGACGAGCCGCACGCCGACGCGGACAAGTACCGCAGGCTGCACGTGATCATCGGCGACGCGAACCTGGCCGAGTACTCCACCTACCTCAAGCTCGGCACCACCGCCATCGTGCTGGACATGATCGAGTCCGGGATGCGCTTCGACCAGCTGAAACTGGACGAGCCGGTGCGCGCGGTGCACCAGATCAGCCACGACCCGACGCTCAAGACCAAGGTCGAGGTGGCGGGCGGGCGCAAGTTCACCGGACTGGACATCCAGTTCGCCTACCACGAGCTGGCCTCGGAGTTCCTGGACCGGACCGGCGGCGACAGCCAGTCCAAGGACGTGCTGCGGGTCTGGGGCGAGGTGCTCGACGCGCTGGCCCGCGACCCGGCCGAGTGCGCCGACCGGCTGGACTGGCCGGCCAAGCTGCGCCTGCTGGAGGGCTACCGCGCCCGCGACCAGCTCAACTGGGGGGCGCCGCGGCTGCACCTGGTCGACCTGCAGTACTCGGACGTGCGGCTGGACAAGGGCCTGTACAACCGCCTGGTCACCCGCGGCTCGATGAAGCGGCTGGTCACCGAGGAGGAGGTGCGCGCGGCGATCACCACCCCGCCGTCCGACACGCGGGCCTACTTCCGCGGCCGCACCCTGGAGAAGTACGCGACCTCGATCGCGGCGGCGTCCTGGGATTCGGTGATCTTCGACGTCGGCCGCGAGTCGCTGGTGCGCATCCCCACGCTGGAGCCCCTGCGCGGCACGAAGGCCCACGTCGGCAAGCTCCTCGACGACTCGGCGACCGCTGAAGAACTGGTCGAGGCGCTCACCGGTTCGGACTAGAGCGGCACCCGCAGTTGATCCAGTCGGAACCCCGAACGTCGGTTCCACTGGGTAGGCTGAAGCACAACGGCCACACCGGGAGGCGAGATGGCTCAGGAAAAGATCGAGCGGCACGGCGGCGGTGACTCCGACGAAGAGGTCGAGGGCGGCGCCCCGGCCGGTCAGGAACGCCGCGAAAAGCTCGGCGAGGACGTGGACACCATCCTCGACGAGATCGACGACGTGCTGGAGGAGAACGCCGAGGACTTCGTCCGCGCCTATGTGCAGAAGGGCGGGGAGTAGGGCTCCCGCGCGCACCACCGGTCCCGCTGATCTTCGTTGATGGGAAAAACGAGCACGTATGGACAACACCTCGAACCACTCGGGCTTCGCGCTGCCCGCGTCGTACCTGACGGCGACCTCGTCGTCGTTCACCGACTTCCTGCGCTCGGAGGCACCGGACCTGCTTCCCGGCCGCCGGGGGGCCGGTGCCCAGCCGGGCGGGCTGGACGTGCCGCACGGCACCACCATCGTCGCGGTCACCTTCGCCGGCGGGGTGCTGATCGCCGGTGACCGGCGGGCGACCACCGGCAACCTGATCGCCACGCGGGACATGGACAAGGTCTACGTCACCGACGAGTACTCGGCGGTCGGCATCGCCGGTACCGCGGGCCTGGCGCTGGAGATGGTCCGGCTGTACGCGGTCGAGCTGGCCCACTACGAGAAGATCGAGGGCGTGCCGCTGTCGCTCGACGGCAAGACGAACAAGCTGTCGATGATGGTCAAGGCCAACCTGGACGTGGCCATGGCCGGGCTGGCGGTGCTGCCGCTGTTCGTCGGTTACGACACCGAGGCGGCGGACCCGAAGCGCGGCGGCCGCATCGTGTCCTACGACGTGACCGGCGGCCGGTACGAGGAGCACGGCGGTTACCACGCCATCGGGTCCGGGTCGCTGTTCGCCAAGTCGTCGCTGAAGAAGCTGCACGACCCGGACGCGGACCTGGAAGGGGCCGTGCGGGTGGCGGTGGAGGCGCTGTACGACGCCGCCGACGACGACACCGCGACCGGCGGGCCCGACCTGGTGCGCCGCATCTTCCCCACGGCGGTCACCATCACCGCCGAGCACGGTGCGGTGCGGTTGCCCGCCGAGCAGGCCGAAGCGGTCGCCGAGGCGGTCGTCAACGGCCGGGCGCAGCGCCCGGGCCGCCAGGGCTGAGTACAACCTTCCCGTTCGAGAGAGTGGAGCCACCGCAGTGACGATGCCGCTGTACGCGTCGCCCGAGCAGTTGATGCGCGAGCGTTCCGAGCTCGCGCGCAAGGGCATTGCCAGGGGGCGCAGTGTCGTGGTGCTGAAGTACGCCGGTGGCGTGCTGTTCGTGGCGGAGAACCCGTCGACGACGCTGCACAAGGTGTCGGAGATCTACGACCGGATCGGCTTCGCCGCGGTCGGCCGGTACAGCGAGTTCGAGAGCCTGCGCCGGGGCGGCATCAAGTACGTGGACCTGCAGGGCTACCAGTACGACCGCCGCGACGTGAACTCGCGGGCGCTGGCCAACGTCTACGCCCAGACCCTCGGCGCGATCTTCACCGACCAGCTCAAGCCGTACGAGGTGGAGATCTGCGTGGCCGAGGTGGGCGCCACCCAGGCCGACGACCAGCTCTACCGGCTGACCTACGACGGTTCGATCGGCGACGAGCCGCGGTACGTGGCGATGGGCGGCCAGACCGACCCGATCACCTCGAAGCTCAAGGACACCTACGAAGAGGGCCTCGACCTCGGCGCCGCGGTCGGCGTGGCGGTGGCCGCGCTGCAGGCGAGCGCGCCGAACTCCAACGGCGGCAGCGGCGAGGTCGGCAAGCTCGAGGTCGCGGTGCTGGACCGGGAGCGGGCCGGGCGGGCGTTCCGCCGGATCAGCGGGGCCGCGCTCGAAGCGCTGCTGCCGAAGCCGGAGGAGGCCCCCGCCGAAGCCGAGTCCGCCGAAGCACCGTCGGACGACGACAGCAAGAAGTAGGCCACCGGAACGTGGGGGCGCACGGACTCCCGTGCGCCCCCACACCGGTGTCCGGGGTCAGAGGCGGTAGAGGGCCAGGGCGCTGGGCTTGGACTTGAAGCGGAACGTCGAGCCGAGCGGGCCCACCTCGCCGTCGGTGGCCACGCGGCGGTTGCCGTTGAGGACCTTGACCTCCAGTTCCGGCACGTCGTACTCGCGGTAGACGTGGCTGGTGCCGAGGGTGTTGGTCAGCGCGGCGGCGATGAACCGGGCCCGCGAGTACGGCACGTCCGCCCGCAGGTACCGCACGTCGAGCAGGCCGGTGTCCAGTGCGGGCCGGTGCGCCGGGGCGAAACCCTTCGGGATGTACGGGCCGTTCCCGACGAAGATCAGCCAGATCGACGTCCGGTGCCCGTTCAGCTCGACCTCCAGCGGCCGCGCCTTGCGCAGGCTGCGCACCATGGCGATCGCCGCGGCGGGCCACTTGGGCAGCTTGTCCTGCAGCTTCTCCCGCATCCGGACCATCTCGGGGTAACCGCCGATGCTGGCCGTGTTGACGAACCACCGCCGCTCGGTCTCGCCGGCGCCTTGCACGATGACCTCACCGAGGTCCATGCCGACCGCGGCACCCGCCTCGGTGGCCGCGTCGGCGTCCGGCATGGACCGCACGCCGACGTCGCGGGCGAAGTGGTTGAGCGTGCCGGCCGGGATGAGTGCCAGCGGCAGCTTGTACTCGGCGGCCACCGAGGCGACCGCGGCCACGGTGCCGTCCCCGCCCGCCACGCCGAGCGCCCGCACCGTCCCGCGCCGCTCGATCTCCGCGGCGAGCTGGACGCGGATGTCCCGGTCGGGGTCCGGGTAGACGATGGTCGCCTTGGGCCAGGCGTACCGGACGTCCTCGGTGGGGTCCTGGCCGTCGATCCCGGAACGCGGGTTGACCAGGGCGAGCATGTTCTCGCCGTCGACCATCACCGGGGCTTCGGCCGGGTGCGCGGTGTCACCGGGCACGGCCGGGTGCACCGGCCACCAGTGCCGGGTGGCGAACGCGGCCCCGACGCCGATCAGCGCGCCGGCGCCGACGTCGCTGGGCCAGTGCACGCCGGTGTGCACCCGCGAGTAGGCCACCGCGGCCGCGATCGGCGCGATCGCCAGGCCCAGCGCCGGTGATTCCATCGCCACCGCGGCGGTGAACGCGGCCGCCGAGGCCGAGTGCCCGGACGGGAACGAGGACGAGGTGGGCCGCTTGACCAGCCGCCGGTGCTCCGGTACCTCCTCGGCGGCCGGGCGGCGGCGCGGGAACAGCGGTTTGCCGATCAGGTTGGCGGTCAGGCTGGCGCCGCCGATGGCGACCAGCCCGCGCATCGCCGCCCGCCTGCCGGTGCCCTTGCGGGCGCCGATGGCCGCGGCGACCACCCACCACAGCCTGCCCTTGTTCGCGGAACGCGTCAGCGCCATCAGGGCGCGGTCGGCGGGGGACCTGGGGAGCGCGGCGCTGCGGCGGACCAGCGCGCGGTCGGTCTCGCCGACCTGGCGCAGCGGGCGCGTGATGTGCCTGAACACGTGGTGCAACGTAACCGACGCAACGCCGACGCCCGAACGGCGCACCGACTTGGGGGCACTTGCGCATACTCTGGTGGCATGCAGCGGCGGATCTTTGGGATCGAGACAGAGTTCGGGGTGACCTGCACCTTCCACGGGCAGCGCAGGTTGTCACCGGACGAAGTGGCCAGGTACCTGTTCCGGCGGGTGGTTTCGTGGGGGCGTTCGTCCAACGTGTTCCTGTCGAACGGCTCGCGCCTGTACCTGGACGTCGGATCCCACCCGGAGTACGCGACGGCCGAGTGCGACGACCTCACGCAGCTGGTCACGCACGACAAGGCGGGCGAGCGGATCCTGGAGGACCTGCTCGTCGACGCCGAGCGCAGGCTGGGTGACGAGGGCATCGGCGGCGACATCTTCCTGTTCAAGAACAACACCGACTCGGCGGGCAACTCCTACGGCTGCCACGAGAACTACCTCGTCACGCGGGCGGGTGAGTTCTCCAGGATCGCCGACGTGCTGCTGCCCTTCCTGGTCACCCGCCAGCTCATCTGCGGGGCCGGGAAGGTGCTGCAGACCCCCCGCGGGGCGGTGTACTGCCTGTCCCAGCGGGCCGAGCACATCTGGGAAGGTGTGTCGAGCGCCACAACCCGTTCGCGGCCGATCATCAACACCCGCGACGAGCCGCACGCGGACGCCGAGCGCTACCGCAGGCTGCACGTCATCGTCGGCGACTCGAACATGGCCGAGCCGACCACCCTGCTCAAGGTGGGCGCGGCGAACCTGGTGCTGGAGATGATCGAGCAGGGTGTGCAGTTCCGGGACTTCACCCTGGACAACCCGATCCGCGCCATCCGCGAGATCAGCCACGACCTGACCGGGCGGCGGCAGGTGCGCCTGGCCGGTGGCCGGGAGGCGTCGGCGCTGGAGATCCAGCGCGAGTACTACGCGCGGGCGGCGCAGCACGTGAAGACCAACGGCTCCGGTGCCACCGCCGAACGGGTGGTCGAGCTGTGGGGCCGGGCGCTGGACGCGGTCGAGACGCAGGACTTCTCGAAGATCGACACCGAGATCGACTGGGCGATCAAGCACCGGCTGGTGGAGCGGTACCGCGCCAAGCACGACCTGGACCTGTCCAGCCCGCGCATCGCCCAGCTGGACCTGGCCTACCACGACATCCGGCGCGGCCGCGGCATCTTCGACCTGCTCCAGCGCAAGGGCCTGGTGCGCCGGGTGACCGACGACGGCGAGATCGAGCTGGCCAAGGACACCCCGCCGCAGACCACCAGGGCCAAGCTGCGGGGCGACTTCATCGCCGCCGCGCAGGCCGCGCAGCGGGACTTCACCGTGGACTGGGTGCACCTCAAGCTGAACGACCAGGCGCAGCGGACCGTGCTGTGCAAGGACCCGTTCCGCTCGGTCGACGAGCGGGTGGAACGCCTGATCAGCTCGCTCTGACGGGGAACGGGGCCGTGCTCGCCGGGCAAGCGAGCACGGCCCCGTTCCCCGCATTCGGCGGGCGGCCGGGCAGGGGCAAGGGCTGGGCGACCCGGCCGCCCGCTGGTCAGGCGGGCGCGCCGCGCCGGAAGGCCGGGATGACGACGGCGCCGACCACGACGTGCAGCAGCGCGAGGGTGACCCGGGCGTCCACCGGTCCGCTCGCGAGCAGCGGGCTGCCCAGCGAGAGCACCACCACCGCGACCGCGATGAAGGTCCAGAGGCGGCCCTTGCCCTTGCGCTCGAGCAGGGCGAGCAGGCCCCAGCCGAGCAGGGACACCCCGACCGTGGCGAGCAGGATGGCGGGCAGGGTCACCGTCTGCGCCGCGGCGCCGCCGATGCTGGTCACGGTGAGGTCCACGTCGAGCACCGGCACGGCCAGCGCCCAGACCAGCGACACGGCGACCGCGGCGGCCACGATGCCGCCGACCCGGGTGAGCACCGTGGACCGGTGCTGGGCGTTCGGTGCGGTGGAAGTGGTCATTGCGGCCTCCTGGTAACACCGTTTGACGGGTTCGTCCCCGACGATATGGCTGCCGCCGCGGCCGCACTTCCACTGTTTGGTTGATGCCGTGCGCTTTGCGTGATCGGCGACGATCTGGTAGTCATCTGGCGCCGACGCGATGGGGGTTGCCCGATGCGCAAGATCCACCTGGTGTTCGCCGCCCTGCTGCTGGGCGCCGCCTTGCCCGCCGCCGCCGACGGCCCGCCCGCCTGGCAGCTCACCCCGACCGGCGTGACCACGCAGCTGCGCGGGCTCGGCGCGGTCAGCGGCCAGGTGGCCTGGGTCAGCGGCAGCCGGGGCACGGTGCTGCGCACCACCGACGGCGGTGCCTCGTGGCAGCCGGTCGCGCCCCCGGGCACGGCGGCGCTGGACTTCCGCGACATCGAGGCGTTCGACGACCGGCACGCGGTGGTGATGTCGGCGGGCACCGGCCAGGCCGCGAAGATCTACCGCACCGACGACGGCGGTGCGAGCTGGCAGTTGTCCTTCGACAACCCCGACGAGCGCGCCTTCTACGACTGCATCTCGTTCTTCGACCACCAGCGCGGCCTGGCGATGAGCGATCCGGTGGACGGCCGGTTCCGCCTCCTGTCCACCGCGGACGGTGGGCGCAGCTGGGCCGAGGTGCCGCCTGCCGGACTGCCGCCCGCCCTGCCCGGTGAGGCCGGGTTCGCCGCGAGCGGGCAGTGCCTGACCACGGAGGGCGAGCAGGAGGCGTGGTTCGGCAGCGGCGGCGGTGCCACCGCCCGGGTCTTCCACTCGCGTGACGGCGGCCGCACGTGGACGGTCGCGGACACGCCGTTGGTGAGCAGCCAGTCGGCCGGGGTGTTCGCGCTGGGCTTCCGGGACCGGCTGCGCGGGCTCGCCATCGGCGGGGACTACGCCGCCCCCAGCGAACCCGTGCCCGCACTGGCCCTGACCCGCGACGGCGGCCGGACGTGGGACCGGCCGCCCGCCCCGCCCGCGGGTTACCGCTCGGGCGTGGCCTGGCGGCACCACACCGCGCTGGCCGTCGGCCCCACCGGCAGCGACTTCAGCCTCGACGGCGGCAGGCACTGGGCCTCCTTCGACAGCGGCAGCTTCGACAGCGTCGACTGCACCGCACGCGGCGCCTGCTGGGCCTCGGGCGCCGGCGGCCGCGTGGCGAAGCTCGCTTAGGCGCTTTCCTGCGAGGCAGGGCGCGCTGGCGGGCCGCTCAGCGCTCACGCCATGGTGCTGGTGCCTGGTGGCTTCGGTGGTTCACCGGGTGCAGGGGAGCGAGGTCAGCCGCTCATGCGGCGGTGGCGCCTGGGTCAGTCGTCGTCCAGCAGCGCGGCGATCACCTTGGCCAGGTGTGGTTCCAGGTCCTCCGGCGTCGCGGCGGTGAGGGCCGGGGTGCCGATCACCGAGCGCAGCACGCCGATGCCGACCATCCAGGCGCTGAACAGCTCCGCCCTCAAGTCCCCGTCCGGCCCGCCGCCGGTGCGTTCGGACAGGGCACGGACGTAGGTCTGGCACACCTCTTCCCGCAGCCGCGCCCGGGTGTCGGCGTGCCCCGAGGAGCGCAGCATGGCGATCAGCGGGTGTTCCCCGGCGTGGCTCGGCCAGTCCTGGAAGGCGATGGAACCGAGCAGCCGGGCGGGCAGCTCCTCGAGCGGCCCGTCGAACAGTTCGGTCGCCGGCACCGTCGTGGCCTCGTCGAACAGCTTCTTCTTCGAGCCGAAGTAGCGGAACACCAGTGCCGGGTCCACGTCGGCGTCCCCGGCGACGTCACGCACGCTGGTGCCGTCGAACCCGTCGCGGGCGAAGCGCAGGCGGGCGGCTTCGAGCAGGCGGGCGCGGGTGGCCGCGCGGTCACGCCGGTGGTCCACCGGACCTCCTAAGTCATCGATCGTTGACATCCCTCGGGGTACCCGGCTAGCCTAATTAAGTCACCAATCGATGACTTCTGGGGCGGGCAATGCGGGATCTGGTGGTTTCAGGCGGTACCACGGGCATGGGAGCGGCGCTGGCGAGGCACTACCTCGAACGCGGTGCCCGGGTCACGGTGATCGGGCGCAACCCGGTGCGGGGCCGGGCCTTCCTCGACCACGCCGAGCGGATCGGCGCGGGTGACCGGGCGGCGTTCCTGCCGGCGGACCTGACCTCGGTCGCGGAAAACCGGCGGGTGATCGAGGAGGTGACCGCCCGGCACGACTCCCTGGACGCGCTCGTGCTCACCGCGATGCGTGCGTTCCCGCGCCGCGTCGAGACGGCCGACGGGTTCGAAGGGCACTTCTCGCTCTACTACACCAGCCGGTTCCTGCTCAGCCACGGGCTGACCGGGCTGCTGGAGCGCGGCACCGCACCGATGATCGTCAGCGTCGGCGGGGTGGGCACCCGCAAGGGCGGAATCCACTGGGACGACCTGGCCCTGCGCAGGAAGTACAGCCTGCTGCGGGCGATGCTCCAGGCCGGGCGGGCGTCGGAGCTGCAGGCGGTGGCCTACGTGGCCGAGCACCCCGGCGGGCGCACGAAGTACCTGCTGCACCACCCCGGCTACACCGACAGCGGGTACGCCGACCTGCCGCAGCCGAAGCGGACGCTGATGAAGGCGCTGGCGAAGCTGTTCGCGCAACCCGTGGCCGAGGCGATCGCGCCGATCACCGAACTGCTCGACGAGCAACCGGACGGCCGCCTGCTCGCCTACGACCGGCGGAAGGCGCTCCCGCCGGACCTGCCGACGCTGGACCCGGACCGCGCCCGGCGCCTCGGCGAGCTGACCGCGGCGGCGCTCCGGTCGCGGGCGTGACGCGCGGACGCGCGACGGGCGGACCTCGGCAACGGGTGACCGGCGGCGGGCTACTGTGTCCGGGTGTCCACCGCCCGCGCCGAGCGCCTGGTCAATCTGGTGCTCGCCCTGCTCGCCACCCGGCAGTACCTGACCGCCGAGCGGATCCGCGGCATCGTGCCCGGTTACGCCGATGCCGCGACCGAAGACGCCTTCTTCCGGATGTTCGAGCGGGACAAGACCGAACTCCGGGAGCTGGGCATCCCGCTGGAGACCGGCCGCAACTCCAGCTTCGACCCGGTCGAGGGCTACCGGATCGCCCGCCGCGACTACGAGCTGGGCGAGATCGACCTGGCCCCGGACGAGGCCGCCGCGGTGGCGCTCGCGGTGCGCCTGTGGGACTCCCCGGAACTGACCGGGCAGGCGCAGGCCGCGCTGGTGAAGCTGCGGGCCGCCGGGGTCGAGGTGGACCAGCACGCGCAGCCCGCGGTCGAGCCGAGGGTGCGCACCGAACCGGCGTTCTCCCCGCTGCTGGCCGCGGTCCAGGCCGGGCAGCCGGTGCGGTTCGAGTACCGCCGCAGCGATTCACCCGAGCGGCTGCTGCGCACGATCGAGCCGTGGGGCGTGGTCTCGTGGAAGGCGCGCTGGTACGTGGTCGGCCACGACCGCGATCGCCGGGCCACCCGCTGCTTCCGGCTGTCCCGGATCAGCGGGGACGTGCGGCCCTTCGGCAAACGGGGTGAGGTCCGCCGCCCGGAGGACGTGAACCTGCTCGAGTACGTCGCGGGTGCGGTCGACCCGGAGCCGAGCCCGACCACCCCGGCGCTGCTGTGGGTGGCCGCCGGCCGGGCCGCCGGGGTGCGGCGGCGGGCGAAGCCGGTGGACCGGCTGACCGTCGACGGCGTCGAGGGCGACGTGATGGAGATCGAGCTGTACTACCCGGAGAGCGCGGCGGACTGGATCGCCGGGCACGCGCCGGACGTGCTGGTGCTGGAACCGGACGTGCTGGCCAAGGCGGTGCGCGGCAGGCTGGAAGCGATCGCGCACGGGGTGGGGGCGGGCCGGTGAGCCGCGGTTCCACCGAGCGCATGCCGCGCCTGCTGGCGCTGGTGCCCTACCTGCTGGCCCGGCCGGGCATCGAGATCGCCGAGGCCGCGCGCGACTTCGGGGTGAGCCCGCGCCAGCTGCGCAAGGACCTCGAACTGCTGTGGATGTGCGGGCTGCCGGGGTACGGCCCCGGCGACCTGATCGACCTGTCCTTCGCGGGCGAGACGGTCACCGTCACCTTCGACGCCGGGATGCGCCGCCCGCTGCGGCTGACCGGTGCCGAGGCCACCTCCATGCTGGTCGCGCTGCGTGCGCTGGCGGAGACCCCCGGCGTGGTGGAGAGCGACGCGGTGAACCGGGCGATCGCCAAGATCGAGGCCGCCACCGGGGAGGCGCGGCCGTCCGGCGTGGTGGTCGGCACGGGCGTGCGCGAAGCGGAGAACACCGCCCGTGCCCGGCGCACGGTCAGCGAGGCGCTCAAGGCCCGCCGGGCGCTGCGGCTGCGGTACTACACCGCGTCGAAGGACGAGATCACCGAGCGCACGGTCGACCCGATGCGCCTGCTCATCGTGCAGACCTTCGGCTACCTGGAGGCGTGGTGCCGCCGCGCCGAGGGCGTGCGGTTGTTCCGGCTGGACCGCATCGACCACGCCGAGGTGCTCGACGAGCGCGCCGCACCACCGCCGGAGGCCCGGCCGACCGATCTTTCGCACGGCGTGTTCGCCGAGCGCCCCGGCCAGGGGGAAGCCGACCTGGTGCTCGAACGCGACCTGCGCTGGGTGGCCGAGTACTACCCGTGTGAGGAACTGGCCGAACTGGACGGCGGCAGGCTGCGCGTGCGGATGCGCTACGGCGACGAATCGTGGATGGTCCGCCTGGTGCTCGGCCTCGGCGGCGGGGTCCGGGTGGAGCGGCCCGCCGAGCTCGCGTCAGCTGTCCGACGCCGGGCGCTCGACGGCCTGGCCAGGGCGCGTCACCTCCCGGCCACCTGATTCCAGTACGGTTGTCCTCGTGTCCTACGTGCTGAGCATCGTGCTCGTGGTGATCGGGTTCGCCCTGCTCGCGTTGTTGGCGATTCGCCTGCGCCGAGGCTTGCGCACGCTCCGCCGCACCACCAGCATGGTGACTACGGCTGCCGGTGACCGTGCTGGTTTGCTGCGGGCGCGGTCGGCCGCGCTCGGAGTCGCCGTGGCACAGCGGCGTGGTCCGCGTAAGATTCACACGATAGAGCGATAGGGAGGCCAGAGATGAACGCTCTGCAGCCGTGGCACCTGATCATCCTGGTTCTGGTCGTCGTCCTGCTGTTCGGTGCCAAGCGCCTGCCGGACGCGGCGCGGTCGATCGGCAAGTCGATGAAGATCTTCAAGGCCGAGACCAAGGACCTCAAGGACAAGGACAAGGACGCGCCGGAGGCGCCCGCCGAGGCGGCGACCGCCGTCGAACCCAAGGCGCTGCCGCAGCCGCCCGCCGGTACCGACAAGCAGGTCGCCGATCTGCAGCGCCAGCTCGACGAGCTGAAGAAGCAGCAGCAGCCCGCGACCACCCCGTCGGACGGCACGCCGAAGTCCTCGGGCTGAACCCCGCGCGCGGCACCGGCGGAGGCCGCCGCACCGGTGCCGCGCGGCGCTGTTCGTCGTACTCCCCAGTCCCTGAGAGCAGAACGGACCCGCAGTGGCGGACGAGGGCACCAGCCGCAAGAGCAAGCGGCGCAGGAGGAGCCGTCGGCACAACCCCGACGGCACGATGACGCTCATCGAGCACATCTACGAGTTCCGCAGGCGGCTCGGGTACGCGCTGCTGGCCATCGTCGCCGGGGGTGTGTTCGGCTTCATCTGGTTCGGCGTGACGCTCGGGCCGATCCCGTCCCTCGGTAACATCGTCACCGGCCCGTACTGCGCGTTGCCCACCGAGATGCGGATCGAGTTCGACGGCAAGGGCTGCACGCTGCTGCAGACCCAGCCGTTCGAAGCCTTCATGGTCCGGTTGAAGGTGGGCATCGTGGCCGGCATGGTGCTGGTCGCCCCGCTGTGGCTGTACCAGCTGTGGGCGTTCATCGCGCCGGGCCTGTACTCCAAGGAACGCAAGTACGCGATGACCTTCGTCGCGTTCGCCAGCATCCTGTTCGCGGCCGGTGCCGTGCTGGCGTTCGCCCTGATCCCCGGCGCGCTGGAATTGCTCGTCGGGTTCGGTGGGGAGGAGTTCGGCACCGCACTGGCCGGTGACAAGTACATCTCGTTCCTGCTGTCGCTGCTGCTCATCTTCGGCGTCAGCTTCGAACTGCCGCTGCTGATGGTGATGCTGAACCAGGTGGGGGTGCTGAAGTACGCCCAGCTGAAGAAGTGGCGCCGCGGCATCATCTTCGGCTTGTTCGTCTTCGCCGCCTTCGCCACCCCCGGCAACGACCCGTTCTCCATGCTGGCGCTGGCCGGGGCGCTGACCCTGCTCAGCGAGCTGGCCATCCAGATCTCGCGGTTCCACGACCGCAGGCTGGACAAGAAGCGCCAGGACGAGGGCTGGGACCAGCTCGACGACGACGAGGCCGCGCCGTTCGACTACACGCCGAGCAGCATCGACGAGCCGGAGCCGGTGCCCGCCGACGGCCCGAAGCGCGGCGGGTCGAAGACCGACGACATCACCTAGTGGGCGGGCACGCGGCGCTGGCCGTGCACCCGGCCTCCGGGCACGGCGCCGCCGCGCGGATCGCGGGCCGGGTCGCCGAACGCCTGCGTGCCGCGGTGGACCGGCTCGACCTGCTGGTGGCCAACACCGTCGAGGAGTCGCGGGCGCTGATGCACTCCTCGGCGGCCGCCGGGCTGGACCTGCTCGTGGTGCTCGGCGGAGACGGTGCCGCGCACCAGGGTGTGCAGTTCTGCGCCGGGCGGGAGGTCCGGCTCGGCCTGGTCCCAGCGGGCACCGGCAACGACTTCGCCCGCGCCCTCGGCGTCCCGGACGATCCGCTGGCCGCCGCCGACGCGGTGGTCGGCGGGGGAGAGCGGCGCATCGACCTGGGCCGGGTGGGCGGCTCGTGGTTCGGCACGGTGCTGTGCGCCGGGTTCGACGCGCTGGTCAGCGAGCGGGCGAACCGGCTGCGCTGGCCGAGCGGTCCCCGCCGCTACGACCTGGCGATCGTCGCCGAACTGGCGGCCTTCCGGCCGAAACCGCTGCTGGTGCGCACCGAACGGGCCACGCTGGAACTCGAAGCGACCATGGTGGCCATCGGCAACACCGGCTACTACGGCGGCGGCATCCCGATCTGCCCCGGTGCCCGGCCCGACGACGGCCTGTTCGACGTCACCGTGGTCGGCCGGGCGAGCCGGGCCGAGCTGGTGCGGATGCTGCCGAAGCTGCGGGCGGGGCAGCACCTGGCGCACCCGGCGGTGCAGACGCTGCGGGCCGCCGAGGTCGTGCTGGAGGGTGCGGACTGGCCCGCCTACGCCGACGGTGAGCCGCAGGGCGGCTTGCCGCTGACGGTGCGCTGCGTGCCCGGAGCGCTGCGCCTGGCCGGGGCTCAGGTCCGGTAGTCGCCGATCTGCCACAGGTGGGCGCGGAACGCGGGCAGCGGGATCAGCTGGCCGCTCTCCGGGAAGAAGGCGCCACCGCAGCGGTGGCAGAACCAGGCACGCGCCCACACCTCCAGCACCCGCTGCGAACCCAGCCGCATCCGGGCGTTCGCCCGGTTGCGGTGCGAGTACTGCAGGAAGCCCAGCACGGTCAGGCCCACGCCGAGCGCGGGCCAGATCCAGGTCCAGAACAGGCTGATCAGGCCGAGGTGCTCCGAAGCCACCGTCAGGGACAGGGCGACCAGCAGGGCGACGCCGCTGAAGATGGTGCCGAGCACCCCCAGCGCCAGGTACCCGCCGCCGGCGCGGACCGGCGGCGCCGGGTTCAGCGAGGCGGACACCGCGCTGGTCGCGACGCCGTGGTACGGGGTGGCGTAGCCGGTGTTGCCGGACGAGGCCGGGCCGACGCCCCGGTAGGACACGCGCCCGCCCTGGTGCACCGCCGGCACGTGCTGGACCTGGTCCACCTCGCGGCACTGCGGGCAGGCGAGCGGTGACGGCCCGGTGTCCATCCCGGCGGCCTCCTTCGAAGTGGTCATGCCGATCAGATGGAGCGGGCGCGCCCGCGGTTCCCGGCCTGCCGAATGCGCGCCCGCCGGGGGATGTGAAACGCTGAGATCGTGTCCGACAGCTCCGCACTCTCGCCCGCCGAGGCCTACGGGCAGGCCAGGCGCCGCTCCCGGTTTCCCCAGCTGACCAGGTTCGCGGCCGAATCCGCCTTCGTCTTCGACGATTTCCAGCTCCGCGGCTGCGAGGCGCTGGAGGAGGGGCACGGGGTGCTGGTCTGCGCCCCGACCGGGGCGGGCAAGACGGTGGTCGGCGAGTTCGCCGTGCACCTGGCGCTGGCCGAGGGCCGCAAGTGCTTCTACACCACGCCGATCAAGGCGCTGTCGAACCAGAAGTACGCCGACCTGGTGGCCCGCTACGGCAACGAGGCGGTCGGCCTGCTCACCGGGGACACCGCGATCAACGGCAGCGCGCAGATCGTGGTGATGACCACCGAGGTGCTGCGCAACATGCTCTACGCCGGGTCGTCCACCATCAACGAGCTGGCCTACGTGGTGATGGACGAGGTGCACTACCTCGCCGACCGGTTCCGCGGCGCGGTCTGGGAAGAGGTCATCCTGCACCTGCCCGAGCACGTGCGCGTGGTCGGGCTGTCGGCGACGGTGAGCAACGCCGAGGAGTTCGGCGAGTGGCTGGTCGCGGTGCGCGGGGACACCACGGTGGTGGTCGACGAGCACCGCCCGGTGCCGTTGTGGCAGCACATGCTGGTCGGCGGCAGGCTGCTGGACCTGTTCGCCGGGGACAGCGGCCGCGACCTCGAACTGCAGATGAACCCGACGCTGCTGCGCCGCGTGGAGGAGGTCGGCGCCCGGTTCTCCACGCCGTACGCCCTGCGGCACGCCCGCGGCCGCCGCGGCGCCCCGCCGCGCGGGCCGCGGTTCCGGCCGCCGTCGCGGGTGGAGGTGGTCGAGCAGCTCGACGGCGCCGGGCTGCTGCCGGCGATCGTGTTCATCTTCTCGCGCGCGGGCTGCGACGCCGCGGTGGCCCAGTGCGCCCGTTCCGGCCTCCGGCTCAACACCCCCGAGGAAGCCGCCGAGGTCCGCCGGGTGATCGCCACCCGGACCGGTGACCTGCCCGAGGGCGATCTGGGCGTGCTCGGCTTCTGGGAGTGGCGCGAAGCGCTGGAGCAGGGCATCGCCGCGCACCACGCGGGCCTGCTGCCGGCGTTCAAGGAGACCGTCGAGGAGCTGTTCGTCCGCGGGCTGGTCAAGGTCGTCTTCGCCACCGAGACGCTGGCGCTGGGCATCAACATGCCCGCCCGCACGGTGGTGCTGGAGAAGCTGGTCAAGTACAACGGCGAGGCGCACGTCGACCTCACGCCCGGCGAGTACACCCAGCTGACCGGGCGGGCCGGGCGCCGCGGCATCGACGTCGAGGGCCACGCCGTGGTGGTGTGGCAGCCGGGGGTGGACCCGAAGCAGGTCGCCGGGCTGGCCTCGACCCGCACCTACCCGCTGCGCTCCTCGTTCCGGCCCGGCTACAACATGGCCATCAACCTGGTCGCGCAGCTCGGTGCCGCGGAGGCCCGCACGCTGCTGGAGCAGTCCTTCGCGCAGTTCCAGGCGGACCGGTCGGTGGTCGGCACGGCCCGCCGGATCGAGAAGAACTCCGAGGCGCTCAAGGGTTATCGCGAAGCCATCACCGGTGACTTCGACGAAATGCTGTCCTATGTGGAGCTGCGCAGGAAGATCTCCGACCGGGAGAAGGCACTGGTCCGGCAGAACACCTCGGCCCGCCGCGCGCAGACCACGGCGTCGCTGGAGAAGCTGCGCCGGGGCGACGTGATCGCGGTGCCGCAGGGCCGCCGCGCCGGGCTGGCCGTGGTGGTCGACCCCGGGCTGGACCCGCTGCGTGAACCGCGGCCGGTGGTGGTCACCGAGGACCGCTGGTCCGGCCCGCTGTCGGTGGCGGACTTCCCGGCGCCGGTGGAGGCGCTCGGCCGGATCCGGCTGCCCAAGCACGTCGAACTGCGCTCGCCGAAAACCCGCCGCGACATCGCCTCCAGTCTGCGCAACGCCGGGATTTCCCCGCCGGGGCGCGGAAAGCGGCGCACCACGGCGAACGACGACGGGGAACTGGCCGCGCTGCGCCGGGCGTTGCGCGCGCACCCGAGCCACGGGCTGGCCGAGCGCGAGGCGAACCTGCGCTGGGTCGAGCGCTACCAGCGGCTCGCCGCGGAGAACACCCAGCTGGAGCGCAAGGTCGCGGCCACGACCCATTCGCTGGCGCGGGCCTTCGACCGCATCCTGCGGCTGCTCTCCGAACGCGGTTACCTGCGCGACGACCCGGAAGCGGCGGTGACCGAGCACGGCAAGCGGCTCGCACGGCTCTACAGCGAGTCCGACCTGCTCGCCGCCGAGTGCATCCGCAACGACGTGTGGGCCGGGCTGAACCCGCCGGAGCTGGCCGCGGTGGTCTCCACGCTGGTGTTCGAGGCGCGCCGGGATTCGGCGGGGGAGCCGCGGCTGCCCCAGGGCGCGGTGGCCAAGGCGTGGCAGGAAACCGCCCGCCTGTGGGCGGAACTGGCCGAGGACGAGCGCAGGCACCGGCTCGACCGCACCCGCGAGCCGGACGCCGGATTCGCCTGGCCGGTCTACCGGTGGGCACGCGGTGAGTCGCTGGAGAAGGTGCTGACCTCGGCCGAGGCCAACGGGCAGGAGCTCTCGGCGGGCGACTTCGTGCGCTGGTCGCGGCAGGTCATCGACCTCCTCGACCAGATCAGGGACGTGCTCGGCAAGGGCGATCCGGTCGGTGCGGCCGCCGCCGACGCGGTGCGCGCGGTCCGCCGCGGCGTGGTCGCCGCGGGCGGGGCTTGACAACGGTGCTGATCGACAGGGCATTCGTTACGTGAATTGCACCCCGGCCTGTGGTTGGATCGCCGGGGACGCAGCACACCGGACATCGCGGAGGCGAGAAGATGAGCACGCCGTACGGCGGCAACGACCCCCAGCAGTGGGCCCAGCAGCCGGGCCATGGCGGGGGAACACCGCAGGGCACGCCATCGGGTGGGTTCCCCGCCCAGCCACCGCAGCCGGGTTATCCGCAGCAGCAGTACGGCCAGCAGCCGGGTGGTTATCCGCAGGACCCGAACCAGCAGCAGTACGGCCAGCCGCAACCGGGTTACGACCCCAACCAGCAGTTCGGCCAGCAGCCGGGGTACCACCCGAACCAACCGCAGTACGGGCAGCAGCCGGGGCAGGATCCGAGCCAGCAGCAGTACGGCCAGCAACAGCCGGGCCAGGATTCGAGCCAGCAGCAGTACAGCCAGCAACAGCCGGGTTATGACCCCAATCAGCAATTCGGCCAGCAGCAGTACGCGCAGCAGCCGGGTTATCCGCAGACCGGGCCGCAGCCGCAGTACGGCCAGACCGCGCAGTACGACTTCCAGCAGCCGGGTTACGGGCAGCAGCCGGCCCAGCCGCAGGGCAAGAAGTCCGGCAAGGCGCTGTGGATCGGCCTCGGCGCGGTGGTGGTGGTCGCGCTGGTCGCGGTGGCCCTGCTGGTCTGGCCGGCGCCGTTCAACAAGAAGGTCTTCGACAACGTCGCCATGCAGGACGCGGTGCGGAAGGTGCTCACCGAGAACTACCAGGTGCAGGGCGTCGAAGGGGTGAGCTGCCCGGAGAGCCAGGAAGTCAAGAACGGCACCGGGTTCGACTGCCAGGCCACCATCGGCGGTGCCACCAAGACGGTGCCGATCAAGGTGGTCAACGAGGCGGACGGCACCTACGAAGTCGGCACGCCCAAGTAAATCGGGTGGCACGGCCGCGGTGGTGACGGCGAAGATCGGACCATGAGCGAGTACACCCTGCGCACCCTCGACGGGGACGACACGCGGTTGGCCAACCGGCTGTTCCGCGCCGCCCTGCACCTGGCCCCCGGCAGCGACGAAGACTGGGCCCGCACCGGGGTGCGGTGCTACCAGCCCGGGCGCACGCTCGGCGTGTTCGGCGCGGGCGACGAGAAGCTGGTCGGCACCGCGCGCTCGATGGACGCCGAGCTGACCGTGCCCGGTGGCGGGCGGGTGCCGTTCGCCGCTGTCACCGGCGTCGCGGTCCGCCAGGACCGCACGCGCCGCGGGGTGCTCACCGAGCTGATCCGCACGCAGTTCGAGGACTTCACGGCCCGGGGCGTGCCGATCGCCGGGCTGTACGCCACCGAAGGCTCGATCTACGGCCGCTTCGGTTACGGCGTCGCCACCGTCGGCCGTTCGTACACGGTGGACACCCGGCGGGCGCGGCTGCGCCAGGGGGTGCCGCTCGGCGGGGAGATCGAGCTGCTCGACCTGGACGAGGCGCTCGAGCGGCTGCCGGGCCTCTACGCGGCGCTGCCCGCGCACGGCCCCGGCCACCTCAGCCGGTCGCCCTGGTGGTGGGCGGGTTGCGAAGCCGGGTTCCGCCGCGGCGACAAGCCCCACGTCACGGTGGTGCACCACGGCGCCGAAGGGCCGGACGGGTTCGCCTGCTACTACGCCGACCGCATCTTCGACGCGGACAGCGTGCTGCACCTGGAAATGCTGCACGCGGCGAACAGCACGGCGGACGCCGGGCTGTGGCGCTACCTGCTCGGCGTGGACCTGATCGACCGGATCTCCGCGTCGTATCGGCCGCCAGGTGAAGCGGTGCCGCTGGTGTTCGAGGACCCGCGCACCTGCACGACCACCGGTGAGGCCGACGAGCTGTGGTTGCGGCTGGTCGACGTGCCCGCGGCGCTCGCCGCCCGCGCGTACGGACCGGGATCGCTGGTGCTGGAGGTGACCGACGCGGTGCTGCCGTCGAACTCCGGCCGGTACGCCATCGACGGCGGCGAGGTGAGCCGGACCGAGCGCCCGGCGCAGCTGCGGATCGGCGTGGCGGAACTGGCGATGCTGTACCTCGGCACGTGGACCGCTCGCGCGCTCGCCGCGGCGGGCCGGATCGACGCGGCCGACCCGGCGGCCCCCGCGCTCGCGGACGAACTCTTCGGCACGCGCACCGCCCCGTGGTGCGGTACTTTCTTCTGACCTTGCCTGTTCAGCAGCAGTTCGGGGGGTGTACGGGGTGCGGTGCCGCCATGCCGCCCTTGGGCTGGCCGCCGTGCTGGCGGGAGCGCTGGCCGGTTGCGAGAGCCAGGAACCGGCGCCTGCCGCGCCGTCCGCCACCGCGCCCGTTCCACCCCCGGCCGTCACCACCACCGCGGCCCCCTCGCTGAGCCCGCCACCGCGGCTGTTCGACCACGCCGCGGTGGCCGACGGGGTGCGCCGGGTGCTCACCGAGAACTTCGGCGTCACCGAACTCGGCACGGTGCTCTGCCCGCCGGGGCAGCCGGTGCGGACCGGGCACACCTTCGACTGCCAGGCGCAGATCGGCGCGGAGCAGCGGCCGGTGCCGATCACCGTGCGGACCGACGAGGGCGAATATTTGGTTGGTGCGCCCGGCTAGGTTCGGGGCATGGACGAACTGGAAGTGCGCCCGGTCACCGAAGGAGAGCAGCGGGCGGTGTACGGCCTGCTGCTGGAGGCGCTGCACACGAGCCCGCCCGACGATCCGGGCTGGGCGCAGGTCAGCCGGTCGTTCCCGGCGGACCGGAAGTTCGCCGCGTTCGACGGCGCGGCCCCGGTCGGGCTGGTCAGCTCGTTCGCCACCTCGCTCGCCGTGCCCGGCGGGAAGACCCTGCCCGCGGCGGCGGTCGACGGGGTGGCCGTGCGGGCCGACCACACCCGCCGCGGGGTGGTCACCACGCTGCTGGCCGAGCAACTGCGCGACTGCGTGCGCCGCGGTGACCTGCTCGCGGCGCTGCACGCCAGTGAAGCCACCATCTACGGCCGCTTCGGTTACGGCGTCGCCACCTCCGGGCAGCACCTGTGGATCGACCGGTCGCGGGCGGCGCTGCGGCCGGAGGTCCCGGTGACCGGGCGGGTGCGCCTGCTGAGCCCGGCCGAGGCGGTGACCCGGGTGCCGGAGCTGTACCGGCGGATCGGGCTGTACCGGCCGGGCATGATCGAGCGGCCGGAGCTGTGGTGGCCCGCCTACCACGACCGGCAGGTGCGCGGTGGGCACCGGGTCGCCGTGCACACCGGCCCCGGCGGTGAGGACGGTTTCGCCGTGTTCCGCACCACCGACCAGCGCACCCCGGCCGATCCCGAGCGCGGTGCGCTGCTGGAGGTCCGGGACCTGCACGCCGCCGACCCCGGTGCCGCGGCCGGGCTGTGGCGCTTCCTGCTCGGCGTGGACCTGGTCGCCGAGGTCCGCGCCCCACTGCGGCCGGTCGACGAACCACTGCGGGCCCTGGTCACCGACAGCAGGGCGGTGCGGGTCAGCGGGCTGGAGGACCACGTCTGGCTGCGCCTGCTGGACGCGGGCGCGGCGCTGGCGGCCCGTGCGTACCGGGAGGCGCCGCCGGTGGTGGTGGGCCTGGAGGATCGGCTGCTGCCGGAGAACACCGGCTCGTACCGGATCACCCCGGAGGGCGCCACGCGGACGGACGCCCCGGCGCAGTTGCGCCTGGACCCCGAGGTGCTGGCGATGCTGTACCTGGGGGAGTGGCGGGCGAGCACGCTGGCCGCCGCGGGCCGCCTCACCGCCGGCGACCCGGCTGCCCTGGCCGCCGCGGATGAACTCTTCCGCGTCGACACCCGGCCGTGGTGCGGTACCTACTTCTGACCACGGCTTCGAGCGAGAGCCCCAACACTCGTCCGTGGTGCCGAAACCCGCCGATCAGCCCGAGCAGGAATCGCCGCGGGAGTCCTGCCCGGGCCTACTCCTGGTTGGCGGCCACCGGCAGGGCCTTGAGCAGGCGGTCCACCGAAGTCCCCAGGCCCCAGCGTTCGGTCAGCTCCGCGACCCGCGCGGGATCGGCCGGTTCGGCGGGGACCCGGTCCGGGCGGGACATCTTCACCGGCGCGTCCGCGGCCACGCGCACCACGGTCGGGGCGGCGGCGAGGTATTCGGCCGCCTCGGCCAGCCGGATGCGGGTCTTGAGCGGCAGGTCCTTGTCCGCGTTCCGCCCCGCCTCGACGAGTGCTTCGAGCGAGCCGTACTGGGTGATCAGCTTCGCGGCCGTCTTCTCGCCGATGCCGGGCACGCCGGGCAGCCCGTCCGAGGGGTCGCCGCGCAGCGCGGCCATGTCGGCGTAGGCCGCGCCCGCGTTCTCCACCGGCACGTTGTACTTCGCCGCCAGCGCCGCCGGGTCGAGCACTTCCTTCTTCATCCAGCCGCGGCCCACGTAGATCACCTTCGCCGGCGTCGGTTCGTCGCGCACCAGCTGGAACAGGTCGCGGTCACCGGTGATCACCTCGACCGGCGACCGGCTTTCGTGCACGGTCAGCGCGCCGATCACGTCGTCGGCCTCGTAGCCAGCCGCCTCGGCGGTGGCCAGGCCGACGGCCTCCAGCAGGTCGAGGATGATCGGCACCTGCGGGCTGAGCGTGTCCGGGACCTCCTCGGCGTTGACCTCCGCGTCGGCCACCCGGTGCGTCTTGTAGGTGGGCAGCAGGTCCACCCGGAACTGCGGCCGCCAGTCGGCGTCGAGGCAGGCGACCAGCCGGGACGGCTTCCGCTCGGTGAGGATGCGCGCGACGGTGTCGGTGAACCCGCGCACGGCGTTCACCGGGGTGCCGTCCGGCGCGGTCATCGACTCGGGAACGCCGTAGAAGGCGCGGAAGTAGAGGCTGGCGGAGTCCAGCAGGGCCAGAGGTGCGGTCACCCGCCACAGCCTGCCACGAAACCGGCTTCGGGTTTCTCCCGGATTGCGAGGTAGATTGCAGAGAACTCTTTGCAAAGCACCCTCTGCGGTTTAGCCTGGACGCATGGCCCGGAAGACCGTCGAACTGGACGCCCGGATGCTGCGTGCGCTGGCGCACCCCCTCCGGATGCGCCTGCTGGAACTGCTGCGCCGGGACGGCTCCGCCACCGCGTCCGGCCTGGGCAAGCGGCTGGGCGAAAGCTCGGGCACCACCAGCTGGCACCTGCGCCAACTCGCCGAACACGGGTTCGTCGAGGAGGACACCGAGCGCGGCAACCGGCGCGAGCGCTGGTGGCGCGCGGTCCACGACAGCTACAGCCTCAACGCCACCCGGTTCGCCGACGACCCCGAGCTCGCCGGTCCGCTGACCAGCTACCTGCTGAGTTCGGTCGAACGCCGGTACGAACGGGAAACCCAGTTCTTCGGCGAAGCCGAGAAGTGGAACGAGTCGTGGGGTGACGCGCCGACGTTCAACGACTACCACCTCTCGCTCACCCCGCAGGAGGTGCTGGCGATGTCCGCCGAGGTGGACGCGGTGGTCGCCCGCTACCGCCGCGAGCCGCGGGACGGCGACACCCCGGTGGTCGCGCACTGGGCGGCGTTCCCGCGCGACCGCCGCCCGGAACAGCCGTGAGGTGCCCGCTCGCCGCGCTGGTCGCTTCGACCGCGATCTCCTCGACGGGCGCGGCGATGACCCTGGTCGCCGTGCCGTGGTTCGTGCTGCACACCACCGGCAGCGGTGCGCAGACCGGGCTGGTCGCCGCCGCCGAGGCGCTGGGCCTGCTGTGCTCGGTGGCGCTGGCCGGTCCGCTGGTCGACCGGCACGGCGCGCGCCGGATGAGCGTGCTGGCCGATCTGTGGACCGCCACCGCGGTGGCGGCGATCCCGCTGGTGCACCACACGACCGGCTTGTCGTTGCCGGTGCTGCTGGTGCTGTCGCTGGCGATCGGGGCGGGCCGGGCGCCGTCGCGTTCGGCGAAGCAGGTGCTGCTGCCGGAGACCGGGGCGCCGATCGGGCGCGCGGCGAGCGCGCAGGAAGCGGTGCAGCGGCTCGGTGACCTGCTGGGCGCGCCGGTGGGCGGCCTGCTGATCGCGGTGCTGGGCCCGCCACCGGTGCTCCTGCTCGACGCCGCCACGCTGGCCGTCGCGGCCGCGCTGGTCGGCTGGTGTGTCCCGGAAGGACGGCCGGGGCACCGGCGCGGGCCGGGCTACCTGCGTGAGCTGCGGGAATCCGCGGTGGCCCTGCGGCGTGACCGGCTGCTGCTCGCCGTGTGCCTGATGTGCGCCGGGACCAACGCGCTCGGCGCCGGGTGGTTCAGCGTGCTGCTGCCCGCCTACGGCACGCTGGTGTGGCACGACAGCACGCTGGTGGGCCTGGTCATCGCCGCCGGCGGGGCCGGTGGTGTGCTCGGCTCGCTGCTCTTCGGCTGGCTCGGCTCGCGCTGGCGCCGGTGGCCGACCTTCACCGCCTGCTTCCTGCTCTGCGGCCCACCCGCGTTCGCCCTGCTCGCCGCGGATCCGCCACCCGTGGTGCTGGTGCCCGCGATCGGGCTGACCGCGCTGGCGAACGGCCCGCTCAACCCGCTGCTCGCGGCGGTGAAGTTCGACCGGGTCGAGCCGGCGCTGCGGGGCCGGGTGTTCGGCGCGATCAGCTCGGTGGCGCTGGCCGCGATGCCGCTGGGCAGCGTGGTGGCCGGGGTGCTCCTGGACACCACCGGGCTGCGGACCGCGGTGCTCGCGCTCGGCGGGGCCTACCTGCTGATCACCTTGTGCCCGCTGCTGTTCCGGGTGTGGCGCCAGCTCGACGCGCCACCGCGGGTGGCCCTGTCGGCGGGCTGAGGCGGCACGGCGCGGGATAAGATCCGGGCATGGCACGCCGATCCCTGCACACACCAGCCCCCGACGCCACCGCCCTCCGCGCCCGTCTCGACCGCGCGAAGCAGGCCGCGGCCGCCGCGGGGACCGACGCGCTGGTGATCGCGCCCGGATCGGACCTGCGGTACCTGCTCGGCCAGGCGGGCGGCTCGTTCGAGCGGCTCACCGCGCTGGTGGTGCCCGCGGACGGCACCCCGGCGCTGGTGCTGCCGAAGCTGGAGGCCCCCGGTTACGCCGACGTGCCCACCGACGCGCTCGGCGTCGAACTGCACACCTGGGTCGACGGCGAGGACGCCTACCGGCTGGTCGCCGGGCTGCTCGGCAAGCCGGGCCGGGTGGCGGTCAGCGACTTCGCCCCGGCCCTGCACGTGCTGGGCCTGCGCGAGGCCATCGCCGGGGCCGAGCAGACGCTGGCCGGGCCGATCATCCGCGAGCTGCGGATGCGCAAGGACGCCGCCGAGATCGAGTCGCTGCGCCAGGCGGGCGCGGCCATCGACCGGGTGCACGCCAGGGTGGCCGAGTGGCTCCGGCCCGGCCGCACCGAGGCCGAGGTCGGCGCCGACATCGCCGCGGCGATCGTGGCCGAGGGGCACAGCGAGGCGGCATTCGTCATCGTCGGCTCCGGCCAGAACGGTGCCAGCCCGCACCACGACGTCTCCGACAAGGTCATCGAGGACGGGGACGTGGTGGTCGTCGACATCGGCGGTCCCCTGCCCGACGGCTACAACTCCGACTCCACCCGCACCTACGTGCTCGGCGAGCCGCGTGACGCGGACGTCGCCGAAACCTACGCGGTGCTGGAGCGCGCCCAGCGGGCGGCGGTCGAGGCGGTGCGCCCCGGCGTGAGCGCCGAGTCGATCGACGCGGCCGCCCGCGACGTGATCGCCGACGCCGGTTTCGGCGAGTACTTCATCCACCGCACCGGCCACGGCATCGGCCTCGACGTGCACGAGGAGCCGTACATCGTGCGGGGCAACGGGCTCACCCTGGAGCCGGGCATGGCGTTCAGCGTGGAGCCGGGCATCTACCAGGCGGGCCGCTGGGGCGCGCGGATCGAGGACATCGTGGTGGTCACCGAAACCGGGGTGGAGGCGGTGAACAACCGGCCGCACGAGCTGGTCTCGCTTTGACCACCCCGCTGGAGCCGCTCGACCAGGCGATCGCGCGGGAACTGGCCGCCGACGGCCGGTGCAGCTTCACCGACCTCGCCGAGCGGGTCGGGCTTTCGGTGTCCGCGGTGCACCAGCGGGTCAAGCGGCTGGAGCAGCGCGGGGTGATCCGCGGGTACTCGGCGCGGCTGGACGGCGAGCAGATCGGGCTGCCGCTGACCGCGTTGATCTCGCTCACCCCGAACGACCCGGCCGCGCCGGACGACTACCCGACGCGGCTGCAGCACATCACCGAGATCGAGTCGTGCTACTCGGTGGCCGGGGACGAGTCGTACATCCTGCTGGTGCGGGTGGCCTCGCCGCTGGGGCTGGAGGACCTGCTGCGCCGGATCCGCGAGGCGGCGAAGGTGTCCACGCGGACCACCGTGGTGCTGTCCACCCCGTTCGAGGGCCGCTCGCCGACGCTCTGAGCGCGGCCGGGCGGCTGGTACGATAAAAGGTATGGCAACGCGCAAGGTCACACTCTCGCTGGACGCCGGGGCGCTCGAGTTCGCCGAACGGGCCGCGAAAGCCCACGGCATCTCCGTTTCGTCCTGGTTGTCCAAGGCCGCCCGCCGGGAGGCCGTCCGCACCGGGTACACCCCGCACCGGGAACCCAAGCAAGCCGAGGCACTGGCGCTGGCCGACGAGCTGGAGCGCGCCCGTGCGGAGGAGGACCTGCGTGCGGAGGGGTGAAGTCTGGACGTACCACCCCCCGACCGAACCGGCTCGTCAGCGAAACGTCCTGCTGCTGTCCTCGGACGGCGTGAACGACTCCGAGCGCCCGTGGCTGCTCGGCACCGAACTGCTCGACCGCGACCCCCAGGACATTCTCGGCGTCGCCGTGGACGGGCGGTACTGGATCTCCACGCTCAACCTGACCCGGCTCTACCGTCCCTGGCTGGACGAACGCGTCGCCGAAATCGGGTTGGACGTGCAGGAACGCATCGACATCGCGCTGCGCGCCGCACTCGACCTGTGAAAGCCGGCTGAACTCCGCGTTCGGGCGCGGGCTCGCGAACGCGGGGGCTCGGCTGCCCGAACGCCGGTTCGGCGGTCAGCCGGCGGTGGCGGTGGGCCAGGGGGCGGCGGCGGCCAGCTCCTCGGGGGCGGACAGGCGCCAGGCTTCGTAGGTCAGTTCCGCCAGTTCGTCGGCGTCGATGCCGGAGAGGTGGACCACGACCCAGCCGAAACCGCCGGCGGTGAACTGCACCTCGAAGACGTCCGGGCGTTCGGCGACCAGGGCCTGCTGCTCGGAGAGCGTCTGCTTCAGCCCGACGGTCTGCGTACGCGGCCAGTAGTAGCCGAACCGCTTGCCCCGCACGCTGTACGACGTGTACTCGCTGCCTTTCGCGCGCTGCACTTCGGCCAGCTCGTCCACCATGCGCTGGAACTGTTCACCGCGTACACCCACGTCACACCCCCAGGATCAACGGGTGTCCAGTTTAGGCACCCGCAGCAGGCCGTCGACGGTGCGGGCGACCTTGCTCAAGATGCTTTCGTCGCCGAGGCGCAGTGCGGTGTTCGCCGCGCACAGCACGGCGTCGAGCTGGAACGCGGCCAGCTCGGGATCGAGGGCCTCGATCTCACCGGCCGCGACCGCGCGCCGCAGTTCCGCGGCGAGCAGAGCCTGCCAGTCGCGCTGGTCGCGGAAGAGCGCGTCGCGGACCGGGCCCGGGCGGCTGTCGAATTCGGCGGCGTTCGCCGCCCGGAAGCAGCCGCCGGGGAGCAGCGGTTCGGTCACGTAGGCCAGCCACCGGTCGACCAGCGCACGCAGCCGGGCCACCCCGCGGGACACGTCCGCGGTCGGGCGGACCACCGCGTCGATGAACACCTCCCTGGCCGCGTCGACCGCCGCCACCTGCAGGTTCTCCTTGGTGCCGAACAGCGCCTGCACCCCGCTCTTGCTCATCCCGAGATCGGTGGCGAGCCGCCCGATGCTCAGGCCGTTGAGCCCCTCCACCGAGGCCACGTCCACCGCGTGGCGGGTGATCGACTGCCGGGTGCGGGCGCCGCGGAGGAGCCGTCCGTCGGAGGTGGTCACCGGTCCATCCTGGCACAGTCCTTGAAAAAACAATACGAACGGTCGTATGGTCAGTTGGTGACGACCCTCACCGAAGCCACCGACCCGTACTGCCTGTCCCCGCGAACGGCGATCCGCCTGCTCGACGGTGCGCCCTGGCGCCGGTTCGCCGTGCTCGGCGACAGCCTGGCCGCGGGCACCGGCGACCCGAGTCCCGGTTACGCCCCGCTGCCCTGGGCGGACCGCGTGGCCGCCGCACTGCGCGAGGTCCAGCCGGACCTGGCCTACCGCAACACCGGTGCCATCGCCGCGACCACCAGCCGGACGCTGGCGAAGCAGGTCGACGGCCTGCTCGCCTTCGAACCCGATCTGGTGCACCTGTCCTGCGGCGCCAACGACCTCTGGCACCCCGTCCCGGACTACCGGCTCATCGAAGCGAACCTGCGGCGGCTGTGCGCCCTGATCACGGGGACCGGCGCGCGGATGACCACCTTCACCCTCGGCCGGGCGTTCGCCGTGCCGCAGTTCCCGGACTTCCCGGAGCGGGTGCTGGCGCTGAACGAGGTGATCCGCTCCGTGGCCGCCGAGCACGACGTGGTGGTGGTCGACATGTGGGCGCACCCGATCAACGACCGGCCGGACCTGCTCAGCGCCGACGGCATCCACTTCGCCGGCGCCGGTCAGGCGGTGCTGGCCGCCGAGGTGATCCGGGCGCTCGCGGGACTCCGCCGGGACTAGCCCCCGCTGGGCCGCCGGTGCAGCAGGTCGAACCGGGACCACATGGCTTCCGCCGCTTCGATCGACTCGCCGGTGCGCACCGGGTCGACGGCCGCGAGTTGCGCGACGACGGCTTGGACCAGCGCCATGCCCGCGGTCAGCGACGGGAAGAAGGTGACGCCCTCCGCGGGCACCATCAGCACCCGCTCGGCCGCGTCCGCCAGCGCCGGGCTCGCCGCGTCGGTCACCGCGAACACCCGGGCGCCGCGGCGGCGCGCCTCCTCCGCGGCGAGCACGGTGCTCTCGTACAGGCGCCAGAAGCTGATCGCGACCAGCACGTCGTCGGCGGTCAGCTTGGCGGTGTGGTTGGCCAGTTCGGCGTCGCCGGCGGTCACCGCCTGCACGTCGTAACCGGCGAGGCGGGCGTTGTGGGCGAAGGCGATGCCGACCGCGGCGTAACTGCCGTCGGCGATCACCACCGTCCGCCGGGCCTCGGCGACCGCTTCGGCGGTGGCCCGGATCGCGTCCTCGTCGAAGCGGCGGTTGAGCAGGGCGAGGCTGTCCAGGTCGCGGCGCAGGGAAGCCGAAGCGGGGGAGCCGACGCCGTTGTGCTCCTCGGCGACCTGCGGCGCGCTGAGCGAGGACAGGTAACGCGCCCGCAATTCCTGTTGCAGCGCGGGCCAGCCGGCGAAGCCGAGCGCCTGCGCCGTTCTGGTCACCGTGGCCACGTTCACCCCGGCGAGCTGCGCCAGTTCGCCGGTCGAGCCGAACGACGCCCGCCGCGGCTGGGACACCAGCAACTCCAGCACCGCCGCCGAACGCGGTCGCAGGCCGCGTTCCGGCATCCGGCCGCGCAGCCAGCTCTCCAGGCCGTCGCCGGTCTCCGCCTCCGTCACGGCGTTCACGGTAACGCACCGGATTCTGCTTGCAACAAGTATTGCAAATATCGAGATATGCAGTATAGCTTGTCGGCACCTCGGACACGAAGGGCGCGGTATGACGCTCCTGGCACGACTCGACCGGCTCCCGCTGAGCCGTCCCCACTACAAGCTGCTGCTGATCGGCGGGCTCGGCTACACCTTCGACGGCATGGACTCGGCCGTGGTCGCCTTCCTGCTGCCCTCGGTCAAGGAGGTCTGGGACCTCAGCAACGGCCAGCTCGGGCTGATCGGCTCGGCCACGCCGTTCGGCTTCCTCTTCGGCGCGATCGCGGCCGGCCTGCTCGGCGACCGCATCGGCCGCAAGAAGGTGATGATGTACGCGCTCGCCTTCTACGCGGTGTTCTCGGTGATCGCGGCGTTCTCGCCGAACTACGAGGTCTTCCTCGGCGCCCGGGTGCTGGCCGGGATGGGCGCGGGCGCGGAAAGCGCCATCATCGCGCCGTTCCTGTCGGAGTTCGTGCCGGCGAAGCGGCGCGGCTGGTTCGTCGGCGCGCTCGCCGGGTTCTTCTCGTTCGGTTTTGTCGCCGCCGCGCTGATCGGCCGGTTCGTGGTGTCGGCCTCACCGGAGGGCTGGCGGATCGCCCAGCTGATCACCGCGCTGCCGATCGTGATGCTGCTGTGGTGGCGGCGGTCCCTGCCGGAATCACCGCGGTTCCTGGTGATCCAGGGGCGGGAGGCGGAAGCCGAGCAGGTGGTCGCCAAGCTGGAGCGGGACGTCGAACGCGCGACCGGGCGGCCGCTGCCGCCGGCGGAGCCCACCGAACTGCGGCCCGCCACCGAAACGCCGAAGGTCAACCTGGGCACCGCGCTGCGGTTCCTGTGGAGCGGGGCGATGCGACGGCGGACGGCGGTGATCTGGACCGTCTGGTTCGTCATCACCTTCTCCTACTACGGCTTCTTCTCCTGGATCCCCACGCTGCTGGTGGACCGCGGCATCACGGTGACCAAGAGCTTCGAGTTCTCCATCATCATCTACCTGGCGCAGATCCCCGGGTACTTCTCCGCGGCCTGGCTGTCCGAGCGGCTCGACCGCAAGCAGACCATCGCGCTGTACCTGACCGGCTCGGCGATCAGCGCGTTCTGGCTGAGCCAGATGGACGCGCCGTGGGCGATCACCCTGGCGGGCGCGGTGCTGTCGTTCTTCCTCAACGGCACCTACGCCGGGGTCTACTCCTACACCCCCGAGGTGTTCCCGACCTGGATCCGGGCCACCGGCACCGGCCTGTCCAGCGCCTTCGGCCGGGTCGGCAGCATCCTGGCGCCGACCATCATCGGGCTGTCCGCGGCGAGCCTGGGCTTCGGCGGGGTCTTCGGCCTGACCACCGCGGTGCTCGGGGCCGGGGTGCTGTGCGTGCTGGTGTTCGGCCTGTCCACCGCGGGGCGCTCGCTGGAAGAACTGACCGAGCACGGCGCCGCCGTGTCCAAAGCGGAGGAGATGACGAAGTGACCACGCTGTCCACAGTGGAGGATCGGGTCCGGGAGGCGGTGGGGGTGGAGCTGTTCACCGTGCTGGCGTGGGTGCCCGAGCGGCAGGCGCTGCGCCGGGTGCACAGCAGCCACCCCGAGCAGTACCCGGTCGGTGGCGAGAAGACCGTCGAGGTGGCGCGCGGCTGGCTCGACGACTGCATCACCGCCCAGCGCCCGTACTTCGGCCCGGACGCCGAAGCGGTGCGGCGGATCTTCGCCGACCACGAGCTGATCGCCGGACTCGGCTGCGGTGCGGTGATCAACGTGCCGGTGGTCGACGGGGGCCGGACGCTCGGGGTGCTCAACCTCCTCGACGCCGAAGGCAGGTACGACCGGCGTTCGGTGGAGACGGCGGTGTCGCTGGCGCCGCTGGCCGTGTCCGCGCTGCGGGCCGAGGTGGTCCGGTGACCGGGGGTTCGCTGCTGCTGCGCAATGCCCGCCTGCTCGATCCCGAGGCGGGGGAGTACGTCGAAGGCGACCTGCGCTGCGCCGACGGCCGGATCGCCGAGACCGGGCCGTCGCTGACGGCTCCCGGCGTCCGGACGATCGACCTGCGTGGTGCCGTGGTCGTACCGGGCCTGGTCGACGCCCACGTGCACGTCACCGCGTCGACCGCGGACCTGGGTTCGCTGCCCGCGCAGTCACCGTCCTACGTGGCCGCGCACAGCATGAACACGATGAGCCGCATGCTCGACCGCGGGTTCACCACCGTGCGCGACGCCTCGGGAGCCGACTACGGCCTCGCCGACGCGCAGGCCGAGGGCCTGTTCCGCGGCCCGCGCCTGCTGTTCTGCGGCCGGGCGCTGAGCCAGACCGGCGGGCACGGCGACAGCCGCGGCCGCGGCACGCACCGCCACGACGACCACCCGTGCTGCGCCGGGCTCGGCCGCATCGCCGACGGGGTGGACGCGGTCCGCGCCGCCGCCCGCGACGAACTGCGCAAGGGAGCCCACCACATCAAGGTGATGGCCTCGGGCGGGGTGGCCTCGCCGACCGACCGGATCGACTCCGTGCAGTACTCCGCCGACGAACTCCGCGCCATCGTGGAAGAGGCCGAAGGCGCCAACCGCTACGTCGCTGCGCACGCCTACACCGCGCGGGCGGTGAACCGGGCGCTGGAGCTGGGCGTGCGGTCGATCGAGCACGGCAACCTGCTCGACGACCGCAGCGTGGAGCTGTTCCGCGAGCACGACGCCTTCCTGGTGCCCACCCTGGTGACCTACTGGGCGCTCAAGGAGGAGGGCCGCGAGTTCGGCCTGCCGGAGTCGAGCTGGCGCAAGGTCGACGAGGTGCTCGGCGCCGGGCTCGCCGCGCTGGAGCGGGCGGCCCGCGGCGGGGTGAAGATCGTCTACGGCTCGGACCTGCTCGGCGGCATGCACCGGCACCAGAACCACGAGTTCCGGCTGCGGGCCGAGGTGCAGCGCCCGCTCGACGTGCTGCGGTCGGCCACCTCGGTCGCCGCCGAACTGACCGGGCTGACCGGCGAGATCGGCACGCTGCGGCCGGGGGCGCACGCCGATCTGCTGGTGCTCGACGGCGACCCGCTGGCCGACATCGGGGTGCTGGCCTCGCCCGAGCGGTTCCGCCTGATCGTGCAGGGCGGCACGCCGGTCTGAACAGGCCAGCGGCACACCGCCGTTCGGCGCACTTTCACCGGTTCAGTACACACTTTCGTTGACTTATGACGAAAGATCTCCCTAGGGTCTTGTGACCTGAGTAACAACCCGGTCCCCTGGGAGAGAACATGCGCCTGCCCGTGTTGTTCGCCGCGTTGCTCGTCGCCGGTTCGGGGCCGTTGCTGGTGCCCGAACCGGCGGCAGCGCAGATACCACCCCAGGAACCCGGGGTGACCCTGCGCGTGTACGACGTGCAGGTCGGCCTGAACAAGCTCTGCACGCTCAAAGCCGGGCAGACACCCAACGTCGACAAGCTGATGCCGACGATCGACTGGTCCACCACGGAGCAGTTCGGCATCGCCGACAACTTCGTCTCCGAGGTGATCGGCAACCTGAACGTGCCCGCAGACGGCACCTACAACTTCCGGTTGACCAGCGACGACGGCTCCCGGCTGAAGCTGGACGGCAACGTGGTGATCAACCACGACGGCCTGCACGAGCCGACCGGCAAGGACGGCTCGGCCCAGCTCACCGCCGGCTACCACGCCCTGCGCATCGACCACTTCGACGCCACCGTCGACCAGGTGGTCAAGCTGGAGTGGCAGCCACCCGGCGCCAGTGGGTTCACCGTGGTACCGAACTCCGCGCTGAGCACCGACGCCGACGTGGTCCGGGTGACCGCCCCCGGCCGCAAGGAGTGCGAAGCCGGCACCGACTCGCCGGGCGACGGCCTGCCGCTGACCGGCCTGCACCCCGGTTACACGCTGGCGAACCTGCGGCCCGACGGCTTCGAACCGCAGGTCAGCGCCATGGACTGGCTGCCGGACGGCAGGCTGGCGATCGCCACCTGGGGCGGTACGGACCACGAACTCGGTGAAGTGCACCTGCTCAGCGGCGTCTCCGGCAACACCGATCCGTCGAAGGTGCGGACGCAGAAGATCGCCGAGGGGCTCAAGGAGCCGATGGGCATCAAGCACGTCGACGGCAAGCTGTACGTGTCCGAGAAGGACGGCCTGACCGAGCTGAACGACACCAACGGCGACGGCGTGACCGACGACTACCGCAGGGTGGCGACCTGGCCGTTCGGCGGCAACTTCCACGAGTTCGCCTTCGGCCTGCTCTACCGGGACGGGTTCTTCTACCTGAACCTGTCGGTGGCGATCGACTACGGCGGGGCCACCACCGATCCGCAACCGGCACCGGACCGCGGCACCACGATCAAGGTGAGCAAGGCGACCGGCGAGGTGTCCTACCTGGCCGGTGGGCTGCGGACCCCGCACGGCATCGGCTGGGGCCCGGACGGCGGCATCTTCGTCACCGACAACCAGGGCGGCTGGCTGCCCTCGTCGAAACTGCTGCACGTCAAGCAGGACCGGTTCTTCAACCACTACATGAACCCCGACGGCCCGTTCGACGACCGCGCGGTCACCGCCCCGGTGCTCTGGCTGCCGCAGAACGAGATCGCCAACTCGCCGAGCAACCCGATCCAGCTGCCGAACGGGCCGTTCGCCGGGCAGCTGGTCTTCGGTGACGTGACCTACGGCGGCCTGCAGCGGGCGTACCTGGAGAAGGTCGGCGGCGAGTACCAGGGCGCGGTGTTCCGGATGACGCAGGGGCTGGAGGCCGGGGTCAGCCGGATCAGCCTCGGCCCGGACGGTGCCATCTACACCGGCGGCATCGGCGCGGGCGGCAACTGGGGCCAGCCGGGCAAGCTCAGCCACGGCCTGCAGAAGCTGACGCCCAACGGGACCGGCGCCTTCGACATCCTCGCCATGCGCGCGGTCGAAGGCGGGTTCGAACTGGAGTACACGCAACCGCTGTCGGCCGAAACCGCGCAGAACCTGGCGGCGAAGTACCAGGCCACGCAGTGGCGGTACGTGCCGACCGCGGCCTACGGCGGCCCGAAGGTCGACGAGCAGACGCTCACGGTGTCCTCGGCCGCGTTGTCGGCCGACCGCAAGAAGGTGACCCTGCGGGTGCCGGGGCTCAAGGCCGGGCACGTGGTGCACGTCCGCTCACCCCGGCCGTTCGCCGCGGAATCGGGAGCCCCGCTGTGGAGCACCGAAGCCTGGTACACGCTGAACTCGCTGGTCGGCACCGCGCAGGCGACCGAGTACGAGGCGGAGACGGCCGGGTTGAGCGGGGGCGCCGCGGTCAACACCAACCACCCCGGCTACTCGGGCACCGGTTTTGTGGACGGGTACTGGAACGCGGGTGCGTCCGCCGCGTTCACCGTGAACGTGCCGTCGGCCGGTGACCACAACCTCGGGCTGCGCTACTCGAACGGTCCCGACCCGTTCTCCGGCAGCAAAACGGTGAGCGTCTACGTCAACGGCACGAAGGTGCGGCAGACGCGGCTGGCGAGCACCGTCGACTGGGACACCTGGGCCACGCACACCGAAGCGCTCAGGCTGAACGCCGGGAACAACACGGTGACCTACAAGTTCGACAGCGGGGACGACGGGAACGTCAACCTGGACAAGATCAGCGTGACCCCGGTGCAGCGCGTGTCGTTGTTCGACGGATCGGGACTGGGTGCCTGGGAAGCGCGGTCCGGCGGGGCGGCGAGCTGGCCGGTTTCCGGTGGGTCGATGGAATCGCTGGGTGGGGACATCCGCACCAAGCAGAAGTTCGGCGACTTCAAGCTGCACGCCGAATGGCTGGAACCGCAGTACCCGCCGCAGGTCACCGGGCAGGCGCGTGGCAACAGCGGGGTGTTCCTGCAGGAGCGGTACGAGGTGCAGGTGCTCGACTCCCACGGTGACACCACGCTCGCGGCGGACGAAGCCGGGGCGATCTACGCCAAGCGCGCCCCGGACAGCAACCAGGCGACCGCACCGAACACCTGGCAGACCTACGACATCACCTTCCGCGCGGCCCGGTTCGACGGCGCGGGCAACAAGATCGCCAACGCGCGGGTGACGGTGGTGTGGAACGGGGTCGTGGTGCACGACGACGTGGAGATCGACGGCATCACCGGCGGCAACAGCCTGCCGGAGGGGCCGAGCGCGGAATCGGTGCTGCTGCAGGACCACGGGGACGCGGGGGAGAACCCGCGCTTCCGGAACCTGTGGATCGAGCCGCTGGGCTGACCCGCGAGCCACGGCGGCGGGCGAAGGGGGCTCCCGGGGCAGGGAGCCCCCTTCGTTTCAGCTGCGGGTCACCAGTCCGGGGCGCCACTCGACGTATTCGACTTCGGCGCCGTCGCGGTGCCGGGCGTAGAGGAACCGCCCGGTCGGGCCGGGGGTTTCCGGGGTGGTGATGGTGGCGCCCGCCGCCGCGAGTGTCCTTTGCAGACGGTCGAGGTCCTCGACGACCACGGTGGCGGAGGCGTGGGCGTACTTCGCGCGTTCCTCCGCGGGGCCGGCGATGACCAGGAAGTCACCGATGGCCGCGAGTTCCACGGCGTGGAACGCGAGGCGGAGATCGGGTTCGGTGCCGGTAAGTTCGCGCAGGAGTGGCAGGGCGTCGTCGAGCCGGTCGGTCCACAGGCGGGCGTAGGTCTTCCTGATGTTCACCGTTCGCACGGTAGGCAGCCGGTCGCGGTGGCGGAAGAACGCACTTTCCGGTGAGAGGGGTGCCCGGTGGGAACCGAGGTGGACGCGCTGGCGCACGAGATCTTCGCCGGGGTGTCGGGGAAGTGGGCGCTGCCGGTGCTGAACCTGCTCGGCGAGCGGACGCTGCGCTACAGCGAGGTGCACGCGGGGGCGGCGGGGGTCAGCCACAAGGTGCTCACGCAGACCCTGCGGGGGCTGGAACGGGACGGCCTGGTGCGGCGGCGGGTCCATCCGACGGTGCCGCCGCGGGTCGAGTACTCCGTGACCGAGGCGGGCCAAGCCCTGCGCGGCACGATCAACGGCGTGTGCGCCTGGACGCGGCGCTACCTGGAGGAGATCGAATCCGCCCGCTCCCGGTTCGACCGGGCTCCATAGCGGACCGCGTGGCGCCACCCGGCCAGCAACGCCCCGACGCCGACCGCGCCGAACAGCACCCCGAACCCCGCGGACGCACCCCCGAACAACGCAACGACGGTGAAAAGCACCAGGCACACGCCGGTGCTCATCGCCAGCCAAGCGGCCCACGGGTGGGTGGCGTGATTTGGTGGCTGGTTCGCTCGGGGCGTTGCCGGTGAGTGGGCGGAGGTCGGGCCTCGGGCTGGTCGCTGGTCGGCTCGAAGTGCGGCTGGCGGGTGATCGGCGGCCGCGGCTGACGGTTGGCCTGCCGGGGATGCGGCTGGTGGGTGGATAGCGGTCGCGTCTCGGGTTGGGTGATCCACCCGGCCCGTGGCCGACGGGTGGGCAGCACTCGCAGGCCGGGGCGGCGGCTGGTCCGGCTGGGACGCGGTCGGTGGGTGGGCGGTGGTTGCGGCGTTGGCTGGGGACTGTTCCGCCCGGGGTGCGCGCGGGTCGGTCGCGTGGGCCGGTGGCTGGTCCCGCTGGGACGCGATCGGCGGGTTGGTTGTGGTGCGGGCCGGTGGCCGGCCTGGCCGGGACGCGGCTCGCGGCTCGGTAGTGGCGTGGGGCGGCGGGTGAGCCGGGCGGAGGGCGTGGGTCTGCCTCGCCCGGGGTGGTTGACCGCTGGTGAGGTGAGGGGCCAGCGGGACCACGGGCAGCCGGCGAAAGCGCGGTTGCTCGGTGAACCGCAAACCGCGGGTCTCGATCGAGATGGTGACCAGGCGGCCGACGAGGCGCGCCCGGTCCAGTGCGGTGCCGGTGGTCGGCACCGGGTAGTCGAAGGGGTGCACGCCCGGCAGCATGGGCATCGGCACGCCCGCCTTGGTCAGCGCGGCGACCAGCGAACGCGCACCGCGGGGGTCCGGGACGATCAGCACGCTGCCCCGCGCCAGCGCCACGAACCGGCCCGCCAGCTCATCCGGCATCGCCGCGGTGTCGACCGCGGTGTACAGCTGGTCGAGCACGGTGCCGCCGGTGCCCAGCCGGACCGCGGCCAGTTCGGTGAGCCGCGCAGGCGAACCGGCCGTGGTGAACATCAGCGCGGTGAAGCCCGCGCCGTCGGCCGGGAACCGGCCGGAGCGCCGCAGGCCGATCGGCTTCACCAGTTCGCACATCGTGCTCACCGCCTTCCACTGGCAAGGTCGGCCGCCGCCGGAGAACGTGACGGTTCTCCGCGCCCATCACGCGATCGACGCAAACAAACGGAACTGAGTGCAGAAACCATGCATTAAGCCCGAGCAAAAGAGTGAACTGAGGGCAAGATCGGTTCGGAGCGTAACGACGAAGCGGCGCCGGGCGAGGAAACGGAGCACAGAATGCACCGATCTTCGAGGGACGATTCCGATGGACACCACCCGGGCACGCATGCCGAAATGGCTCAAGATCACGCTTTCGGTTTTCGGAGTTCTGTTCGTGCTCGCGCTCATCTTCGGTGATTCGCGGGAGGGGGAACCGCCACCGGCCGCGGCGCCGACGATCACGGTCTCACCCGCGAGCAAGGTCCCGCAGCCGGCCGAATACGTGGTCACCGGGGTGAGCAACGGCAACACGGTGACCCTGGGCGGAACCCGGTCCGCGCGGGTGCTCGGCCTGGAAACCCCGCCGCCGACCGGCGAGAGCTGCTACCGCACCGAAGCCTACGAGTGGGCCAACCTGGTGCTCCACGGCAAGAAGGTGACGGCGGTGCTGGACGAGACCCGGCAGGTCGTGGTGTCCCTGGTGCTCGCGGACGGCACCGACTACGTGACCCAGGCACTCCAGACCGGCCACGCGAAGTACCTCGCCGACACCGCGCTCGGCACCGCGTCGGCCGGGCTCCGGACCGCCGAGGCCACCGCCAGGGCCGCCGGGGCCGGGCTGTGGGCACAACCGTGCGGCGGGGTGATCACCCGCGTACCCGCGCAGCCGCAACTCGCACCCCAGCCCGCGCCGAAAGCCCCGCCCGCCAAGCAGCCCGCTCCGGCCACGACCACCACGACCAAGGCCACGGAAGAAGCCTTCTACAAGAACTGCGACGCCGCCCGCGCAGCCGGAGCCGCCCCGCTGCTCCGGGGCGAACCCGGCTACAGCTCCAAGCTCGACCGCGACGACGACGGCGTCGCCTGCGAATGACCAGGCGCGCGAACGGCCGGCGTAGACGCTGCGTGCCCGGTAGGGGGTGTCGCCGGACGCCCCCGGCGAACCCTCCACCTGCAGGTTCAGGATGAGCCACATCGGCTTGTGCACGAAGTTCGCCGACCCGGTTGCCGTCGAGGTAGTAGTGGATGTCCGCGCCGGTGGCGCTGGGGCCTGGAACTCGCCGCGCGCCTCCCACTGCGGGAACTGGTCGCTGACCACCTGCTGCTTGGCGTGCAGCGCACCGGAGTGGTAGCGGATCGGCAGGTACGGCTGGCCCGCAGCACCAGCACGCCCGGACCCTCCAGGCAGACGTGGTTGTGGTCGGCCGCGCTGCCGTACGCCCGGGCGGTGCCGTTGTGGTCCGAAACCGCGACCCGGCAGGCGGCATAACCGTGGTTCCACGCGGATTCCAGTGCGGGGCAACCGGAGAAACTGCCGTTGAGCACGGTCTCCCAGGTGGCCGCCGCGGCCGGGCGCGTCCCGAGCGCCGTGCCGAGCAGGCCCGCTGAACCGATGAGGAACCGGCGTCTGCCCGTCGCCGTGATCGACCTCTCCGTGCTGGTGGCATGGTGAGGAAAGCCTTCAACGATCCGGTGGCCAAGGTGGCGAAGCAATCCCCCGGACAGGCGCCGTCAGTGCGACCGGGCGAGCCGGAAACCGACGTCGTCCACGGTGAACGTGGGGTGGCTGCGGCGCCGGACCGAGGCCCGGCAGCTCCAGTGCTCGTCGAACCAGCCGCCGCCGCGGAGCACCCGGTAGGTGCCGTAGACCTCCGCGTCGTAGACGTCCCAGCACCACTCCCAGACGTTGCCCAGCGTGTCGTACAGGCCCCAGGCGTTCGGGCGCTTGCCGCCGACCTCGTGGCTGCGTTCCCCGGAATTGCCGCGGTACCAGGCGATCTGGTCGATCGGGCCGTACCGGGCGGCGGTGCTGCCCGCGCGGCAGGCGTGCTCCCACTCGGCCTCGGTCGGCAGCCGGTAGCCGTTCGCGGTGGTGTCCCACTCGACGTCCTCGGCGTCGGCCTCCAGCCGGTACACCGGCGTGACGCCCTCGCGCTGGGAGAGCGCGTTGCAGAACCGCACCGCGTCCAGCCACGACACGCTTTCCACCGGCAGCCGCTCCCCGCGGGCGGCAGCCGGCCACCGGCCGGTCACCGCCGCGTACAGCCCCTGGGTCACCGGCACCGCCGCGATGCGGTAGGCCCCCAGCTCCACCGGCCAGCTGCGCCGGGTCCGGCGGTCGGCCAGGGTCACCCGGCCCGGCGGGACGGCGATCATCGGTTCCACGGGCGGCGACTCTAGCGCGGCCGCCGATTCCTTTCCGCCCGGCGCGCGGTCTCCACCGGCAGCAGCGAGCAATCCCGAGAGGAACCATCGTGAGATTCAGCATCTTCCTGCCCACCGGGTTCGGGCAGGAGTTCGCCGGCGTCGCCGACCCGGTGGCCGCCTTCGCCACCATCACCGCGGTCGCGAAGGCGGCCGACGAGACCGGCTACCACGCGCTCTGGGCCCCGGACCACTTCACCACGGTCCCGCCGTCGCAGGAGTTCGTCTTCGAATCCTGGTCGGTGCTGACCGCCCTGACCAGGGAGACCAGCCGTGTCCGGCTGGGCCACCTGGTCACCGGCAACGGCTGCCGCAACCCGGCGCTGCAGGCCAAGATGGCGTCCACGGTGGACGTGATCTCCGGCGGCAGGCTCACCTTCGGCATCGGCGCCGGCTGGTGGGAACCGGACTGCACCGGCTACGGCTACGAGTTCGGCACCGCCGGGGAACGGCTGGCCAAGCTGCGTGAAGCGGTCCAGGTGATCCACGCGTTGTGGACCGAGGACGAGGCCACCTTCGAAGGCGCGCACTACCGGATCCGGGGGGCGGTCAACCAGCCGAAGGGCGTGCAGCGCCCGCACTTGCCGATGATGGTCGCCGGGGCGGGGGAAAAGGTGACGCTGAAGATCGTGGCCGAGTACGCGGACGCCTGCAACGTGATGGACTCCCCGGAGACCCTGCGGCACAAGTACGCCGTCCTCCGCGAGCACTGCGCCGCCGTCGGCCGCGACTACGACGAGATGACCCGCACGGCCACCACGGTGTGCATCATCCGGGACACCGACGAGGAAGCACGCGCCCTGGTGCCCCCGGGCATCGAGTTCGCCTATCCAGGTCGACTCGCCGACTACGGCCTGATCGGCACCCTCGACACGGTTCGCGACCGCATCGCCGCCTACGCCGGAGCCGGGGTGCAGGAACTCGTGGTCGGCTTCGAGGACCCGGGCAGCGAGGAGCAGGTCCGGGCCTTCGCCGAGCACTTCCTGGGCAGCGGGTCATGAGGCACCGGGTGATCCACGCCGTGGGCAGCGCGGCGATGCTGGACGAGGGCATGGCCACCGGTGCGGCCGAAGCCGGTTACCCGGATCCGCTCGCCTTCTACTTCGCCGGCCGGGGCGGGGTGCTCGGCGACGTGGACGCCGAGGTGGTCACCGCCGCGTTCGGCTGGTGGGAGCCGGGAACCGTCCGGCAGAACTGGGAACGCGGGGTGGCGGTGGCGGGCGCCGCGGCGGCGGCCCGGCGCTACGGCGGGCTGCTGGCGGACTGGGGTGAGCGGAACCTCGGCGGCGTCGGCGGCGCCGAGCGGCTGGTGGTGCTGGCGGAACGCCTGGTGGCCGCGGTGGAGGGGGCGGGCCTGCCGTTGTTCGCCGGCTGGCGGGCGGAACGGCGCGCCGCCTCGATCCCCGGGCGCCTGGCGCAGCTGATCTTCGTACTGCGTGAGTGGCGTGGTGCCCTGCACCTGGTCGGCACCACGGCGGTGGAGTTGTCGCCGCTGGAGGCGATCCTGACCAACGAGGGTGCCGCGCAGGCGCGGTTCTTCGGCTGGACGGGTGAACTGCCGGACTGCTCGACGCTGGTACCCCGGCACGAGGAAGCCGAAGCGATCACCGACCGCCTCGAAGCGAGGGGCTACGCGAAGGCGTTCACGGCCGCCGAACGCACCGAGTTCGACCGGCTGGTGCGGGGTCTGGACGGCTACAGCTCCCGGAAGTAGCGGGCGATCGGGAGCTGGGGTGAAACCGGCGCGTTCGCAGTTGCAGCGCGCCGGTGCGCGGCCGGGGTCGCCGCCGGTCTCCACCATGGCCGGCTTCATGCCCTGGTCGGTGCACCACCGCACGGCGTGCTCGGTGAGCGCCGACGCGATACCCGCGCGGTGGTGGGCGGGGTCCACGGCGATCAGGTGGATCTCGCCCATCCGCTCCGCCCGGTCCAGCCGGGCGGCGGCGAAACCGGCCACCACCGAGTCCGCTTCGGCGACCCAGGCGGTCAGCTGCGCGTCCCGGCAGGCGGCCTCCACCGCCCGCCGCTGGCCGGCACGCCAGTCCGGGTGCATGGTCCGGAACAGCCCGCCGAGCGCCTGCTCGAGCGAGGCGAACACCGGCGCCCACGCCCGCAGCGCCAAGGCGGTGACCGCGTCCTGGCCGGCGGGGTGAACGCCCGGATGGTCGGCTCCGTGGCCCCCACCATGCCACTCCGGCTTGACCCTGACCCGGCAGGAGGCTTGACGATCCTCGCCATGAGCACCTACCCGAGTCCCGTTCCGCTGCCCGGCGAGCCCGCGCCGGAGGTCCACCGGGAGATCTACCCCATGCCCATGTTCATCACCGTGCCCACCGGCGACCTGGAGGCGTCCAAGGAGTTCTGGATCCGCGGGCTCGGTTTCATCGACCTGTTCACCGCACCCGGCGTGGTCGTGCACCTGCGGCGCTGGGCGTTCCAGGACGTGCTGCTGGTGCCCGGTGAGCCGGCGGCCGAGCCGAGCGCGCTGAGCACCAGTTTCGCGTGCGTGCTCGACCAGATCGAGCCGATCGCCGCGCGCTGCGAGGAACTCCGGCCGGGTTGCACCACCGGCCCGGTGGTCCAGCCGTGGAACTCGATGGAACTGACCGTCCTCACGCCCGAGCACACCCGGGTGGTGATGACCGCCGCCCGGGTGTTCGACCCGGACAGCCAGGAGGCGGAGAACGTCCGCGCACTGGGCATCGAAGTACCACGCGGATGAGCACCGCCGGCCTGCGCGAGACTGGGCTGGTGATCGATCCGGCGCCGGAACCGCCCGGCCTCACCGTCGGCCGGGCGGCCGCGCTCGTCGGGGTCAGCGTGAAGACCCTGCACCACTGGGACGGCATCGGCCTGGTCCGCCCGAGCGGGCGCACCCTGGCCGGGTACCGGGTGTACTCGGCCGACGACGTGGCCCGCATCCACCGCGTGCTGGTCTACCGGGAGATCGGCCTGCCGCTCGCCGAGATCGGCCGCCTGCTCGACGATCCGCACGCCGACGCGCGGGACCACCTGCGACGCCAGCGCGCGGAACTGGCCGGGCGCATCGACCGGCTGCGGCAGATGGTCAGCGCGGTGGACCGGATGCTGGCCGCGTCGGAAACCGGGATGCGGCTGACCGCCGAGGAACAGGTGGAGATCTTCGGCGACCGGTGGCAGCCGTCGTGGGTGGGGGAAGCCGAGCAGCGGTGGGGGGAGACCGCGCAGTGGCAGCAGTACGCCGAGCGGGCCGCGGCGAGGTCACCGCAGGACTGGAAGCGGATCGCGGCCGCGGCCGACGCCTTGCACGCGGACCTGGCCGCGGCCCGGCGAGCCGGGGTCGAGCCCGGTTCCGCCGAGGCGGACGCCCTCGCGGAACGGCACCGGGCGCAGCAGTCGGAGTACTTCGACTGCACGCACGCGATGCACGTCTGCCTGGGCCGCACCTTCACCGACGACCCCGGGTTCCGGTCCTTCTACGACGGCTTCGCCCCCGGGCTGGCCACGTGGCTGCGCGAGGTGATCTGCGCCAACGCCCGGGCGCACGGCGTGGACCCGGAGACCGCGCAGTGGGGCTGAGCCGGACCGGGAATTTCCGCCCGGGTCGAAATCACCCCATCCGGTGATTACTGTGGACCCCGCGTCCGAGACCTCCTGGCCCGGGCACTGGTCTCCGGTCGCACCGCTGCTGGACCCGCCGAACCCCACTGGCGGGTCCAGCAGCCCCTCAGTTCTTGCGGGCCACGCCCCCGGTCATGAACCGCACGCCGATCGTGGTGGCGTCGGTGACGATGGTGTCGGGGCGCCACAGCGGCAGCGGCACGATGCCCGGCGGGAGCAGGTCCAGGCCGTCGAAGTAGGCGGCCAGCTCGGCCGGGGTGCGCACGCGGCCGGTGCCCAGCTGCGAAAGCAGCACCTCCTCCAGCTGCGCGCTCTCCGGCGAGTCGCTGAGCCGGGTGAAGTTGGTGATGAAGAAGTACGAGCCGGGGGCGACGGCGTCGCGCAGCGTGCGCACGATGCCCGCCGGGTCCTCCTCGTCCAGCAGGTGGTGCAGGATGCCCACCAGCATCACGCAGACCGGCTTCGAGAAGTCGATCATCGCGCTGACCTCGGGGTGCTCCAGCACCTCCCGCGGCCTGCGCAGGTCGGCGGTGACCACCCGGGTGTTGTCGTTGTCCTGCAGCAGCGCCCGGCCGTGCGCCAGCACGATCGGGTCGATGTCGACGTAGACGACCTTGTTGCCGGGGTCGACCGCCTGCGCGACCTCGTGGGTGTTGCGCGCGGTCGGCAGGCCGGAGCCGAGGTCGAGGAACTGGGTGACGCCCTGGTCGGCGGCCAGGTGGGTGACCACCCGGTGCAGCATCGCGCGGTTGTGCGCGGCGATCTCCTTGAGCTCGGGCATCACCGCCAGGCTGGCGTGCGCCACCCGGCGGTCGATCTCGTAGTGGTCCTTGCCGTCGAGCATCACGTCGTACACGCGGGCGGCGGTCGGCACGCCGTCGTCGAGGATGACAACGCCGGTTTCGGTCGACTCGGCAGACATGGTGTTCGCACTCCTCACCGCTGGTCGGCAATGGCACCGAGGATAGTCAGTCGGGCACATCGTGTCACAGTGCCGGAGCTGCCGACTGGCGGGTCGTCAATAGCCCGTCGGCACGAAACCGGGTGGCACCTCGTGGTGAGCAGCCGCCGGTTCTCCTCGGTCGCGCGCAGCCGCGCCAGGTCGGCGGACCGTCGAACGTGCCCGGCGGCATCGAGGGGTGGGCCAGCTGACCGACGCCGTGACCGCGGGGTGCGCAGGTGCAGCTCGGACCGCAGGAGCCAGGACTGGCCGCCTCCGCCGGTGATGTGCACGAGCGAGCCGTCCGCGGCGTCGAAGGCGATCCTCGCCTGCGGGACCACCCGGTCCAGCACCGGGGAGCGGTGGGCGGCACGGCCGGTTCCACCACCACGCGAGAGGTTGACCAGCACCCGCCGGGCGCAGGCTTCGAGCTGCTTCGCCGCCGCCTGCCACCGCAGCAGCCGAGCCGAGCACGCGGCGGCGAAGTCCTCGAACGCCGCGTCCAGCTCGTCGCGGGGGCCACTTCCGAACAGGCTCACACCCGCGCCGATCCGGTTGTCATGCCGCGAGGGCCGATTTCCGCCAGCACCGCGGAGGGCGGGCCGCCAGAGTCGTCGGCATGAAGACCACCACCGACCCGGTCTCCGTGCTCGAAGGCAGGTACGCGGCGGAGGCCGAGTACCTGGCCGGCGGGCAATCCTCGTTCGCGCCGCTCGCCCCGTTCTTCGCCGAAGACGTGGTGCTGCACCAGGCCGGCGCCCTGCCCTACGGCGGGACCTGGCGCGGGCACCACGGCCTGGCGCGCTTCTTCCGCGAGATGAGCCGCACCTGGGCCGCCTTCGACCTGGTCGAGCAGGAGTACCTGGTCACCACCAGCCCGCTCGTGGTGCTGACCGGGGTGCGGGCCACCGCCAGGGCGACCGGGCGTGAACTGGAGTTCCCCATCCTGCAGGCGATCACCGTCGAGAACGGCCGGATCACCGAGGTCCGCCCGTTCTACCGGGACACCGCGGCGATCGCCGCCGCCGCCTGCTAGGCGGGGGCGTCGTGGGCCCGCCAGCCCAGTGCGTTCTCCACCGCCTCCTCCACGATCGGCGCCATGGTCCGCAGGTAGGTGGCGGTGACGTGGTTGTCGTCGAGGTAGAGCAGCACGTTGCCGATCACCGGTGGGCACAGCTCCGGCTCGCAGTAGTAGTCGCTGAAGTCCAGGAACGACACCTCCGGCGGCACGTCGAGGCCGAGGTACGGCGGTTCCGGGGCCAGCAGTTCGGCACGCGGGGTGCTGCACTCCGGTGCGTGCGGGCCGTTGGCGTCCACGCAGGCCGACGGCGCGAAGTCGTACCTCGGGTTGTCGCGGGCGGCCAGCACCGGGATGCCGGCGGCGGCGATCTTGCGCCACTGCGCCACGTACCCGGGCGGCGTGCGTTCGACCAGGCCGGGCCGCGCGTCCCTGGTGCCGATGGTGAACACCGCGTCCGGTGCGAGCGCCAGGATCTCGTCGGCCACCGCGGCGTTCCAGTCGATGCACGGCTGATCGCCGGGCACGGTGTCGGAATCGGTGGAGAACGGGCAGCCCCCGCGCAGCATCGAGATGAGCTGCCAGTTCTTCTGCTCCGCCACCGGCCGCAGCGCGGCGAGGAACTGCTGGGCGTGGGAGTCGCCGGCGAGCACGATCCGCTTCGACGGCGGCTCGGTGAACCCGATCGAGCAGACGGTCAGTTCCGCGTGCCGCTCGGCCACCGAGCAGTCGCCGGTGTCGGCGTACTCCTCGGGCAGGGACACCAAGGACGGGACCAGCGGCGGATCGGGCTCGCCCCGGTACTCGAAGCCCGGGGTGCGCGCGCGGGCGCCGGGGTGGTCGGGGTCGCCGGCCGCCTGCGCGTACGCGTCGGCCCTCCAGCGGGCCGCGACCTGCCAGCCGCCGGTGGCCAGCAGCACCGGCACCATGGCGATCGCGGCGAACCGGTGGGCCCGCACCCGCACCCGGCGGGCCGGGTCCTCGACGAAGTGGTGGGTCAGCGCGGCGAGCACCACGGACAGCCCGATGATCGCCACGCCGCCGAGCAGCCCGATCTCCGTGCGCCCGCGGGTGATCAGGTAGAACACCAGGATCGGCCAGTGCCAGAGGTAGAGCGCGTAGCTGAGGTCGCCGACGTACCGCATCGGGCGCGTGCCGAGGAACCGGTCGGCGCCGAACGCGCTGCCGCTCGCCCCGGCCAGCAGCACGCACGCCGCCGACAGCAGCGGCCACAGCGCCGCGTAACCGGGGAACTGCTCGCCGACGGTGAGCACCAGGCCGCAGGAGACCAGGCCCGCGATGCCCAGCCAGCCCAGCAGCACCCGGACCAGCCGGTGCCGCGGCACCCGGTCGATGACCAGCGCCAGCAGCCCGCCCAGGGCGAACTCCCAGACCCGGGTCAGCGAGTGGAAGTAGGCCAGCGGCTGGTCGGCCGCGGTGAGCACCACCGAGAACGCCAGCGAGCCCGCGAACACCGCGAGCAGCGCGCCGGTCAGGAAGCGCCGTGCGACCAGCGCGATCAGCAGCGGCCACACCAGGTAGAACTGCCCCTGGACGGACAGCGACCAGAAGTGCTGCACCACGCTGGCCTGGTCGTGCTGGGTGAAGTAGTCGGCCGAATCCACCGCCAGGCGCCAGTTCTCCAGGAACAACGCCGAGGCGAAGACCTCCCGGATGGTCTGGAACCAGCGGCTCTCCGGCAGCAGCACCACCGAAGCGGCGATCACCGCCAGCAGCACGGTCAGCGCCGCCGGGAGCAGCCGCTTGGCCACCTTGCCCCAGAACCGCGGGAAGCCGATCGGCCCGCGCCCGCCCGCCCGCACCAGCTGCCCGGTCAGCAGGAAGCCCGAAATCAGGAAGAACACGTCCACGCCACCGGAGATCCGGCCGAACCAGACGTGGTAGACGACCACCAGCACCACGGCGATCGCCCGCAGCCCCTGCAACTCGGGCCGGTAGCGCCGTTCCGTCACAGCTCCACCAGCCCCGCGCGGATCGCGTACCGGGTCAGCGCCACGCGGTCCCGCATACCGAGCTTCTGCAGGATGTTCGCGCGGTGCCGGTCGACCGTCTTGATGCTGATCACCAGGATCTCGGCGATCTCCTTGGCGGAGTGGCCCTCGGCGATCAACTTGACGATCTCCTCCTCGCGCGGGGTGAGGATGCTGTTGGGCAGCCGGTCGCCCTGGCGGTCGCGGCGCAGGTAGTCGCGCACCAGCGCGGTCACCGCGCCCTGGTAGAGGAACGGCTCACCGCGCATGGCCGCCCGGCAGGCGTCCATCAGATCCTGGTCGGCCACCGACTTGAGCACGTAGCCGGAGGCACCCGCCTTCAGCGCCTCGAAGAAGTACCGCTCGTTGTCGTACATCGACAGCATCAGGATGCGGATCTCCGGGGCCCGGCGGGAGATCTCGCGGGCCGCCTGGATGCCGGTCAGCCGCGGCATGGCGATGTCGAGGATGGCCAGGTCGACCTCGCCGGGCACGGCGGCGTCGATCGCCTCGGCCCCGTCGGCGGCCTCGGCCACCACGGTCAGGTCGGGTTCGGCGTCGAGGATGAGCCGGAGCCCGCGCCGCACCAGTGCGTGGTCGTCGGCGAGCAGGATGCGGGTGCTCACCGCGGCACCCGCAGGCAGACGTCGGTGCCGTCCACTGTGGACTCCACGGTGAGTTTCGCGCCGATCAGCAGCGCTCGTTCCCGCATCCCGCGGATCCCGGCCCCTTCGTGGTCGATGCCGCCGGTGCCGTTGTCGGTCACCCGCAGGGTGAGTTCGCCGTGCCGGGCGGTCAGCGAAAGGTCCACTTCGGACGCCCCCGCGTGCCGCGCCACGTTGGTCAGGCTCTCCTGGGCGATCCGGTACAGCACCAGCTCGACGTCCGGGCTCAGCTCCGGCAGGTCGTTGTCCACCCACCGGTTCACCCGCAGCTCGCCGAATTCGCTGCTCAGCGCGTGCAGGGCGCTCTGCAGGCCGAGATCGGCCAGCACACCGGGCCGCAGCCTGCGGGCGACCTGGCGCACCTCGTCCAGGCTGTCCCGAACGGTCTCCTGCACGGCGTGCAGTTCCTCCCGCAGTTCGGCGGGCGCGCGGTCGACGGCCCGCTTGAGCCCGAGCAGCACCACGGTCAGGCTCTGCCCGATCTCGTCGTGCAGCTCGCGGGCGATGCGCTGGCGTTCGGCTTCCTGCGCGGCGAGCGCGTGCGCACTGCTCTCGCTGCGCTCGGCCTCCAGCCGGTCGAGCATGGTGTTGAAGGTGTGCACCAGGTGCGTCACGTCGCCGTGCCCGCGTTCGGTGAGCCGGTCGCTGCTCCGCAGCAGGTCCACCCGCTGCATCAGGGTGGCCAGCGCGTCCAGCGGCGCCAGGCTGCTCCGCACCAGCACCGCGTTCGCGGCCAGGATCAGCAGCAGGCCGGCCACCAGCACCGGCACTTCGGTGATCCGCACCGGCGCGGACACCGTGGCGGGGGAGAGCGCGAGCACCAGCGTGCCCGCGGTGAACAGCAGCCCGTTGATCACGAGCAGCCGCCGGAACAACGCCTGCGTGGGGCGCAGGGCTGCGCCGGCAGCCACACCGCGGTCGATCATCCCCTCACCCTCGCCCGCCACCACCGCCCTGTCCATGGGAGTCAGCACCCATTCGGGGGAGGCGGACCCGCGCCCGATTTGCCCCGAATGGGTGTTCAGCCCGATGTTCTCCGGGCGCTGACCAGCGAAAACTTGCGGTATGCAGGTCAAGGACATCGCTGTGCACGTGCCGACGGTCACCGTGGCCGACCCCGTGGCGAAGGCGGTCCGGGTGATGGCGGTGGCCCGCCTGCCCGGACTGGTGGTGGCCGACAACCACGGGCGCCCCCGGATCGTGCTGCCGGGCACCCAGGTGCTGCGGCTCGCCGTGCCGGGCAGCTACCAGGAGGACCCGGCGCTGGCCAGGGCGGTGGACGAGGACCACGCCGACCGGTTCTGGCAGGAACTGGGCAACCTGACCGTCGGGGACTGCCTGCCGCGCCAGCCGGTCAAGCTGGTCACCGTGCCGGAGAACGGCACGCTGCTGGAGGCCGCGGCGCTGATGGCCCGGCTGCACAGCCCGCTGCTGGCGGTGCTCGGCCGCGACGGCACGCTGTCCGGCGCGATCACCCTCGACCGGCTGCTGACCAGCCTCGCGCTGTCCGGACCCGGTGAGTGACCTTGGGCCCGATCCTGGCACTGGCGATCTTCGGCGTCGCCTTCTTCCTGATCGCCACCGAAAAGGTCGGCAAGGTCGCGGTGGTGCTCACCGCGGCGGGCGCGATGGCCGTGCTCGGCCTGATCCCCGGCTCCGAGGTGTTCTTCTCCGAGCACGAGGGCATCGACTGGAACGTCATCTTCCTGCTGCTCGGCATGATGGTCATCGTCGGGGTGATCAAGCAGACCGGCCTGTTCGACTACCTCGGCATCTGGGCGGCGAAGCGGTCGAAGGGCAAGCCGTACCGGCTGATGGTGATGCTGATGGGCATCACCGCGGTGGCCTCGCCGTTCCTGGACAACGTCACCACGATCATGCTGGTCGCCCCGGTCACCGTGGTGGTCTGCAACCGGCTGCGCATCGCCGCCCAGCCGTACCTGATCGCCGAGGTGCTGGCCTCGAACATCGGCGGCGCGGCCACGCTGATCGGCGACCCGCCGAACATCATCATCGGCAGCCGTGCCGGGTTGAGCTTCAACGACTTCCTGGTGCACATGGCGCCGATCGTGGTGGTCGTCTTCGCCGTGTTCGTGCTGCTGACCAGGGTGCTGTTCCGGCGCTCCTTCGAGTACCACCCGGAGCGGGTGGCCGAGGTGATGGCGCTGCAGGAACGCCGGGCGATCACCGATCCGAAGCTGCTGGTGCGCTGCCTGGTGGTGCTGGCCGGGGTGGTGGCCGGGTTCGCCGTGCACGCGGTGGTGCACGTGGAACCCCCGATCGTGGCGCTGGTCGGCGCCGGGGTGATGCTGCTGGTCTCACGCGCCGACGTCGGCGACGCGCTGCGCGAGGTCGAATGGCCGACGCTGGTGTTCTTCATGGGCCTGTTCGTGATGGTCGCGGGCCTGACGCACACCGGGGTCATCTCGGCGATCGGCACCTGGGCGGTGGCCGCCCTCGGCGACAACTACTTCGCCGCGGCGACGGCGTTGCTGTTCGGTTCCAGTGCGCTCGGTGCGTTCTTCGACAACATCCCCTATGTGGCCACGATGACGCCGATCGTCGAGGGGGTGGTGGCGGAGGTGCCGGATCCGGAGACCGGGCAGGCGCTGTGGTGGGCCTTCGCCCTCGGCGCCGACTTCGGGGGCAACGGCACAGCGGTCGCGGCGAGCGCGAACGTGGTGGCGATCGGCATCGCCGCGCGCACGGGGCACCGGATCAGCTTCTGGCAGTTCACCAAGTACGGCATCGTGGTCACGGTGCTGAGCACGGTGATGGCCTGGGGGTACGTCTGGCTGCGGTACTTCACGTGACGGGCGGGTGATCGCGCGGACGCCTGGTGCGCGGCTGGTGGTCGCGCACCGGGCAAGGCGTGGGCGGTGGCGTGGTCACCGCCCGGACGCTGTGGGCCGTGGAAGACCGGATGCGCGAGTGGTCCGCCACACGAGCCACCCCACGCGCCGAGATCATCCTCGCCTGCCGAGGGTGGTAGTCAGCCGAGGCGGAGGCGGGTGGCTTCGGGCAGACCGGCGACCACGCGCTCCCAGGAGTGCTCGATCAGGTCCAGCAGTTCCTCGGCCGGCACCGAACCGCCGAGCACGATGGTGTTCCAGTGCCGTTTGTTCAGGTGGTAACCGGCGGTGATGGCCGGGTGCACGTGCCGCAGGTGCACGGCGCGCTCGGGGTCGCACTTCAGGGAGAGCCGGGGTGGAGTGTCTGTTGTGGACAGAATGGCGAAGATCTTGCCTGCCACCTTGTAGACGTCGGTGTCCGGGCCGAACGGGTGGTCTTCCACGACGCCGTTCAGCGACAGCGCGTGCCTGCGCACTTCCTGCGGTCCCACAGTTCTCCCCTTCAGCGTCGGCTGGATGTTCGGTGCGGTGATTTGCGGTGTGCCACGGTGAAATGACCAGCGAAAGGAAAGCACCGTGCGCAGACGCAGATCGGTTCCCCTCGCCCTCGGTGTGGCCGCGGCGGCCACCACCCTGTTCAGCAGCGGGGCCGCCGCCGCGAGCCACACCGCGCCGCTCGAGGACGGCAAGTACTGTGCCACCCGGCTGGCCAAGGGCAAGCCGGGCGAGGCTTCGCGCATCGTCGCCCGCGAGTGCGCGGACACCAGGGAAGCGGCGACCTCCGGCATTTCGGCGACAGCGGCCCCTGCGACAAGGAGGGTTACCGCGTCGGCTGGATCCGCACCGGGATGCAGAACAAGGCTTCGCCGTTCAAGGGCATGAGCTGGTGCAACGACGTGACCCTGTTCAATAACTCCCACCTCAACCCCAGTGCCGGCACCTGGCGGCAGATCAACGCCGGCCAGTCGATGATCATCGCCGACATGCTGCCCTGGTTCAACGACCTGGCCTCGTCGATCAAGTTCCAGCGCAACCCCAATGACTGACCTCATCGCTTCGGCCAGTGCCAGGGCGGACGGTCCAGCTTGCCCTGCCCGGACACGACGGTGGCACCGAGTTCCTTCTCCAGTTCCAGTGAAACCGCGTCGCCGGAGATCTGCTCCAGGGCCCGCACCAGCGGCTGGGCGTGGGAGACGACCACGATCTGCGCCTGTTTCGCGGCCGTGGCGATCAGCGCGGCGAGCGCGGGCAGCAACTCGGGGTGGAGGCTGGTCTCGGGTTCGTTGAGCACCAGCAACTCCGGTGGCCGCGGGCTGAGCAGGGCGGCCACCCAGAACAGGTAACGCAGTGTGCCGTCGGACAGTTCGGCCGCGCTGAGCGGCCGCAGCAGCCCGTGCTGCTGGAAACGCAGCTCGAACCGCCCGTCGGTGTTGACCACGGTCAGCTCCGACCGCGGGAACGCGTCGTCGACGGCGGTGGCCAGTGCGTCGCCATCACCGGACTCCTGGATGGTGCGCAGCGCGGCGGCCAGGTCACCGCCGTCGTGGTCGAGCACCGGGGTTCGCGTGCCGATGCGCGGTTGCCGCGCCGGGGCGCCGGCGTCGGTGCGGAAGTGGTCGTAGAACCGCCACGACCGGATCCGCTCGCGCACCACCAGCAACTCGGGGCAGGCCCGCGGATCGGCGAACTCGCTGAGCACGCTGTCGGTCAGCCCGATCCGGTGCCCGCTCTCGGCCCAGCCACCGCCCGGGTCGCGGGTGCGCACCAGCGGCCCGGCGCGGTCGGCCAGCAGCGTGGCCGGGCGCAGCACCGGGCCGTGCCAGACGGCTTCCCGCTTGAACTCCGGATCCAGGTTGAACGCCGTCCGCCCCGGCACCGGCAGGCCGAGGTCGAGCGCGTAACCGAACTCGTCACCGGCGAAGCCGAGCCGCAGCCCGACCGGCTTGCCGCGCCGCGTGCCCTGCACCGGGGCCCGCCCCTCGCGGACCGCTCTGCCGTGCACCTCGGGACCCGCCCACAGCGTGGACGGCAGCCCGCCCTCGCGCGCCAGCGCGGCCACGGCACCGTTGCGCGCGGCGTCGGCGAGCAGGCGCAGCGCGCGGTACAAACTGGACTTGCCGGTGCCGTTGGCGCCGGTGACCACCGTCAGCGCGGACAACGGCAGCACCAGCTCGCGCAGGGAGCGGTAGTTCTCCACGGCCAGGGTTCTGAGCACGGATCAGACGCTAGCCGACACCCCCGACAAAAAAGCAGGTGTCACAGCCGGCCCGATGTCGGTGACCGGCGACCCCCCGATGGCGGAGCGGCGAAGGCCAGCACGTGGACGTTTCCCCGCTGGAGTCCGGGGTTTCGCTCGCGGTGCGGGAGGCCGGGCGGTACTTCGCCACCGGCGAGACCGGGCAGCGGCCCGGGACCGCGCACCAGTCGCAGGCGCCGTTCCAGGCTGCGCCGCTGACGCAGTGGGCGGCCAAGGAGATCACCCGCCGGCTGCTGGTGCCGGACGAGGACGTGGTCGCCACGGTGTTCGGGAAGAGCCGAGGTGGTCCGGGCACTGAAAAATCGGGTTGAACCACCACCCCGGTTCATCCGTGTGCCCCGCGTGACGGACAGCGGAGTGGTGATCGCGGGGCGCTACCGGCTGGCGGACCGGGTCGGAGCAGGTGCGATGGGCGCGGTGTGGCGCGCCAGGGACGAGCGACTGGGCCGGGTGGTCGCCGTCAAGCAGCTGGGGAGCGCGGATCCCCGTGCGATGCGCGAGGCACGCGTCGCGGCCCGCCTGCGGCACCCCCACGCGGTGACCGTGCACAACGTCGAGCCCGGCCCGATCCACGGCTGGACGGTGTACTGGGCGCAGCCGCCGGGCACCACATCAACACCCTGTGGCACGGCGAACTCCAGCAGCACGGCACCGAGGTCACGGTGACCAACCAGGACTGGAACGGCGTGGTGAACGCGGACGGCAGCGCCGGCTTCGGCCTGGTCGCCGGGGTGCTCAACGACAACCCGGTGCTGCCGTCGGTCGGCTGCCTGGCTTGAGCCGCCGCCCGGTGGGGGCGAGATCCAGCCGGGCCCGGCATGATGGGGCGATGACACGGCGTGCACTGGTTCTCGGCGGCGGGGGCATCACCGGCATCGCCTGGGAGTGGGGGATGCTGGCCGGGCTGGCCGAAGCCGGGATCGACCTGACCGGGGCGGAGCTGGTGATCGGCACCTCGGCGGGATCGGTGGTCGGCGCACAGGTCGCCGCCGGCACCGACCCGGCGGCCCGCTACCGGGCCCAGCTCGAACCACCCGACGACGAACTGGCGGCGTCCCTCGGCCGCGGCGTGGTGCTGCGGTTCGCCCTGGCGATGCTCGGCGCCCCCTCGGCGCAGCGGTTCCGGGCCCGCATCGGCCGGATCGCGTTGCGGACCCGCACGCCGGCGTCCGAAGCGGACCGGATCGCGGTCATCGAATCCCGCCTGCCGACCCGCGAGTGGCCGGAGCGCCAGTTGCTGATCACCGCGGTGGACGCGGCCACGGGCCGGTTCCGCGCCTTCGACCGGCACGACGGCGTCCCGCTGGTGCACGCGGTGGCGGCGAGCTGCGCGGTGCCCGGGGTGTGGCCGCCGGTGACCATCGGCGGGCGCCGGTACATCGACGGCGGGGTCCGGTCGGGCGCCAACGCGGACCTGGCCGCCGGAGCCGACCGGGTGGTGGTGCTGGCGCCGCTGCTGCGCGGGATCGGCCCGCTGACCGGAGTGGGCAAGCAGGTCGAAGCGTTGCGCGCGCAGTCGCCGGTGGCGCTGGTCTCCCCCGATCGGGCGGCACTGGAAGCCATCGGCCGCAACGTGCTCGACCCGGCGAGCCGGGCCCCCGCCGCCGAAGCGGGCCACGCCCAAGCCGGATCGGTGGCCGAGGAGGTCCGGCGGGTCTGGGGCTGGCGCTAGAGTCGGTGGCCTGATGGCTGACGACGATGGTTCAAGTGGAAGACCCGACCTGGTCGCGGAGTTCACCCGCCTGACCACGCTGCTGATCGACGCGGACACCACCGCGGGGGTGCTGCAGCGGGTGGTCGACGCCGCCTACCGGGTGGTGCCGGGTGCCGAGCTGGTCTCGATCACGCTCCGGTCCCCGGACGGCCACTTCTACACCCCGGTCGAAACCGACCCGGTCGCACTGGACCTCGACCAGGTGCAGTACGACACCGGGGAAGGCCCGTGCGTGGACGCGGCACGCGCCGAAGGACCCGCCTACGCGCGCAGCGACGAACTCGCCGAGGACCCCGCCTGGCCGCGGTTCGGGCCCGCCGCCGCCCGGCACGGGTACCACTCGGTGCTGTCCACGGCCGTGCTGCCGGACGCCCGGCCCCCACGGCAGTCCGGTGCGCTCAACATCTACCGCGCCCGGCCCGGCGGGTTCGGCGCCGAAGCCCAGTACACCGCGCTGCTGCTGGCGACCCACGCGTCGCTGGCGCTGGCGCGCACCGAAGCGATCACCCGCGCCGAACTCGAAGTCGTCCAGCTGCGCCGGGCGATCGACAGCCGGGACGTGATCGGCCAGGCCAAGGGCATCCTGATGGAGCGGCGCGGGCTCACCGCCGACGAGGCGTTCACCGCGTTGCGCCACGCTTCCCAGCGGCTCAACGTCAAGCTCACCGAAGTGGCCGGGAGGCTGACCGAGATGCAGGCGCAGTCCCACCCGTTGCACTGAGGGTGTTCGTTCGGCAACGATTCGTGTTCGGTCCCCGTCGCGTCCACCTGCCGGTGTTTCACTGACCTGCATGCAGACGGCGGTCCGGACGTCCCAGGCGAACTTGGTGCACTCCTACCTCTACCTGCGGCGCGCGGTGGGGTTGATCGGCCTGGCGCTGCCGCTGGTGCTCATCCTGGGGAAGCTGGCGCTGGACGGCGGGGGCCTGCTGTCCTCGATCAGCGGGTACTACCACAGCGGGATGCGCGGGGTCTTCGTCGGCAGCATGTGCGCGGTCGGCACCTTCCTGCTGTCCTACCGCGGGCACGACCGGATCGACGACCTGTGCGGGGACATCGCCGCGGTGGCCGCGATCGGGGTCGGGTTGTTCCCGGTCGCCGGGCCCGCGCCGTCGGAAGCCGCGCGGCTGGTGGAGTTCGTGCACGTCGGCTGCGCCGCGGTGTTCTTCGTGACGCTGTCGGTGTTCTGCCTGTTCCTGTTCACCAAGTGCGACGGGCCGCCCACCTTGCAGAAGACGCGGCGCAACCGCGTCTACCGCACCTGCGGCGCGGCGATGCTGATCTGCCTGGTGCTCATCGTGGCGGAGGGCCTGTGGCTGGCCGAAGCGCTCGCGCCGCTGCACCCCGTGCTGTGGCTGGAATCCGCGGCCATCTTCGCCTTCGGCGTGGCGTGGCTGATCAAGGGCGAGACGCTGTTGCGCGATCCCTGACCCGCACGGCCGGGGCGCAGGCCCCGGCCACCAGCAGCAGCACCAGCACCACCACCAGTGCGTTGCGCAGCCCGGCGAACTCCCCGAGCACACCCAGCAGCGGCGGCCCGACGAGGAAGGCCAGGTAACCGATCGTCGCCACCGCGCTGACCCGGGCGGCGGCGTGCTCGGGGTCGTCACCCGCCGCGGAAAGCGCCACCGGGAATCCCAGCGAGGTGCCGAGCCCCCAGAGCACCACGCCCGCCGCGGCGAGCCCGATGCCGGGGGCGAGCACCACCAGCGCGACACCGGCGGTGGCGAGCACCGCGCTGCCGCGCATCGCCGCGGTGCGGCCGAACCGGTCGAGCACCCGGCTGCCGCTGAACCGCCCCGCCGCCATCGCCAGGCCGAACAGGGCGTAGGCGACCGAGCCGGTCGTCGCCGTGGCACCGAAACCGTCGACGGTGATCAGCGGCAGCCAGTCGTTGGCCGAGCCCTCCGCCAGCGCCATGCCGAGCACGATCACGCCGATGAGCACCACGCGTGGTTCCCGCCAGACCTTCGGCGCCCGCCCGCGTCCGCTGTGCTCGCCGGCCGCGGAGTGCGCGGGAATGCCGGGCACCGCCCAGCTCGACACCGCCGCCAGCAACGCGGCGGAGGTGCCCACGTGCCACGCCACCGGCACGGCCAGCGCGTTGAGCGCGATCCCGGCGAGCGCCCCGGCGAAGGTGCCGATGCTGAAGCAGCCGTGCATGGCGGGCAGCACCGAGGCACCCAGCGCCCGCTCGGCCTCCGCGCCCTCGACGTTCTGCGCGACTTCGGAAGCTCCCATGCCCAGGCCGAAGAACGCCAGCCCGCCGCAGACCAGCCAGCCCGCGCCCGCCGCGGCGCCGAACGCGATCAGCCCCAGCCCGGCGACCATGGCCACCGCGCCGAGCGCGATGACGAACCGGCCGCCCCTGGCCACCACCAGCCGCCCGGCGACCGCGATGCCCAGCAGCGAACCGACCGACAGCCCGGCGATGATCACGCCCAGCTGCGCGGTCGAAGCACCGACCGCGTCGCGGATGGCCGGGGTCCTGGTCACCCACGACGCGAAGGTGATGCCGGTGAGCAGGAACATCGCGAACAGGGCGGCCCGCCACCGCCGCAGCCGTGGCGCCGTCACCGGGCGGTGATCCGGTGCACCGCGCGCCGCACCCGGTCGGGGTCGAACGGCTCGGTGGACAGGTGGCTGTGCAGCACCATGCCCTCGATCAGGGCGTCGATCTCGGGTGCGGTGTCGGCGGGGAAGTGCCGGGCCAGCGACCGGCGGCTGTTGTCCATCCAGTCCTGGATCAACCGGCGGAACTCCGGTTTGCGCATGGCCAGTACGTACAACTCGACCATCAGGAGCAGGTCGCGGTCGAAGCCGAGCCCCTCGTCGCAGATGATCCGGACCACGCCCTCGCAGCCGTCCCCGCCGGGCGGGACGGCGGCGAGCGCGGCGTCGAACCGGCCGTGCACCCGTTCGGCGAGCCGGGTGAAGGCGAGCCGCAGCAGTTCGTCGAGGCCGTCGAAGTGGTAGGTGAGCGAGCCGAGCGGCACGTCGGCGGCTTCGGCCACCGACCGGTGCGAGGTGCCGGCGACCCCGCGTTCGGCGATCACGCCGATCGCGGCTTCGATGATGCGCTCGCGCCGTTCGGGGTCGAACCGCCTGCGGCGGGCGGGTTGCGGGGTCATGCGGCTCCGTCCGGGATCGATGCGTACGACTGTACACATCGGCTCCGGCGTGAACCACCCGCCGGCCCGCCCCGTGTAACCGGTCAGTGCTCCGCCGACGAAGGGCTTGCCGTGGACGAGGATTCCGCCGCCGGGGGCGGCCGGGTGCGCCGGTTGCTGGCGCGGGCCGCCCTGGTGCCGGCCGCCTTGCTGGTGCTGGCCGCGCTCGTGGTGCCCGCCGAACCGGACCGGCTGACCCCCGGCGCGTTCGCCCGGCTCCCGGTGGAGGCGCTGGCCGGGGTGGCGCTGGTGCTGGTGCTGCCGGCGCGCCCGCGCCGCGTGCTCGCCGCGCTGGCCGGGGCGGTGCTCGGCCTGCTGACCGTGCGCAAGCTGATCGACCTCGGCTTCCGGGTCGCCCTCGACCGCTCGTTCAACCCGGTGTTCGACTGGGGTCTGTTCGGTCCGGCGCTGGACCTGCTCGTCGCGTCGATGGGTGGGGTGGGCGCGGTGCTCGCGGCCGGCGGCACCGTGCTGCTCGCGCTCGGCCTGGTGGTGCTGCTCGCGTTTTCGGCGGTGCGGCTGGCCGGGCTGGTGGCCGGGCACCGCACCGCGTCGACCCGGGTGGTGTCGGTGCTGGGGGTGGCCTGGCTCGGCTGCGCGGTGTTCGGCGTGCAGTTCGTGCCGGGTGAGCCGGTCGCCGCCAGCAGCGCGGTCGCCTTCGCCTACGAGGACCTGCGCCAGGTGCGGGCGGACCTGCTCGACCGGGAGGTCTTCGCCGACGAGCTCGCCGCGCCCGATCCGTTCGCCGCCGTGCCCGGCGAGCAGTTGCTGACCGCCTTGCGCGGCAAGGACGTGCTGCTCACCTTCGTCGAGAGCTACGGCCGGTTCGCCGTCCACGGTTCGGACGTGGCGCAGCGGATCGGCCCGCTGCTCGACGAGGGCACGAACCGGTTGCGGGCGGCGGGTTTCGGCGCCCGCAGCGCGTACCTCACCTCGCCGACCACCGGTGGTGGCAGCCGGCTGGCGCATTCGACGCTGCAGTCCGGGTTGTGGATCGGGAACGAGCAGCGGTACGCCAGCCTGCTGACCACCGACCGGCTCACCCTCGGCGGCGCGTTCCGGCGCGCGGGCTGGCACACCGCCGGGGTCGTCCCGGCGCACACCACGGACTGGCCGGAGGGCGGGTTCTACGGCCACGACCGGTACTACGACGCCCGCAACGTCGGGTACCGGGGCCCGTCCGCCTCCTACGTGACCATGCCCGACCAGTACACCCTGTCCGCCTTCCACCGCGCCGAACGGGCGGTCCCGCACGCACCGGTGATGGCGGAGCTCGATCTGGTGTCGAGCCACTGGCCCTGGGCGCCACCGCCCCCGGTGCTCGACTGGGCCGCCGTCGGCGACGGTTCGGTCTACCACTCGCTGACCCGCCCCCCGGCCGAGGGCATGTGGTCGGACCCGGCGCTGATCCGCGGTGCCTACGCCGAAACCGTGCGGTACTCGCTCGCCTCGCTGCTGTCCTATGTGGAGAACCACGGCGACGGCGACCTGGTGCTGGTGTTCCTCGGCGACCACCAGCCGTCGACCGTGGTCACCGGCGACGGCGCCGACTGGGATGTGCCGATCACCGTCGTCGCGCGGGATCCCGCCTTGCTCGACCGGGTGGCCGCCTGGGGCTGGTCCGAGGGCCTGCGACCCGCTCCGCAGGCGCCGGTCTGGCCGATGGACGAGTTCCGCGACCGGTTCCTGACCGCCTTCGCGGGGTGAGCGCCTTGCCGAGCGCAGCCGATCCGGCATACTGTCATCATCGAGATGATGTGAACATTTGAACTGCGGGGAGTACTTCCGGATGGCAGCCGGTGAACAGGCACCGCGGTGCTCCTTCTGCGGGCGCACCCAGCACCTGGTGCGGCGGTTGATCGCCGGCCCGTCCGGGGTGCACATCTGCGACGAGTGCGTCGGCGAGTGCAACGAACTGGTCGGCGAGACCGCCGAACCGATCGGCGAACTCGCGGAACTGCCGCGGCCACAGGAGATCCGCGCGCACCTGGACCGGTACGTCGTCGGCCAGGACGAGGCGAAGCGGGCGCTGTCGGTGGCGGTCTACAACCACTACAAGCGGATCGAGCGCGGCGGCAGGCACGCGAAGGACGACGGGGACGATGCCGTCGAGCTGGGCAAGTCCAACGTCCTGCTGCTCGGCCCGACCGGTTGCGGCAAGACCCACCTGGCCCGCACGCTGGCGAAGCTGCTCGACGTGCCGTTCGCCATCGCCGACGCCACGGCGCTGACCGAAGCGGGTTACGTGGGGGAGGACGTGGAGAACGTCCTGCTCAAGCTGATCCAGGCGGCCGACCACGACCTGGCCCGCGCCGAGACCGGCATCGTCTACCTCGACGAGGTGGACAAACTGGCCCGCAGGTCGGAGACCCCTTCGCTGACCAGGGACGTTTCCGGTGAGGGCGTGCAGCAGGCGCTGCTCAAGATCCTCGAAGGCAGCACGGTCTCGGTGCCACCGCGGGGTGGGCGCAAGCACCCGCACGAAGAGGGACTGCGGTTCGACACGACGAACGTGCTGTTCATCGCGGCCGGGGCGTTCGACGGCCTCGACCGGGTGGTCGGTGACCGGGCGGGCAGGCGCGGGCTGGGGTTCGGCGTGGAGGTCCGGCCGGTGGCCGCGAACCCGTTCCGCGTGCTGCCCGAGGACCTGGTGCGGTACGGCCTGATCCCGGAGTTCACCGGCAGGCTGCCGATCGTGTCGGCGCTGCGCCCGCTCGACGTCCCGACGCTGGCGCGGATCCTCACCGAACCGCGGAACGCGCTGCTCAAGCAGTACCGCAAGCTGCTCGCGCTCGACGGCGTCGAACTGCGGTTCACGCCCGAGGCGGTCGAGGCGGTCGCGGAACAGGCGTTGCTGCGGGGTACCGGTGCCAGGGCGGCGCGGGCGGTGCTCGAAGAGGTGCTGCTGCCGGTGATGTACGAGGTGCCGAGCCGCGACGACGTCGCCGAGGTGATCATCGGCCGGGAAACCGTGCTGGACCGGGTGCGCCCGGCGCTGGTGCCCCGGGCCCGGCACAGCGCCTAGGGTTTCGGCTGGACGCGGTCGCGTTCCCAGCGCAGGAACAGGCCGGACGCCCCGGAAATGCTGGAGAGCAGCCAGACCAGCACACCGGCGTCGTCGGTGACCCCGAGGATCGGCAGCAGTTCGGGCACCACGTCGATCGGCGACACCAGGTACACCAGCGCGAGCGCCCACAGCGCCATCCGGCTCTTCGGCAGCCCGGTGTACCCCTCGCGGCGTGCCCGGAACAGCCGGGGCAGCGCCTTGAGGCGTTCGACGGGGTTGCCCACCGGCACCGGTTCACCCGCGGCGATCCGGCGTCGGCGCTTCGCCGCGCGCCACCGCAGGCCGCCCGCGAACACCGCGGCCCCGAGCACCGCCAGCCCGATGCCGAAACCGGTGGCCGGGATGCCGAGCACGTCGGCGTCCCGGAACAGCAGGGTCGCGACGCCCAGTACGACGAGCAGAACTCCGAGTGCGGCCACGGACCCATGCTAGGCGTACCGCGGCCGCCCGGCTGTCTGATGTACGCCGCCGCCGCCGGCCGGTGCCCACGTGCGAGCGGTCCAGGTAGGAGTCCAAATCGGACAGGACGAGCACGGCTCCCGTTGCCGTTACCTGATCGAGATCAACGGCCCCCGGTGCCGCCTGGCGAGCACGTCGCCGTGGCACAACGCGGGCGCGCACCAGCAGCCCAGCGCGCGGCCGCGCAACTCGCCGAGGCCCAGCCGCCGCAGCAGGTCCGGCTGCCGGTCCAGCCATTCCTCGTACAACCGCGCCGCCAGCGCCCGGTCGGTCCTGGCCTCGGCGACGAACGGGCTGGCGAAATCCGATTCGGGCCAGTCGTGCCGGGCCCCGGCGTGGCCGATGTAGGTCAGCAGCCCGGCTTCGGCCAGCCACGGCACCAGACGGCGGTGCGGCCCGTTCTTGCGCACGTTCACCACGGTGGCCTGCCCGCCCAGCACCCCGGCGGCGCGTTCCTGTTCGTCCTCGGTCCACCGGGACGCCTGCTCCGGCAGTCCGCTGCACGTCATGGCCCCACCCTAGGCCCGGTCCCCGGCGGGTCAACTCGATCAAGCCCGATTCCGCCGTTCGCTGGTGAGCGTCCAGAAATCCGCCATCAGCGGCGGGGCACCGGGGCCGTCCGCGCCGAGCTGGGTGAGCAGGACGGTCACCGTGCCGGTCGACGGGACCACGTGCGCCGCGGTCCCGGTGCCGCCGACCCAGCCGTAGCGGCCCGGCACGGTCCACGGGTGCACCGGGTCGACGTCCACCGAACCGCCGCAACCCCAGCTCTGGCCCTCCAGGAACAGGTCGCTGCCCCGGCGCTGCTCCGGGGTGAGCTGATCGCTCATCAGCTGCCGCACCGAGTCCGGCGAGAGCACGTTCCCGCCGCCCGCCAGCAACATGCGGGCGAACCGCAGCCAGTCGGCGGCGGTGGAGACCAGCCCGCCCGCCCCGGACGGGAAGGCGGGCGGGCTGCTCCACTGCCCGTCGGGACCGTCGGCCCGCTCGAAGCCGGCGCGGTAGTAGGTGGTGAACCGGTGCCGCTTGGCTTCCGGCACCACGAAGGCGGTGTCGGTCATGCCCAGGGGCTCGAAGACCCGCTCGGCGAGGAACTCCGGCAGCGGGCGCCCGCTCGCCCGCGCGATCAGCACCCCCTGCAGGTCGGAGCAGGTGTGGTACAGCCAGGCGTCGCCCGGCTGGTGCACCAGCGGCACCTTCGCCAGCGCGGCCAGCCAGTCATCGGCGGGCGGGAAGAGCCGGGGCTCGCGTCCGTCCGGCTGCACGCCGAACAGGGCCTGCACCGCGGGCAGGGAGAAGTCGGAGGAGAAGCCGTAACCCGCGGTCGAGGTGAGCAGGTGGGCCACGGTGATCGGCCGGACCGCGGGCACGACGTCGTCGACCGGCCCGTCCGGCGTGCGCACCACCACGGGCGACGCCAGTTCCGGCAGCCACCGGGAGACCGGGTCGCCGAGGGCGAGCACGCCGTCTTCGACCAGCACCAGCACCGCGGCGGCGACGATCGGTTTGGTGAGCGACGCGATCCGGAAGATCGAGTCCCCGGTCATCGGCTCGGCGCTCTCCACGTCGGCGAAGCCCGCGGTCCGCACCTCGAGGTGATCGCCGCGGGCCACCAGTGCCACCGCACCGGGGACCGTGCCGTTCGCGACGTGGGTGTCCAGCAGCTCCTGCAACTCGTCCATCCGCCCGCTCCTTTCGTCGACGGGTAGACCGGTGGCGGGCGGGGAAGTCGTCGGTGCGGCTTCCTACGATGTCGGCATGACACGCGTAGTGGTGCTGGGCGGCACCGGGCACATCGGCGGTTACCTGGTCCCGCGGCTGGTCGAGGCCGGGCACGACGTGGTGGTGCTGAGCCGGGGCAAGGCCGAGCCGTACCGGCCGCACGCCGCCTGGCGCTCGGTCACCGCGGTCGGCGCGGACCGCGGTGCCGAGGAGGAGGCTGGCACCTTCGGCACCCGGGTCCGCCAGCTCGCGCCGGACGTGGTGATCGACCTGATCTGCTTCGAACCCGCCAGCGCCCGGCAGCTGGTCGAGGCGCTGCACGGCCGCGTCCAGCACTTCCTGCACTGCGGCACGATCTGGGTGCACGGCGCGAGCACCCGGGTGCCCGCCACCGAGGACCTGCCGCGGCGGCCGTTCGGCCCGTACGGCGTCGCCAAGGCGGAGATCGAGAGCTACCTGCTCGACCAGGCGCGGCGGCACGGGTTCCCGGCGACCCTGCTGCACCCCGGCCACATCGTCGGCCCCGGCTGGGCGCCGGTGAACCCCGCCGGGAACCTGGACACCGGGGTGTTCGCCAAGCTCGCCGCCGGTGAGGAGCTGGTGCTGCCCAACCTCGGCATGGAAACGCTGCACCACGTGCACGCCGACGACGTGGCGCAGTCCTTCACCGCCGCGATGGCCCGCCGCGGCGCTGCGGTGGGGGAGAGCTTCCACGTGGTCTCCCCGGCGGCGCTGACCCTGCGCGGTTACGCGGAGGCGGTCGCGGGCTGGTACGGGCAGGAGGCGCGGTTGTCCTACCTGGGGTGGGAGCAGTGGCGGGAAACCGTTGCTGCGGAGGCGGCGGAGTTGACCTGGGACCACATCGCGCACAGCCCGAACGCGAGCATCGAGAAGGCCCGGTCGTTGCTGGGTTTCCAGCCTCGGTACAGCTCACTGGAGGCGATTCGGGAGGCGCTGGACTGGCTGGCGGCGCGGGGTGGGGTGCCTCGGCTGGCGTGATGCTGGTGGGGCGACCCCGGTGGGACTGGGTGGGTGGGTTGGGGTGCCCGTCTTGCGTTTGTGTCTGTGTGGCAGCGCGACCGCGCTCCACGGGGCTGGGTCAGGTGAGGGCGCGCTGCCGGCGGTGGTGTTCGGCGGGGGTCAGGGGCAGGACCGTGCCGTGGCGTGGGGAGGAAGGCAGGTCGCAGGACGGGGAGGCGGTCCACCGGCCCGAAGCCAGGTCGGTGGTTCCGAACGGGACGTGACCACGGCCGCCGAATTCGTCGATGAACAGGTACCACTTGTCACCGGTGTTCGCCTTGAAGGCGGTGGGGCCTTCACCCCGGCTGACGGTGCCCTTCCCGATGCAGTCGGCGGTGAAGTCCCACGACGGCGCCAGCAGGTCCGCCGAACTCTCCTGCACGACGAACTTGCCGCACGGCGTGGACGACGACGGGGACCGCTCGTCCTTGGTGAACCGGTGGTACACCCCGTCACCGAGGTGCTGCGGGTCGTCAGGGGCGTACAGCTTCGACGCCAAGAAAACCACGTACGAACCGGTCGCCGCGTTCCAATACGCCTCCGGCGCCCAGGTGTTCCCGGCTGTCGGCGGGGAAACCAGCACCGAGCGCTGCGCCGACCAGTGCACCAGCGCGGCCGGCTCCCACACCACGATCGACCGGCTCCCAGTGCGCTGCGCCTGGTCCCAGTCGCCGTTGCCGTGCATGCGCAGATCGGTGGCCAGCAGGTAGAACCGGCGGCCGTCGGCCGAGCGCAGCAGGAACGGGTCCCGCACCCCCCGATCGCCCAGCGTGGAGGTGAGCACGGGGCGGCCACCGTTGAGCTCGTCCCAGGCCAGCGGGTCGTTGCCCCGGCCGGCGGCGAAGTAGACCTGCTCGCCGTCGGCGGTGCCTTCGCCGGTGAAGTACACGAACAGGCAACCGGGTGACGCACCGGGGACGAGTCCTAACAGGACGGACAGGCAGAGCGGCAGGCGGGCCGGCCGCATCGGTGATCCCCTCGGCAGCGTGGCACGGTGATGGATCCGAGACTTGACGCGCCTAGTGTTATCGCTAACACTGGCCGGTGTCGAGTAGGGTGCTCCCGGATGGCAGCGGTCCGGGATCTGGAGGTGGCGCCGGTGGCCAAGCGGAGCGAAGCGCGGGAACCCGCGCCCGCCGTGCGATTGCCCGCGCTCACCGACGTGGCCTCGCTGGCAGGCGTTTCGCACATGACCGTCTCCCGGGTGATCAACGAGACCGGCCCGGTCCGCGCGGAAACCAGGGAGAAGGTGCTGGCGGCCATCGAGGAGCTGGGTTACCAGCCCAACTCCACCGCCCGCGCGCTGGCCACCGGCCGCTCCCGCAACCTCGGCGTGGTCGCACTGGACTCCACCCTGTTCGGCCCGGCCAGCACCCTGTTCGGGGTGGAGAACGCGGCCCGCGAGGCCGGTTACGGCATCGCCATCGCCAGTGTCAGCGACCCCCGGCGGGATTCCATCGCGCGGGCGGTGGACAACCTGCGACGGCAGGCGGTCGAGGGCGTGGTGGTGATCGCACCGCACGTGGCGGCCAAACCGGCGCTGCGGGCGGCGCCGCCGGGCATCCCGCTGGTCGCGGTGGCCGACACCGACCGGGCCGCCATCCCGGTGGTGGCGGTGGACCAGCGCGACGGGGCCCGGCAGGTCACCGAGCACCTGCTCGGCCTAGGGCACCGCACGGTCTGGCACGTGGCGGGCCCGGCGGACTGGCTGGAGGCGCGGGCCCGCGAGCAGGCGTGGCGGCGTGCGCTCAAGCGCCACGGCGCCGAACCGCCGCCCGTGCTGCGCGGGGACTGGAGCCCGCGTTCCGGGTACGAGGCGGGCAGGCAGTTGCTGGCCGAGCGCCGGCTGACCGCGGTTTTCGTCGCCAACGACCAGATGGCGCTGGGGTTGCTGCGGGCGTTCTCCGAGGCGGGCCGCTCGGTGCCGGGCGAGGTGCACGTGGCCGGGTTCGACGACGTACCCGAAGCCGCCTTCTTCAGCCCGCCGCTGACCACCGTGCGGCAGGACTTCATCGAGGTGGGCAGGCGCACCTTCGGGCTCCTGCAGCAACAGATCGAAGGGGGCGCCGCACCGGCGCGCTCCCTGGTGCCGGCGGAACTGGTGGTCCGCGAGAGCACCGGCGCGTAGTCCATCCGGGGCAGGAGGCTGACCCGGGCGGCCGCGACTTCATGTTAGCGATAACAGTTCCCGTATCAGTGTGGATCGAGGAGTGAGTGCCGTGAAGCGAAGGACGCAGGCCGTGGTGGCGGCGGCGATGGTGGGGCTGAGCGTGCTGGCCGGCTGCGCGTCCGGGGGTGGCGGCCAGGCCGGGGGCGACGGGCAGCTGACCATGGGCTTCTCCCAGGTGGGCGCGGAGAGCGGCTGGCGGACCGCGAACACCCAGTCGATCCAGGAGGCCGCGGCCGCCGCCGGGGTGGACCTGAAGTTCTCCGACGCCCAGCAGAAGCAGGAGAACCAGATCAGGGCGATCCGCTCGTTCATCCAGCAGCGGGTGGACGTGATCGCCTTCTCGCCGGTGGTCGAATCGGGCTGGGACAACGTGTTGAAGGAGGCCAAGACGGCCGGCATCCCGGTCATCCTCACCGACCGCGCGGTGGACTCGGCCGACACCACGCTCTACAAGACCTTCCTCGGCTCGGACTTCGTCGCCGAGGGCCGCAAGTCCGGTGAGTGGCTGACCAAGGAGTTCGCCGCCGCCACCGGGCCGGTGCGCATCGTCGAGCTGCAGGGCACCACCGGTTCCGCCCCGGCGAACGACCGCAAGGCCGGGTTCGCCGAGGTGATCGCCAAGGACCCGAAGTTCCAGGTGGTCGCCTCGCAGACCGGGGAGTTCACCCGGTCCAAGGGCAAGGAGGTGATGGAGGCCTTCCTGAAGTCGCAGGGCGAGATCGACGTGCTCTACGCGCACAACGACGACATGGCGCTCGGTGCGATCGAGGCCATCGAGGGCGCCGGGCTCAAGCCGGGCACCGACATCAAGATCGTCTCCGTGGACGGGGTGCGCGACGCGCTGCAGGCGCTGGCCGACGGCCGGATCAACTTCGTGGTCGAGTGCAATCCGCTGCTCGGCACCCAGCTGATGGACCTGGCCAAGAAGGTGGCCGCCGGTGAGGCCGTGCCGCCGCGGGTGGAGACCCAGGAAACCGTGTTCGACCAGGCGGCCGCCAAGGCCGCGCTGCCCGAGCGCAAGTACTGAGGCGAACCCCCCGGCGCCGGCCGCCGTCCGGCGCCGGGAACCACTCCCGAGAACGAGGGGCAGCAGCATGGACGGTCCGATCCTGACCATGACCGGCATCCGCAAGCAGTTCCCCGGGGTCGTCGCGCTCGACGACGTCGGTTTCCGCCTGTTCCCCGGTGAGGTGCACGCGTTGATGGGGGAGAACGGCGCGGGCAAGTCCACGCTGATCAAGGTGCTCACCGGCGTGCACGAGATCGACGGCGGCGCCATCGAACTGGGCGGCGAGCCGGTCGCCTTCAGCGGCCCCGCCCAGGCGCAGCGCCACGGCATCAGCACGGTGTACCAGGAGGTGAACCTCTGCCCGAACCTGTCGGTGGCGGAGAACATCTTCCTCGGCCGGGAACCGCGGCGCTTCGGCCGCATCCAGTGGGGGCCGCTGCGCAGGCGGGCGGCGGAGCTGGTCCGGCGGCTCGACCTCGACCTCGACGTGACCAGCGAACTGGGCGGGCATTCGCTCGCGGTGCAGCAGCTGGTGGCGATCGCCAGGGCGATGGCGGTGTCCGCGCGGGTGCTGGTGCTCGACGAGCCGACGTCCAGTTTGGACACCGGCGAGGTGGACCAGCTGCTCGGCGTGCTGCGGTCGCTGCGGGCGGACGGCATGGCGATCCTGTTCGTCTCCCACTTCATCGACCAGGTCTTCGCCATCGCCGACCGGATGACCGTGCTGCGCAACGGAAAGCTGGTCGGGGAGTACCTGGCCGGCGAAATCACCCCGGTGGCGCTGGTGACCAGGATGATCGGCCGTGAGCTGGGCACCCTCGAGGAACTGGAGGAGCCGCGCCGCGACTGGGACCCGGCGGAGAAGAAGCCGTTCGCCACCGCGACCGGGCTGGGCCGCAAGGGCGCGATCGAGCCGTTCTCGCTGACCATCCGCGAAGGCGAGGTGGTCGGCCTGGCGGGGCTGCTCGGCTCCGGCCGCACCGAACTCGCCCGGCTGTTCTTCGGTGCCGACCACAGCGACCAGGGCACGCTGGAACTGGCCGGCCGGAAGACCACGCTGCGCACCCCGCGGGCGGCGATGGCCGCGGGCGTGGCGTTCTGCTCGGAGAACCGCAAGGCCGAAGGGCTCATCGAAGAGCTCACCGTGCGGGAGAACATCATCCTGGCGCTGCAGGCGAGCCGCGGCTGGACCCGGCCGATCTCGCGGCGCCGCCAGGACGAGCTGGCCGGGAAGTACATCACCGCACTGGGCATCCGGCCCGCCGCCCCGGACGCGCCGGTGGGCACGCTCTCCGGCGGCAACCAGCAGAAGGTGCTGCTCGCCCGCTGGCTGATCACCGAACCGCGGCTGCTCATCCTGGACGAGCCCACCCGTGGCATCGACGTCGGCGCGAAGGCCGAGATCCAGAAGCTGGTGGCCGAACTGGCCGACGGCGGCATGGCCGTGTTGTTCGTCTCCGCCGAACTGGAGGAGGTGCTGCGGTTGAGCCACCAGGTGGCGGTGCTGCGCGACCACCGGATGGTCGACTGCCTGCCGAACTCCGGGCTGACCCCGGAAACCATCATGCGCACGATCGCCGAAGGAGCGCCGTCATGAGCCGGTACCGGCTGTTCTGGCCCGCGGCCGCGCTGGTCGCGCTGCTGCTGGTCAACCTCGTGCTCTCGCCGTCGTTCTTCGCCATCCAGGTCCGCGACGGCCACCTCTACGGCACCCTGGTCGACATCCTGCGCTTCGGCGCACCGCTGATCCTGGTCGCGCTGGGCATGACGCTGGTGGTGGCCACCGGCGGCATCGACCTCTCGGTCGGCTCGGTGGTCGCCATCGGCGCGGCGGTGGCCTGCGCGCAGATCAGCACCCTGCCCGACCAGAACGCCGCGGGCGGGGTGCTCGGCGCCCTCGGCACCTCGCTGGCGCTGTGCCTGTTGCTGGGGCTGTGCAACGGTTTCCTGGTGGCGGTGATCGGGATCCAGCCGATCATCGCCACGCTGATCCTGATGGTGGCCGGCCGCGGCCTGGCGCAGCTGGTCACCGGCGGCCAGATCATCACCGTGGACTCCGACCCGTTCCGCGTGCTCGGCGGCGGTTACTGGCTCGGCCTGCCCGCGCCGATCCTGGTCGCGCTGGGGGTGGTCGCGGCCACCGCGCTGGTGGTGCGGCGCTCCGCGCTCGGCCTGCTGGTCGAGTCGGTCGGCGGCAACCCGGAGGCGAGCAGGCTCGCCGGGGTCCGGGCCCACGGGCTCCTGGTGCTGGTCTACGTGTTCTGCGGGCTGTGCGCCGGGCTCGCCGGGCTGATGATCAGTTCGAACGTCTCCAGCGCCGACGGCAACAACGCCGGGCTGTGGATCGAGCTGGACGCCATCCTGGCCGTGGTCATCGGCGGCACGCTGCTCTCCGGCGGGCGGTTCTCGCTCGGCGGCACGGTGCTCGGCGCGCTGCTCATCCAGACCCTGTCCACCACCGTCTACACCGTCGGGGTGCCACCGGAGTCGACCCTGCTGGTCAAGGCGCTGGTGGTGACCGTGGTCTGCCTGGTCCAGTCCCCGGCGTTCCGGGCGCGGTTGCGGCGGCGGCGAAAGCCACCGGCACCGGCGCCCGCCGAGGCCGAGCCGAAGGTGGAGGTGCCCGCATGAGCGCGATCGCCACCCCCGTCCGCGGCAGCCGGCGGCAGGTCCGGTACCTGCCGATCGCGGCGTCGCTGCTGCTGCTCGCCGTGGCCTACGGCTTCGGCGCGACCCGGTACCCGGCCTTCGGCGACGGCCAGGTCGTGCTGAACATCCTGATCGACAACGCCTTCCTGCTGGTGGTCGCCACCGGGATGACCTTCGTCATCCTCACCGGCGGCATCGACCTCTCGGTCGGCTCGGTGGTCGCCCTGTCCACCGTGCTCTGCGCGGAACTGCTGCGGGCCGGGGTGCCCGCGCCGGCGGTGCTGGTGGCGGTGCTGGCCGTCGGCGCGGTGCTCGGCCTCGGCATGGGCACGATCATCCACTACTTCGAGATCCAGCCGTTCATCGTCACCCTGGCGGGCATGTTCCTGGCGCGCGGGCTGAGCTACACGCTGAGCACCGAGTCGGTTTCGCTGGACGACCCCCTGTTCGTCGCGGTCGCGCAGACGCCGGTGGAGCTGCCCGGCGGCCTGCACGTGTCGATCAGCGTGCTGATCGCCGTCGTGGTGCTGGTGGTGGCCGGGTACGTGCTGCACCACACCCGGCTCGGGCGCACGGTGTACGCGATCGGCGGCAGCAACCGGTCGGCGCTGCTGATGGGCCTGCCGGTGGCGCGCACCCGGGTCGGCGTGTACACGATCAGCGGGTTCTGCTCGGCGCTCGGCGGCATCCTGCTGACCTTCTACACGCTGTCCGGCAACTCCCTGCACGCGGTGGGCATGGAGCTGGACGCGATCGCGGCCGTGGTCATCGGCGGCACCATCCTCACCGGCGGCTCCGGTTACCTGGCCGGGACCGTGCTGGGGGTGCTGGTGCTCGGCGTCATCCAGACGCTCATCACCTTTGAGGGCACACTGAGTTCGTGGTGGACGAAGATCGTGATCGGGGTCCTGCTGCTGGTGTTCATCCTGCTGCAGCGGCTCATCGCGGGTCGTGCCCGGTGAACCGGTCGGTCTGGGTCGACCGGCCGGGGGAGCTGGTGGTGCGTGCCGGTGAGCCCGCCGAACCGGGGCCGGGGGAGGCGCTGGTGCGGGTCGCGTGGTCCGGGATCTGCGGGTCCGACCGGGAGGTCATGCAGGGCACGCGGCCGGCGGAGTACGTGCGGTACCCGGTGGTGCCGGGGCACGAGTGGTCGGGCCGGGTGGCGGCGGTCGGTACCGGGGTGGACTCCGCGCTGGTCGGCGCGCCGGTGGTGGGCGAGGGCATCCGCTCGTGCCAGGTGTGCGCGGCCTGCCGCCGAGGGGACACCAATCTCTGCGACGGCCCGTACGAGGAGACCGGGTTCACCCAGCCGGGTGCCTGGTCGGACCACGTGCTGGTCCCGGCGCGCCTGCTGCACCGGCTCCCGGAGACCGCGGACCTGCGTGCGGCGGCGGGCCTGGAACCGGCGGCGTGCGTGGCGGCGGCCTGCCTGAAGCTCGCGGTGCAACCGGGGGAGCGGTGCGCGGTGGTCGGCGCCGGGATGCTCGGCCTGCTGGCCGTGCAGTTGCTGCGGGCGGCGGGGGCGGGGGAGATCGTCGTGGTGCACACGCGGCGGGACCGGGCGGCGCTGGCGGCGCAGTGCGGGGCCGACTCGCTGGTGCTGCCCGCGCAACTGGATTCGCTGGCCGGTGCGTTCGACGCCGTGCTGGAGGCCGCGGGAGCGCCCGGAACGGCTTCCGGCGCCGTGGCGCTGACGCGGCGGGGCGGGCGGGTGGCGCTGACCGGCATTCCCGGCACCGAGGACCGGCCGATCGACCCGGTCGCCCTGGTGCTCAACGAGATCACCGTGCACACCGTCTTCGGGGCACCGCCGCGGGCCTGGACGCACGCGGTGCGCGCCTTCGCTTCGGGGGCGCTGGACCCGGGGCTGCTGGTGACGCACGAGGTCGCCCTGGACGACGCGCACGAAGCCTTCCGGATCCTGACCGAGGAACGGCACAAGGCGGTGAAGGTCCTGCTGGCCCCTTGACCGTTGTTCGGTATTTCGGACGCAGGCGGGTACAGTGCCGGGATACCCGTCGTAGTCGGAGGTGCCATGAGCCGGGCGGTTCCGGCGGTCAGCCGCGCACTGGACATCCTCGAGTTGTTCCGCACCGAGGAGGAGCTGGGCGCGCCGCAGATCGTGGCCAAGCTCGGGCTGCCGCGCACCACCGTGCACGAGCTGCTGAACACCCTGGCGGACCGCGGGTACCTGCACCGGCTCGGTGACGAGGGCACGCGGTACCGGCTCGGGGTGCGGTTGTTCGAACTCGGCGGGGCCTACGAGTCCCGGCTGGACCTGGCGCGCGAGGGCACCGTCGCGGCGGCGGCGATTTCCGCGCGCAGCCAGGAAACCGTGCACGTGGCGGTGCGCGACGGCGACGAAGTGCTGTACGTGGCCAAAACCGACAGCACCCACTCGGTGCGCATGGTCTCGGCGGTGGGCAGGCGGCTGCCCGCGCACTGCACCGCGGTCGGCAAGATGCTGCTGTCCGCCCTGTCCCGCCCCGAATTCGACGTGCTCTACCCGCCGGGGCGCCAGCTGGCCAAGATGACCGCACGCAGCCTCGGCACCCCCGCCGAGCTGTGGCAGGCGCTGGACCGGGTGCGCACGGACGAGCTCGCACACGAATTCTGCGAATCGAACGACGCGGTCAGCTGCGTGGCGGCGCCCGTCCGCGACCGCACCGGCGCGATGGTCGCCGCGCTCAGCCTGTCGGTCCCGGTGCACCGCTGGACCTCCGTACCGGGCTCGCAGTGGGACGACTGGGCCCGCGAAGGCGCACAACGCCTCTCCCGGGCGCTGGGTGCCCCGGCCACCGGGGACTAGCTGCACCCGGCCGGTGCACGAGCCGCTTCGATGAGACCACCGTCTCCGGCCCTCCGGCGTCTCAACGGACCCTTGACGGTCGAGGTGTTAGCGCTCACAGTTGAGGAGCCTCGAAACACTTTCGAAGGGACCGTTCCATGCCGAACCGTCATCCCTCCGTCGTTTTCAGCCGGCGTGGTGCCCTGCGCACCGGAGCGGCACTGGCCACCGCCGGGGTGCTCGCCGGTACCGCGCCCGCCGCGCCCGTCTCGGCCGGTGGCACCCGCCAGGTGGTGAACCCGTTGATCCGGCAGCGCGCCGACCCGTTCATCGTCCGCGACCGCGGCCGCTACCACTTCACCGCTTCGGTCCCCGAGTACGACCGCGTGGTCATCCGCTCGGCCACCACCATCGGCGGGCTGGCGAACGCCGCGGAAACCACCGTGTGGCGCCGCCCGGCCGGCGGGGTGATGGGCGGCCACATCTGGGCGCCCGAACTGCACCGCATCGACGGCCGCTGGTACATCTACTTCGCCGCGGGCAATTCCGACGACGTCTTCCGCATCCGCCCGTACGTGCTGACCACCCCCGCCGACGACCCCCGCCTCGGCCCGTGGACGGTGGCCGGGCGCATCCACCTGCCGCTGGACACCTTCTCCCTGGACGCCACCACCTTCGCCCACCGCGGCAAGCGGTACCTGTGCTGGGCGCAGCACGACCCGGCCCTCGGCCCCGGCACCAGCCTCTACCTGGCCCAGATGTCCTCACCCACGGCGATCACCGGCACGCCGGTGAAGTTGTCGACTCCCACGTACGACTGGGAAACCCGCGGGCACCGGGTCAACGAAGGCGCCGCCGCGCTGATCCGCAACGGCCGCGTGTTCCTCACCTTCTCCGCCAGCGCCACCGACGCGAACTACTGCCTGGGCCTGCTCACCGCGAACGAGTCGGCGAACCTGCTCGACCCGGCGTCCTGGCACAAGTCACCGCAGCCGGTGTTCGCCACCAGCCGGGCGAACAGCCAGTTCGGCCCCGGCCACAACAGCTTCACCACCGCCGAGGACGGGGCCGACGTGCTGGTCTACCACGCGCGCCAGTACGAGCAGATCACCGGCGACCCGCTGTACGACCCCAACCGGCACACCCGCGTGCAGCGGCTGCGGTTCACCGCGGACGGTGTCCCGGACTTCGGCGTGCCGGTGCCCGACGGTCCGGTGGACCTTTCCCGGCACGCCTGAACCGGCGGATCAGTCCGAATGCGACAGTCCCCAGCTGCCGGTGAAGGTCTGCCCGGGGGCCAGGGTGAGCAGGCCGTCACCGGTGTTGAAGGCGTTGGGCGCGCAGGTCATCGGCTCCACCGTGATGCCCCGGCGGGCCGGGCGCCCGGTACCCGGCGTGTCGTCGGTGTAGACCTGCAGGTAGCGGTGGCTGCCGTCGGCCCACACGGTGACCGTGCGACCGGACGGCGCGGTCAGCCGGACCCGGGTGGTGCCGTCATCGCCGGTGGTCAGTCCGGTGTAGGCGGTGTCGAGCGCGGTCGAGCCGAGCCGCCTGCCACCGCGGAAGTCGTACGCGGTGCCCTCGACCGCGGCGCGGCCGGTGGGGATCAGGTTCTCGTCGGTCGGGTAATAGGTGTCCGCGGGCAGGTCGACGACCAGTTCGTCGACGGTGTCGCTGATCCGGACGTAGGGGTGGTAGGCGGCGCCGAACGGGGCGGGCCCGGTGCCGGTGTTGGTCGCGTCGAGCGTGCAGCGCAAGCCGTGCTCACCCAGTTCGTAGGTCAGTCGCAAGTGGAGGCTGAACGGATAGCCGTACTGCGGGCGGAGCCGGTGCTCCAGGGTGACCGCGTGCGCGCCCTGTTCGGTGATCGCCCAGTCGACCCAGGTGAGCAGGCCGTGCAGGGCGGCGTTGCGCGCCGGTTCGGTCAGCGCGACCTGGTACTCCTGACCGTCGAAGGTGTAGCGCCCACCGGCGATCCGGTTGGGCCACGGCGCGATGGCCTTGCCCTGGTGGCTGTCGCCGAGTTCGGCCGGGTCGTGGGTGAGCAGCAGTTCCGTGTCACCGGTCCGCCACGACAGCAGCGTGGCCGCCACCGAGCCGATCACCGCCCGGTCTTCGCCCCAGCCGATCTCGGCGAGCTGTCCGGCGGCGTCGGGCGGCACATCGGGCATCGGAACTCCTCGTGGTATTTCGAACAGGTGCCGGTATTTCGATGTCCGAACGCTATCCGGCGCCGCCCCGCCGGGTCAAAGGGAGGCGGTTGTGGTCCGTGAGGTTCCCGCGGTGGCACGCGCGCTCGACGTGCTGGAGTTCGTCCTCGCCGAAGGGCGGGTGAGCGCGGGTCAGGTCACCGACCGGCTCGGCGTGCCGAGAACCACCGCGCACGAACTGCTCGCCACCCTGGCCGAGCGCGGCTATCTGGCCCGCCCCGCCAAACGCGCCGCGTACACGCTCGGGCCGGGCGTCGGCAGGCTCGGGGAGGCGTGGGCGGTCCGGCAGCGCCTGGAGGGGGACGGCGAGCCGCTCGCCAAGGCGCTCGCGGCCTGGTACGGCCACGAGGTGGCGATCGCGGTGCCCGCCGGGGAACGGGTGCGGGTGGTCGCCTGCTCCGGCTCGCCCGCCACCGGCACCGGGGTGCTCGGCCGGGTGCTGTCCGGCACCGCCGGGGTGGAGCGCGAGATCGCCGACGAGGCGGTGCACCTCGCCGCCGGGGTGCGCGGTGGGTGGGGACCGGTGGCCGCGCTCGGCTTGCGGGTCCCGCGTGAGTGCTGGCTGCGGGTGCCCGCGGCGCAGTGGGACGCCAGGGTGGTCGCGGGCGCGCGGCGGCTCGGGCGGGTGTTGACGGGCGCGACCGCGGCTGTCTAGTGTTTCGAACAGCATCCGAAATATCGAACAGGAGGTGGAATGCCCGCCGAACTGCTCCGCGCCGCCGCGGTGGCGGCCAGGGAACTGGCCGACTGGCCGCCGGACCGGCTGGCCACCGCGCTGAACCTGGTCGCCGACGCGCTGGCCGCCGCCGAGGACAAACTGGTGCCGATCGCGGTCAGGGAGAGCAACCTGCCGGTGCCCCGGCTGACCGGCGAACTCGCGCGCACGGTGTTCCAGCTGCGCCTGCTCGCCGAGGAGGTCACCGGCGAGCAGTACCGGGAACCGGTGGTGGACCGGGCGGACCCGGACTGGCCCGCCGGTGGCCGCCCGGACCTGCGGCGCGTGCACCGCCCGATCGGCCCGGTGCTGGTGTTCGGCGCGAGCAACTTCCCGTTCGCCTTCAGCGTCGCGGGCGGTGACACCGCTTCGGCGCTGGCCGCCGGGTGCCCCGTGGTCCACAAGGCCCACCCCGGGCACCCGGAACTGGCCGAGGCGACCGCCGCCGTGGTCTCCGGCGCGCTGGGCCGGGCCGGGGCGCCCGAGGGCACGTTCGCGTTGCTGCGCGGGGAAGAAGCGGCCCGGTCGGCGTTGCAGGCGCCGGAGATCAAGGCGGCCGCGTTCACCGGCTCGCCCGCCGGTGGCCGGGCGCTGTACGCGCTCGCCGCGTCGCGGCCGGACCCGATCCCGTTCTACGCCGAGATGGGCAGCGTCAACCCGGTGTTCGTGACCCCGGGTGCGGCGGCGGCGCGGCAGGCGGAGATCGCCGCCGGGTACGCCGATTCGTACCTGCTCGGCGCGGGCCAGTTCTGCACCAAGCCCGGGGTGCTGTTCTACCCGGCGGCGACGCTGCCCGAGTTCGAAGCGGCGGTGGCCGGCCGCATCCGCGGGCAGGCCGCCGCCACCCTGCTCAACGACCGCATCGCTCAGGCACACGCCCACCGGCGGGCGGAACTCGCCGCCCATCCCGCGGTCCGCGTGGTCCAGCCCGGCACGCACACCGAGGAAGGCACCCGCGCGGCCCTGCTGGCCACCACCCTGCCGGAGTTGCGGGCCGCCGGTGACGCGCTGCTGGCCGAGTGCTTCGGCCCCACTTCGCTGCTCGTCGCCTACGACGGGGAGCACGAACTGCTCGCCGCGGCCCGGTTGTTCACCGGCGAACTGACCGCGACCGTGCACGGGGAGACCGGGGAGCAGGTGGCCCGCCCGCTGGTGCGCAGGCTGGCGGAGTTCGCCGGCCGGGTGGTCTGGAACAGCTGGCCGACCGGGGTCGCGGTCACCCGCGCCCAGCACCACGGCGGTCCCGCCCCGGCGGCCACCGGCACCTTCACCTCGGTGGGCACCGCGGCGATCCGGCGGTTCCTGCGCCCGGTCGCCTACCAGAACCTGCCCGGCGAACTGCTGCCGCCGTCGTTGCGGGACGAAGCCCGTGGTTGAGGCGGTGACCGGGGCCGTGGCCTGGCACGGCGAAGGCCCGGTGTGGTGGCAGGACACGCTGCGGTGGGTGGACATGCTCGCCGGTGACGTGCTCTCCCTCGGCCCGGACGGCCGGGTGGACCGCACGCACGTCGGCTCGGTGGCGGCCGCGTTGCGCCCGCGTCGCTCCGGCGGCTGGGTGCTGGCCACCGAACGCGGGTTCGCGCTGGCCGGGGACCTGGCCGGGCCGATCACCCCGCTCGGTCCGCTGTGGATCGACGAGGGCATCCGGATGAACGACGGCGGGTGCGATCCCGACGGCCGCTTCTACTGCGGCTCGATGGCCTACGACACCAGGGCGGGGGCGGGGGCGTTGTTCCGCCTCGATCCGGACCACGGTGTGGAGCGGGTGCTCACCGGGGTCACCATTTCCAACGGATTCGCCTTCGCCCCCGACGGCGCTACGGCGTACTACGTGGACACACCCACCGGCCGGATCGACGCCTTCGACTACGACAGCCACGACGGTCTCACCGGGCGGCGGGTGTTCGCGGAGGTCGAACCGCCCGGTGAACCCGACGGCCTCACCGTGGACGCCGAGGGCGGGGTGTGGGTGGCGCTGTGGGGTGGTTCGGCGGTGCGCCGGTACGACCGCGACGGCGTGCTCGACGCGGTCATCGACCTGCCGGTGAGCCAGGTGACCGCCTGCACCTTCGGCGGGCCCGGGCTGACCCGGCTGTTCATCACCACCTCCCAGCAGGACGCCGCCCCGGACCACCGGGCAGGCGCCGTGTTCGCCGCCGAGCCGGGGGTCGCGGGCCTGCCCGCGCTCACCTTCGCCGGCTGATCCCACGAAAGGTGCCTCCCGTGCAGAGATTCCGCAGCCTGCTCGGCGAACTCGGGTTCGCCGAGTCCGATCACGAGCTGCCCAGCAGTGCCAAGCGCTTCCCGGACGGGGCGCGGTACCGGGTGGAGATCCCGAGCGTCGAGGGACCGGAGGTGTTCGACGCGGTGCTGGCCGAGGCGGGTGCCCGCGGGGTACCGGTGCACCGGATTTCCCAGGGCAGCGGGGGAATGCTGCTCACCGGGGACGAACTGACGCGGATGGCGGAGATCGGTGCCGGTGCGCGGGTGGAGGTCAGCCTGTTCGCCCGGCCGCTGACCGGCTGGTCCACCGGCGCCGCCGCACTGGCAGGCGGCGCGGGTGCGCTGGCCGCGCAGGCCAGGGGCACCGAGCAGCTGGTGCACAACCTGGCCGACATCGCCAGGTCCGCCGGTGCCGGGGTGCGCAGCGTGCTGATCACCGATCTCGGCACCCTGGAACTGGCCGCCGCCGCGCGCGGCCGCGGCCTGCTGCCGCCGAACCTCCAGTTCAAGATCAGTGTCCAGATGGGACTGTCCAATCCGGTCTCCATCCGGCTGGCGGAACGGCTCGGCGCGGACACCTACAACGTGCCGACCGACCTGACCCTCGGCCAGCTGGCGGCCGTGCGGGCCGCGGTCGACCTGCCGCTGGACGTCTACCTGGAGTCCCCGGACGACCAGGGCGGTTTCGTCCGGCACTTCGAGATCGCCGAGATCGTGCGGGTGGCCGCGCCCGTCTACCTCAAGTTCGGCCTGCGCAACTCGCCCAACATCTACCCCAGCGGCACGCACCTGACCGACGTGGCCATCCGGCTGGCCCGCGAACGGGTGCGGCGCGCCGAGATCGGCCTCGGCCTGCTCGCCGAGCTGATGCCGGACGCGGAGAGGTCCGAGCTGGGAGCCGAGGGAATCGCACTGCCGGAACCGCTGAACCAGGGAGCTGCCCGATGAAGATCACCGCGGTCGACACCTTCGTGCTGGGCACGCCGTGGCGCGACCTCACCTTCGTCCGCGTCACCACCGACGACGGCCTGACCGGGGTGGGGGAGACCCGCATGCTCGGGCACACCAGGGCGCTGCTGGGCTATCTCGCCGAAGCGGCACCGCGGTACGTGGTCGGGCACGACCCGTTCGACACCGAAGCGCTGGTGCAGCGGATGAAGTACGGCGACTACGGGCGTGCGGGTGAGATCGTCATGTCCGGCATCGCGTGCGTGGAGATGGCCTGCTGGGACATCATCGGCAAGGCGCTCGGCCAGCCGGTGTGGCGGCTGCTCGGTGGCAAGGTCCGCGACCGGATCAAGGCCTACGCCAACGGCTGGTACACAGTGGAGCGCACGCCGGCCGAATTCGCCGCCGCGGCGAAGAAGGTGGTGGAGCGCGGGTACCTGGCGATGAAGTTCGACCCGTTCGGGCCGGGGCAGTGGGAACTGGACCCGGCCGAGCGCCGGCGGTGCGTGTCGCTGGTCGAAGCGGTGCGTGACGCGGTCGGCCCGGACATCGAACTGCTGGTGGAGATGCACGGCCGGTTCGCGCCCGCCGAGGCCATCCGGATCGCGCGGATGCTGGAGCCGTACGACCCGGCGTGGATCGAGGAACCGGTGCCGCCCGCCAACCTCAAGGCGCTGGCCACGGTGGCGGCCAAGGTCAACGCGCCGGTGGCCACCGGCGAGCGCATCCACGACCGGGTGGAGTTCCGCGAACTGTTCGAATCCGGGGCGGTGGACGTGATCCAGCCCGACATCGGGCACCTCGGCGGCATCGCCGAGACGCGCAAGCTGGCGGCCACGGCCGAGGCGCACTACACGCTGATCGCGCCGCACAACGTCGGCGGCCCGGTGCTCACCGCGGCGAACCTGCACCTGGCCGCGTGCACGCCGAACTTCAAGATCCAGGAGCACTTCAACGACTTCGCCGACGAGCACGTGAAGCAGGCGGCGCCCGGCCTGCCGGAGGTCGTCGACGGCTACTTCGCGCTGCCGGACGCGCCGGGCCTCGGGGTGGAGCTGGACCCGGAGTTCATCGGCGAGCACCCGTCCACCGGTGCCTTCTTCGACCTGTTCAAGGAGGGCTGGGAGCGGCGGGGCACCGCGTAACCGAAATTTTCGAAACCCTCGGCTTCGACCGGCTCGATTGGCGGCGGATTCGGCTGGACAGTCGGTTGAAGCGAAGGCTCAGCCTGGGGTTAAAGGTTTCGACATGTTTCCGAAATAAGTTCGAAACTTATTGACAGCCTTGTTGTGGCGGACCAACACTCGAAGTGGTCTCCCGCCGGCCTCAACGAGGAGGAAACATGTCGATGGAGCCCGTCCAGCCCCGCCCGATGAACCGCCGGTTGTTTCTCGGCGGCACCGGTGCGCTGGCGCTGGCCACCACGTCCGCACTGGTGCTGCCCGGCACCGCGGGCGCCGATACCACGATCACCACCAACCAGACCGGTACGCACAACGGGTACTACTACTCCTTCTGGACCGACGGCGGCGGATCGGTCTCGATGACCCTGAGCAACGGTGGCAACTACCGGACCAACTGGAGCAACACCGGCAACTTCGTCTGCGGCAAGGGCTGGAGCAACGGCTCACGCCGGACGGTCAACTACTCGGGCAGCTTCAACCCCTCCGGCAACGGCTACCTGTGCCTCTACGGCTGGACCTCGAACCCGCTCGTCGAGTACTACATCGTCGAGAGCTGGGGCAACTACCGGCCGACCGGTGAGCACCGGGGCACGGTCTACAGCGACGGCGGCAACTACGACATCTACCACACCATGCGGTACAACGCCCCGTCGGTCGAGGGCACCAAGACCTTCCCGCAGTTCTGGAGCACCCGGCAGTCGAAGCGGGTCGGCGGCTCCATCAACACCGGCGCCCACTTCGACGCCTGGAGGAGCAAGGGGATGAACCTGGGCAACTTCAATTACTACATGATCATGGCGACCGAGGGCTACCAGAGCAGCGGCAACTCGAACATCTACGTCAGCTGACCCTTCGGCACGCGAGCACGACTCCGGTCGGGGCCGGGGCGGTCACGCCGCTTCGGCCCCGGTGCCACCAGGAGGTGGGCCGCCCGCAGGAGGGGCACCCGCGGGCGGCCCGCCAGTTCCCGGACGAGCAAGTCCTGACGACAGGTGGTGTCCAGGCGTGGACGGGGTGTCCAAGATCAGCCGCCGCCGGGGGAGCCACCCGATCGCTGGTGGCCTACGGCCACCGAGCACTTCGGACTTGCTCGTCTAGGTGACGCCGCGGTCGGCGACCAGGCGCACGGCGAGCGCGCCGAAGATCGCCGCGGAGACCCGGTTGAGCCAGCGCCGGATCGACGGGCGGCGCAGCAGCAGGGCCGCCAGCGCACCGGCGGTCAGGCCGACCGAACCGTCCACCGACAGCCCCACCGCGATGAACACCGCGCCCAGCACCAGGAACTGCACCCACATCGGCCAGCTGCCCGCCGGGTTCAGGAACTGCGGGAAGAAGGCGAGGAAGAACAGGATCACCTTCGGATTGGCCAGGTTGGTCAGCACCGCCAGCACGTAGGTGCGCCGCAGGCCGCGGTCCGGCACCGGCTCGGGATCGGTGTTGACCAGCGCTTCCTTCGACGAGCGCAGCGTGGTCACCGCCAGGTAGACCAGGAAGGCCGCCCCGGTGATCCGGATGGCGTCCAGCACGGCCGGGACCGCCTGCAGCAGCGCGCCGAGGCCGAGCGCGGCGGCGACGGTGTGCACGGCGAGGCCGGTGGACATGCCGAGCGCGGCCACCACCCCGGCCCGCCTGCCCCTGGCGATGCCGTTGGCGACGATGAACAGCATGTCCGGTCCCGGGACCAGGCTGATGACCAGTGCGGCGGCGACGAACGCCAGCAGTACGGACAGCTCCACAACATCATCAGAACACACCCGGCCGCCCCCGGCACCCCGTTTTCGGCTCGTCCCGCTGCTGGCGAGCGGAATCGCGCCTTCCCCCGAGCCCCGCCGCTTCACTACGATCCGGCGAGACCTCGATTCGAGGGGAGCCGGTGTGAGCGACCTGTTCGGATCGCTGGACAAACGGGCCGAAGCCAGCGCGCGGGCGGAGCTGGTCGCCTACGCCGGGGAAATACCGGACTACCGGCGGGAAGCCGCCGATCCGCGCGGGCACGCGACATGCTCGACCACGCCATCTGGTTCCGCCGCCGCACCGTCGAAATGACCAGGGAAACCGCCAGCTGGACGAAGCGGCGCTGGTGCTGCACGCCAACCTGATGCCGCACGAAATCCACGACGCGGCGAACGGCAGCGAGGACCTGACCGAACGCTTCAGCTGACCGCCTGGTTCGGCGCGCAGGGACTGCGTGGCACGGCCGCCTACCTGCGCGGCTACCTGGACGAACAGGCGTGGCGCGTGAAACTGGCGCAGCGGGTGCGCAACCTGGCCGGATCACTGCTGGCGAACGCCGCCACCGCCGGGGAAATCGCCAGGAGCCTCGGCGTCGCGGTGCACGGGGAATACGTCGCGTTGGTCGTCCGCAGTTCGGTGGCCACCAGGGTGGCGCAGGTGGCGCCACGCGAGCGCGTTCCGCGTGCGCTGTACGGCATTCCCGAGGTTTTGCGGAACTCGGGGTGACCAGGTGCCGGAGGTGGAGGAGTGGCTCGGCGACCCGGTGCGGCGGCTGGCGAACGGGCCGGAGCTGGTGGTCACCCTGGGCGCCTACTACCGCAACGACATGAACCGGCTCGGCACCGCGCTGGCGTTGCACATCCACCCGCGGACGCTGGACTACCGGCTCGGGCGGATCCGCGAACTGACCGGCGTCGCCCCCGGTGCGGTCCGCGGCATCCGGGTCCTGAGCAGTGCGGTGGCGCGGGCGCTGCGCGAGCCGGGCTGGCGCCCGCGCCACGCGGTGCTATTCGACGACGAGCTCGACCGGGATGTTGCCGCGGGTGGCCTTCGAGTACGGGCAGACCTGGTGCGCCTGCTCGGCCAATCGGCGGCCGGTCTCCTCGTCGATCTCGGCGGGCAGCTCCACGCGCAGGGTGACCGCGAGCGCGAAGCTGGTGTCGTCCTTGTCGATGCCCACCTCGGCGGTCACCGAGATGTCCTTGGTGTCCACCTTGGCCTGCCTGCCGACCAGGCCGAGCGCGCTGGCGAAGCAGGCGGCGTACCCGGCGGCGAACAGCTGCTCGGGATTGGTGCCCTTGCCGGTGCCGCCGAGCGCGGGCGGCATGGCCAGGGTCAGGTCCAGCTGGCCGTCGGAGCTGACCGCCTTGCCGTCGCGGCCGTTGGCGGTCGCCGCCGCGGTGTAGAGCGCCATGGGGAGTCCTTCCGTCGTGGGTGCCCCAGAAGTGTTGCACGCAATTGAGTTGTGCGCAACCTAATGTAGGCTGGGGGCATGACCGAGAGCCACCCCCAGGCGCCCGCCGTGACGGCGGCGGAGCTGTTGCGCCTGGACAACCAGATCTGCTTCGCGCTGCACGCGGCCTCCCGCGCGTTCGGCACGCTGTACCGCACGGCGTTGCGCGAGCTGGATCTGACCTATCCGCAGTACCTGGTGCTGCTGGTGCTGTGGGAGTCCGACGGCGTTTCGGTCAAGGAGATCGGCGCGCGGCTGCGGCTGGATTCCGGCACGCTCTCGCCGTTGCTCAAGCGGCTGGAGGGCGCCGGGCTGATCCGCCGGTTGCGCAGCGAACAGGACGAGCGCTCGGTGGAGATCCACCTCACCGCGGCGGGGGAGGCGTTGCGTGCACGCGCGGCCGACGTGCCGCGGCGGATCGCCGGTGCCACCGGTATGCCGGTGGCCGAACTGAAGGACCTGCGAGCCAGGGTCGCCGCGCTGACCGCCGCGATCGACAGCGGCGGGGGCCAGGGCGAGAGCTGCCCCTGAGCGATGTCCGCGTCCTTGCCCCCGCGGCGAGGTGGAACGACACCACCGCGGTGAAGATCGTCCAGCCCGCCCTTCCCGCCGGCCTGGACGACCGGCGGGGCGGCGATCAGCGGGGAGAGCCCGCCGCGCCGATCTCCCGCGACGTGGCGAATCCCGTGTGGTGCACACGCGGGCTGCACGGCGATCATCGGCAGGGAAACGGTGGCCTGCTTCGCGGCCATCGCCTGGAACACCGGGCACTCGGCGACCCGGAGGCGGGCGTGGAGCCCAGGCGAGCACGGTTCACCGGCCGAGCTGCTCGACCGGCAGGAATGCCGCGGTGCCGGACAGCAGTCCGATTTGGACACGCCGCCGAAGGTGGCGGAGCCGACGATGGTGCCCATCGCCGGGCTGCCGGTGCGGAAGAACAGTTCGTTGAACGCCGGCGTGACGGCGAATGGACCGTTCGGTGGAGGAGCGCGGCGAAGGGAGTCAGTGGTCGGTACCCGGTTTCTCCAACGGGAACAGAATCGGGCTGAGCAGGTACTGGGTGCGCTCCGCGGTCGGCGGGTTCGCCAGGTGCGGGACGATCGCGGCACGCAGGCCGCCGATCAGGCCGGCGAGTTCGGCCGGGCTGAGCCAGAGGGCGTGCTGGCGGTAGCCGACGGAATCGCCGACCGGGTCGGGGTGGTCGCCGTCGAGGTAGGCGCCGAATTCGGCGATCAGGATGGTCATCGCGACGGCGAAACCCCGGCGGTGGTCCTCCGGGGAGATCGAGGCGACCGCTTCGGCGTCGATCACCGCGCGTTCGCGGCTCAGCCGGTACCGCCGTTCGACCGCGCCACGCACCCGCTGCTCACCGTCGACCCGCAGCACCCCGGCGTCGGCGAGCAGGCCGACGTGCCGGTAGACCGTCGCCTTCGACACGTCCGGGGTGCGCTCGCACAGTTCGGCGGTGGTCAGCGCCCGATCCCCGGACAGGGCGTGCACGATCCGCAGCCGCACCGGGTGCACCAGCAGTTCCAAGGTGTCCACCCCGCAACGATCTCACATCGTGCTACCGTTCTCAAAAAGTGCGAAAGGTGGAGGGTCATGGCACGCGGAACACCGCCGCTCGGGCGGCACCACGAGGTCGGCGGAAGACGGCTGGCGTTGCACCGCTCCGGCGAAGGCGGCCCCGCCGTGGTCTTCCTGCCCGGCGCGGGCCTGGTCGGGCTGGAATTCCTCAACGTGCACGAGCGCGCCGCCGAACTGACCACCAGCGTGCTCTACGACCGCGGCGGCACCGGCTGGAGCGACGAGATCGCCCTGCCCCGCAGTGCTGCCGAGGTGGCCGAAGAACTTCGCGAACTGCTGCGCACCGCCGGGGTTCCGGCGCCGTACGTGCTGGCCGGGCATTCGCTCGGCGCGTTCTACGCCCGCCGGTACGCGCAGTTGTTCCCGGCGGAGGTGGCCGGCCTGCTCTTGCTCGACCCCGGGCACGAGGACATCTTCGACTACCTGCCCGCCGAAGCGGTCGCGCTGAACGAGCAGATGAACGAGCAGGAGATCCCCGAGCTGACCGCGGAGCAACTGGCGCAGTCGCGGGTGGCGCTCGCCGAGTTGTACGCCGAATGGCCGGACGCGGTGCGGGAACCGCTGATCGAGAACCGCCTGGCGCTTTGGCGGACTGGGTTGGCGGAGACGGCCAATTTCGAAAGCGAGCTGTACGGCGAACTGCGGGCCGGGGGAGAACTGCCCGACGTGCCGATGATCGTGTTCACCGCGACGGGCCGCAACCCGTACTGGGCGCAGTTCGCCGACGAAGACCTCGAACGGCGGTTGCACGAAGGGCTGTTCGCGATGCACGCGGCAATGGCCGCCTCGGTGCCGCGCGGGGAACACCGCCGATTGGCCGACGCGCCGCACCAGTACCCCCAGGTTCGGCACGCCGGCGAACTGGCTGCCGCGATCGGCGACCTCGTCGGTTGTTCCAGGAGAAGAGGAAGCGGGGCAGGAATTGATAATCTGATGGCATGACACCATGGTATGAATCGCAGCGTTTCCTGCGCAAACTCCGGCGCTTTTCCGCCGGGGAAAACGCGGCCGAACACGCCGAGCACCAGGAATTGTTCCGCCGATTTTCCGCGTACAGCCTGATCACCGAGGACCTCTTCTGCGACAACCTCGCCCTGGTGCGGGAACGGCTGCGCGACCTCGGCGGCGCGGTGGTGGAGTGCGGCACCTGGAAGGGTGGCATGGCCGCGGCGATGATGCGGATCGGCGGCCCGGACCGCGACTACCACTTCTACGACTCGTTCTCGGACGGCCTGCCGCAGGCCACACCCACCGACGGCGAGGACGCGATGACCTGGCAGGCGGCCACCGACGACCCGCTGTACTTCGACAACCTGCGCACCGAGGCCGAGGATTTCCGGGCGCTGGTCGCCGAAGCGGGCTTCCCGTCGGTCCACGTGCACGAGGGCTGGTTCGCCGACACCGTGCCGGGGTACGACGGTGAACCGATCGCGGTGCTCCGGCTCGACGGGGACTGGTACGACTCGACCATGGTGTGCCTGGAACACCTCTACCCGCACGTGCGCGCCGACGGGATCATCATCCTCGACGACTACGACGCCTGGGACGGTTGCAGCCGAGCCGTGCACGATTACCTCTCCGCCACCAAATCCACCGCGCGCATCCGCCGGTTCGGGGAAACCGGGGTCGCGTTGCTGCACAAAGTGGACGAATGAGGAAACGGCGACCCGGGAACGGGCCGCCGCTTTCCCGTGCAATTCTCAGTCGGGCACCGAACCGCAGGTCATGTTGGTGATCGTGCCGGTCATCGCGGCGGCGCGGTCGGAGGCGAGGAAAACCGCGACGGCGGTCATCTCGGCCACCGTCGGCGTGCGCTGCAACATCGTCCGCTCGGCGAGCACGTTCGCGTGGCCTTCGGGGTCGAGGCCGTCGGTGGCTTCGACCGGGGTGTCGAACACGTTGGTGTGCCAGTCTTCCGCCCACGCCCCGGGAATGCCCTCCGACCGCAGGCCGAGCACCCGCACACCGTGCAGGCCGATTTCGGCGGCCAGGCCCCGGGTGAAGGTTTCGATGGCGGCCTCGGCCACGGCCGTGCCGCCCATCAGCGGGCCGACCAGTTTGGCGGGCGGTGAGGTCAGCGTCAGGATCACCCCCGACTGCTGCTTGACCATGTGCCGGGCGGCCGCGCGCATGGTGTGGAAGTTGCCCACCACGGCGGTGTGGATGGGCCGGACGAAGTCCTCCACCTCGATGTCGAGCAGCGGCACCCCGTGCACGTCACCGTGTGAGATGAGGTTGAACGACACGTCGACCGGCCCGATGTCGTCGAGGTGGTTCTCCACGGCCCGCTCGTCGAGCGCGTCGACCACGGCGGTGCAGGCCACGCCGCCCGCCGCGGTGATCTCGGCGGCCACCGCTTCGAGTGGTCCGGCGGTGCGCCCGGCGAGGTGGACGGTGGCGCCGTCGGCGGCGAAGGCCCGCGCCACCGCCCGGCCGAGTGCGCCGCCGGCCCCGTATACGACTGCGATCTTGTCCGCGAGCAACATGGGGACTCTCCTCCGGCACCGTGCTGACCAGGCGTCAGCACGAAGTTACCGGGTGGCACCGGGTCCGGTCGTATCGGATATTGCTCAGTGTTCAAGCATCCGGTTGGTTTGTTTCCGCGAACCACTTGATCGTGTGCCGCAGCCCCTCGGCCGGTGGGGTCTCCGGCTCCCAGCCGAGTTCGGCCTTCGCCAGGCCGATGTCCGGGCAACGGCGGCGCGGGTCGTCCTCGGCGGCTTCGATGTGGGTGATCGGCGACTCGCTGCCGGTCAGCCTGCGCACCTCCTCGGCGATCTCCAGCACGGTCAGCTCGTGCGGGTTGCCGATGTTCATCGGCCCGGGGTGCCCGCTGGCCGCCAGCGCGAGCAAGCCGGTCACCGTGTCGTCGACGTAGCAGATGGACCGGGTCTGCTGCCCCGTTCCGGCCACGGTCAGCGGTTCACCCCGCAGCGCCTGGCTGACGAACGCCGGGATCATCCGGCCGTCACCGGCCCGCATGTTCGGCCCGTAGGTGTTGAAGATGCGGGCGATGGCGGTGTTCGCGCCCCACTCGCGCCGCGCGGCGGCGGTGTACGCCTCGGCGTAGCGCTTGGCCTCGTCGTAGACGCTGCGCGGGCCGATGGGGTTGACGTTGCCCCAGTAGTCCTCGCGCTGCGGGTGCCGTTCGGGGTCGCCGTAGACCTCGCTGGTGGAAGTGAGCAGGAACCGCGCCCCGTGGCGGTGGGCCAGGCCGAGCGCCCACGCGGTGCCCGCGGCGCCGACGGCCAGCGTCTCGAACGGCAGCCGCAGGTAGTCCCGCGGGGAAGCGGGGCAGGCCAGGTGCAGGACCAGGTCGAGCGCACCGGGCGGATCGGGCGGCGCCGTGGTGATGTCCGCCTCCACCAGGCTGAAGCCGGGCTGGTCCAGCAGCTCGCGGAGGTTGTCGCGCACGCCGGTGGCGAAGTTGTCCACGCAGATCACCTGCGTGCCCAAGCTCAGCAGGCGGGCGCACACGTGCGAGCCGACGAAGCCGGCGCCACCGGTGACCACCGCCCGGGTGAAGTTCCAGTCCATGCCGGAGGGTGTACCCGGCGATCAACCGGGTATGCGGGGGCATGCGCGTGCTGCTGACCGGCTGGCCCAGTTTTCTCGACGGCGAAGCGACCGCGGGGGACGTGCTGAGCCTCCGCTCGGTGCGCACGGCGCTGACCTCGGCCGGGATCGACCACGACACCGCGTGGAGCCCCGCCTTCCAGCCCGGGGCGCTGCGGCTGGAGGACGCCGACTCCACGCGGTACTCGCACCTGGTCTTCGTCTGCGGCCCGGCACACGGGGAGCAGGTCCGGCGGCTGCACGAGCGGTTCGCGGACTGCCACCGCATCGCGGCCGGGGTGTCGGTGATCGACCCGGCCGATCCGGCGGTGACCGGCTTCCACCAGGTGCTCGCCAGGGACGAACCCGGCCGCGCCCGCCCGGACCTGGCCTGCTGCGCCGGCACCACCCGCACCCCGGTGATCGGCGTCGCACTGGCTCCCGGCCAGCGCGAGTACGGCGACAGGCGGCGCCACGACGCCGTGCACGCCGCGCTGGACGACTGGCTGAACACCCTCGACTGCGCCCGGGTGCCGGTGGACACCCGGCTCGACACCCGCGACTGGCGCAACTGCGCGACGCCGGACCAGTTCACCTCGCTGCTGACCCGGCTGGACGCACTGGTCACCACCCGGTTGCACGGACTGGTGCTCGGCCTGCGGGCCGGGGTGCCGGTGCTCGCCATCGATCCGGTGGAAGGCGGCGGCAAGGTGACCGCGCAGGCCCGTGCCCTGGGCTGGCCGGCGCTGGTCGACGCGGGAACGGCGGTGGTGCCGGGTGCCTTCGACCACTGGTGGGCGTGGTGCCTGTCCGCACGGGGACGGGTGAGCGCGGTGGTCCACGAGGCGCCGTCCGACCAGCCCATGCTCGACGAACTCTTGGCCGGACTGCGGGGGTACCGATGAAGACGACGGTGGTCATCGCGACCAGGAACCGGGCCGGTGAACTCGCGCGCACCCTGCGCGAGCTCTCGGCGTTGCGGCCGCGGCCGCCGATCATCGTGGTGGACAACGCTTCCACCGACCACACCGCGGACGTGGCCACCGCGGCGGGTGCCGAACTGCTGTCCCTGCCCCAGAACCTGGGTGCCACCGCGCGGAACGTCGGGGTGGAAGCCGCCCGCACGCCGTACGTGGCGTTCAGCGACGACGACTCGTGGTGGGCACCGGACGCGCTGGCCAAGGCCGAACTGCTCTTCGACCGCCACCCCCGGCTCGGCCTGATCGCCGGGAAAACCCTGGTGGGCCCGGAAAACCGGCCGGACCCGGTGGTCGAGCTGATGGCGGGCAGCCCGCTCGGGCGGGACGCGGGCACCCCCGGCCCGGCCGTGCTGGGCTTCCTCGCCTGCTCGGCGATCGTCCGCAGGACGGCCTACGCCGACTGCGGGGGCTTCGACCCGCTGCTGCACTTCGGCGCGGAGGAGAAACTGCTCTCCTACGACCTCGCCGCCTGCGGCTGGCAACTCTGCTACGTCGAAGACATCGTGGCGCACCACCACCCGTCGGCGGTGCGCCTGCCCGCCGCCCGCAGGCGGCGGCTCGAAGCCCGCAACAACCTGCTGATCACCTGGCTGCGGCGGGCACCGAAGGACTGCGTCACCGCGGCGGTCACGGCTTCGCCGCGGGCGCTGGCCGGCGCGGTCCGCCGGTTGCCGAAGGTGCTGCGGCAACGACGACGGCTGCCGCGGGCGGTGGAAGCCCGGGTGCGGCTGCTGGAGGGAAGCGCATGAGGACGACCGTGGTGATCATCACCAGGGACCGGTGCGGGGAACTGATGCACACGCTGGCGTGCATGACCGCGCTGCCGGACGCCGCGCCGATCGTGGTGGTGGACAACGGATCCAGCGACGGCACCGCCGAGGCGGTCCGGACGCGGTACCCGGGGGTCGAGCTGATCCGGGCCGAACGGAACCTCGGCGCGCTCGGCCGCAACGTCGCGGTCAGCCGCGTCACCACGCCGTACGTGGCGTTCTGCGACGACGACACGCGCTGGCAGCCCGGGGCGCTGACCAGGGCGGCGGACCTGCTGGACGCGCACCCCGGCCTGGGTTCGGTCACCGGCCGCTGCCTGGTCGAACCGGACCTGGTCGAGGACCCGATCACCCCGGAACTGCGGTACTCGCCGGTACGCGGGCCGGACTGGCTGCCCGGACCGGCGTTGCTCGGCGTGATGGCGGGGCTGTCGATGTTCCGGGTGAGCGCCTTCGAAGGCGTCGGCGGCTTCTCGCGGCAGATGTGGTTCGGCGGCGAGGAGGAACTGCTGGCGCTCGACCTCGCGGCGGCGGGCTGGTGGATGTGCTGGGCCGAGGACGTGGTGATCCACCACGCCCCGTCGAAGGCCAGGGACGCGCGCCGACGGCGGCAGCTGGGCATCCGCAACACGCTGTGGACGCTGTGGCTGCGACGGCCCGTGCGCAGTGCGTGGCGGCGCACGGTGAGCGTGCTCGGCTCGGCCCCGCGGGACCGGTTCACCGCCGGTGCGGTGGTGGAAGCTTTGCGCGGCCTGCCCTGGGTACTCCGGTCGCGGCGGGTGGTACCCGAGGTGGTCGAAGCCGGTCTGGTCGAATTGGAGCAGTCGCAGCGGAATTCGGTGGCCCGCCGGTACGTCGGCTGACCGGGTGCAGTTTCGGGAAATTTCCCACCGGGTACCGCTCTTGCATGGCGATCGATATTTTTGTCTTGGGATTGGACGAAGCGAACGAACGCACCCTGCGGAGGATCCCCGGTGCGGAGGACTACCGCTTCCACGGCGTGCTGACCATCGAGGACATCCAGCACGGCGAGATCCCGATCGAGGACCTGCTGGAGAAGGCGCAGCGCCAACTGGACGCGTTCGACGGTGAGATCGGGGCCATCGTGGGCTACTGGGACTTCCCGGTGAGCACCATGGTGCCGATCCTGTGCCGGCGGTACGGCCTGCCATCGGCCCCGCTGGAGGCCATCGTCAAGTGCGAGCACAAGTACTGGTCCCGGCTGGAACAGGCCAAGGTGATCGACGAGTACCCCGAGTTCGCGATCGTGGACCTGGCCGGGCAACCGGAGAAACCGGAGAAGATCGACTATCCGATGTGGCTCAAACCGGTCAAGTCGTTCTCCTCGGAACTGGCCTTCCACGTCGGGGACCAGACGGAGTTCGACCAGGCGGTCAAGGAGATCTGCGACGGCATCGGCCGGGTGGGCAAGCCGTTCCAGTTCGTGATGGACCAGCTCGAACTGCCGCGGGAGATCGCGGAAATCGGTGGTGAGGCGTGCCTGGCCGAAGGTGCGCTGACCGGGGTCCAGGCCGCGGTGGAGGGTTACGCCTACAACGGCGAGGTGGTCGTCTACGGCGCGCTCGATTCGATCAACTACCCGGGCACGACGTCGTTCCTGCGGCACCAGTACCCCTCGCAGCTGCCCGACGAGGCGCAGGAGCGGATGACTGAGATCGCCAAGCGGGTGATCAAGCAGGTGGGCCTGGACCACGGCACGTTCAGCATCGAGTACTTCGTGCACCCGGAGAGCAACCAGGTGTCCGTGCTGGAGATCAACCCGCGGCACTCGCAGTCGCACGCGGAGATCTTCGAGGACGTCGACGGGGTGCCGAACCACTACCGCGTGGTGCAACTGGGCCTCGGCAAGGACCCGGCGGCCCCGTCGCGGCGCGGGAAGTGGTCGATCTCGGCCAAGTGGTACCACCGCCGCTTCGAGGACGGGGTGGTCGAACGCGTGCCGACGCCGGAGGAGATCGCCGAGATCGAGCGCAGGATCCCCGGCGTGCAGATCGAGCTGGTGGCCCAGGAGGGCACCCGGTTGTCCGACCTGCCCGCCCAGGACAGCTACAGCTTCGAACTCGCCGACATGGTGATCGGCGCGGCCACCGAGAAGGAGATGGAGCAGAAGTTCGACGCGGTGGTCGAAGCCCTGCACTTCGAGTTTTCTGAGTAGTCTGCCTCGCCTCCGGCGAGGCGGCGAGGTCGCTTTTGAGCCGGTCACTGGAGTGGCACACCGTGCCGCGGGCGGCCCGGCGCGCCACACTCCAGTGACCGGCGCGACCTCGCAGTCGGGGGTCAGCGCAGGACGGTGTGCACGATCCGGCGCGTGGCGTCCCTGGCTTCCGGCAAGGTGGTCAGCATCCACGCGTGGAACATGCCCTCGTACTCCCAGTACTCCAGGTCGACCCCGCGCTCGGCGGTCAGGGTGCGCAGCCGGCGGGCATCGGCGAGCAGGACGTCCCTGGTGCCGACGAACAGGCTCAGCCGCCCCAGGCCGGTCAGCTTGCCGTTGATCGGGCTCAGCCACGGGTCGTCGGCGGGCAGGCCGCCGGAGTACAGGCGAGCCGCCTCCACCAGGCCCGGCACGCTCAGGTACGGGTCCAGCGGATCCAGTGCCGCCAGGCTCGGGTGGCTCATCGTGGCGTCGAGCCACGGGGAGAGCAGCACGATCTCCTTGGGCTGGTCCTCACCGTTGTCCCGCAGCTGCTCGGCGAGCACCAGCGACAGCGCCCCACCGGCGGAGTCGCCCATCAGCACCCGGCTGTGCGGGTCGGTGTCACCGAGGACGCGGTCGTGGATCCGCTTGACCAGCGGCACGGTTTCGGCACAGGTCGAATCGGGGGCGAGCGGGTAGACCGGCACGGTCACCGCACCACCGGTGTGCAGCGCCAGCCGCCGCGCGAACTCCCAGTGGTCGCGCTGGATCTCGTGCACGTAGGCACCGCCGTGGAAGTACAGCACGTGCCGCGTGCTGGTCGGGGCGTGCGGGCGGATCGTGTGGCACGCCGTCCCGTCCACATCGGTGCAGGTGACGCGGGTGCCGCGGTGGATCAGCGAGGGTGGCTCCTCGCGGTCGTGGCGACGCCCGCTCTGCACGCTTTCGCGCAGTTTCTCCGGATCGGCGAACACCTGCTTGCGGCGCATGAGCCGCATCGAGGCGATCAGGGCCCTGGCTCGAATGCTCGGTGCGGAACGCATACCGGTGCATACCCCACCCCGCCGCCGGGTACTCCTCAGCGCTTCCTGGCGCGGTGGCTGGTGTCGCAGAACGGGAACCGCTTGCTCCGGCGGCAGGCGCACAGCGCGACCACGAACCGGTCCGAGCACTCCGTCGTGCCGTCGGGCAGCTCGATCTCCACCGGGCCCTCCACCAGCACCGGACCGCCCGGCACCATCCGCACCCGACGTGGCTCTGCTGTCATTCGGTCCTCCCTTTCAGCAACCGCACCACCGCGCGTTCCAGCGTTTCCCGGCGTCGCTCGTCGTCGAGGTCCCTGGCCCGCCGGACCGCCCGCTCGATGGTCTCGCCCTCTTCGAACGCCCGCACCAGGCGCGGGTCCACATAGGAGTCCCTGGCCACGGCGGGCGTGTTGCCCAGTGCCTCGGCGACTTCCTTCATCACCGCGGTCACCGTGCGCTTCGACACCCGGTCGGCGTTGCGGCCGAACGCGGCGGCCGCCAGCACGGTGGCGTTCCAGGTGCGCAGGTCCTTCGCGGTGAACTCCTCACCGGCCAGTTCCTTGAACCGCTCGTTGATGTCCTCGGCGCGCACTTCGTGCCAGCTCGCCCTGCCGTTGCGGTAGACCAGTAGCCGGTCACTACCGGAGTCGTTGCGCCGCAACGCTTTCACCGACTTCGCCAGCAGCTCGTCGCGCACCGAGATGGCCCGGTTGATACCGCCCTTCGCGACGTAGCGGAACCGCAGTTCGTCACCGCTGAGCCGGACGTGCTCGCGCAGCAGCGTGGCCACGCCGTGCGTGCCGTTCTCCTCCTTGTACTCCTCACCGCCGGTGCGGAAGATACCGCGGTCGAGCAGCCGCAGCGCGGTGCCCAGCACCCGCTCCCGGCCGAGCCCCGGTGAGCCGAGGTCCTCGGTCACCGCGCGCCGCCAGCGCGGCAGCCTGCGGGCCAGGTCGAGCACGCGGTCGTGCTTCTCCGCGTCCCGTTCACGGCGCCACTCCTCGTGGTAGAGGTACTGGCGGCGACCGGCGTCGTCCACCCCGACGGCCTGGATGTGCCCCTGGTGGTCCGGGCAGATCCACACCTCGCGCCAGGCGGGCGGGATGACCAGCCCCTTGATCCTGGCGAGCACGTCGGGGTCGTCGAGCTTGTCACCCTCCGGGGTCAGGTAGCTGAAGCCGCGGCCGCGCCGGACCCGCCGGAGGCCGGGCCCGTGGACGTCACTGCGGATCAGCAAAGCGCGCTCCTCGATCGAACCGGTGGTCGGGACCGGCCCCGGATACCCCGGCGGCGGCCGCGCACACGTAGTTGGCGATCTCGTGTTTAGGCCACTTCTGCCGGGAAACTACTTCAACCATGGAAGTGCTTGCCTGGCATGTGCACGGCTCGTGGATGAACGCCTTCGTCCGCGGGGGGCACCGCTACCTCCTGCCGACACTGGCCGAAGGGGGCCCGTGGGGCCTCGGCCGGGCGGGCCGCCCGTGGGGCGACAACGTCGTCGAAGTGGGCGCGGCGGAACTGGCCGACACCCCGGTGGACGTGGTGGTGCTCCAGCGGCCGGAAGAGCTCGACCGCGCCGAGGAGCTGCTCGGGCGGCGGCCGGGGCGGGACGTGCCCGCGGTCTACGTCGAGCACAACACCCCGCTCGGGAACGTGCCGGACACCCGGCACCCGCTGGCGGACCAGCAGGAGATCCCGATCGTCCACGTGACCCACTTCAACCAGCTGATCTGGGACTCCGGGGACGCGCCGGTGATGGTCATCCCGCACGGCGTGCCGGACCCGGGGGAGCTCTACACCGGGGTCGAGGAACGCGCGGCCGTGGTGGTCAACGAGCCGATCCGCCGGGGCAGGCGGACCGGGACCGACCTGCTGCCCGCGTTCTGCCGCGCGGCTCCGGTGGACGTCTTCGGCATGGGTCTCGACGGGCTGAACGAGCACGTCGGGGTGGACGCGGACCGGCTGCGGCCGATCGGCGACCTGCCGCTGGGCGAACTGCACCGGGAACTGGCCGCGCGGCGGGTCTACGTGCACACCGCCCGGTGGACCTCGCTCGGGTTGTCCCTGATCGAAGCCATGCACCTGGGCATGCCGGTGGTCGCGCTGGCGACCACCGAGGCGGCGGTGACCGTGCCCCCCGAAGCCGGGCTGGCCGCCACCGACGTCGGAAAGCTCACCACGGTGGTCCGCGAGTTCGTCGCGGACCCCGACCGGGCCCGGTCCGCCGGGAAGGCCGCGCGGGAACACGCGCTGGCGCACCACGGTCTCGGCGAGTTCCTGCACAACTGGGACACGCTGTTCGGCCGGGTTATCGCATGAACGAGTTCGCTGGAGGTAGCCGATGAAGATCGCGATGGTCTCGGAGCACGCCAACCCGCTGGCGGCACTGGGCGGGGTGGACGCCGGCGGGCAGAACCTGCACGTGGCCGAGCTTTCGGCCGCGCTGGCGAGAGCGGGCCATCGGGTGACGGTCTACACGCGACGCGACGATCCGGACCAACCGGACGAAGTGGTCACCGCCGCCGGGGTCACCGTGCGCCACCTCACCGCGGGGCCGGTGCGCACGGTGCCGAAGGACGACCTGCTGCCGTACATGAACGAATTCGCGCTGCGGCTGGAACAGGACTGGCTGGCCGAGCCACCGGACGTGGTGCACTCGCACTTCTGGATGTCCGGGCTGGCCTCGGTGCTCGCGGCGAAGTCGGCGGGGGTGCCGGTGGTGCACACCTTCCACGCCCTCGGCGTGGTCAAGCGGCGGCACCAGGGCGACGCCGACACCAGCCCGCCCGACCGCAACCGCATCGAGCGCATGGTGGGCAAGCACGCCGCGCGGATCGCGGCGACCTGTTCGGACGAGGTGTTCGAGCTGATCCGGATGGGCGTGCCGCGGTCGGCGATCTCGGTGGTGCCGTGCGGGGTGGACCTGACGCGGTTCACGCCCACCGGCCCGGCCGAGGCCAAGGGCGCGCAGCGGCGCCTGCTCGCGGTGGGCAGGCTGGTGCCCCGCAAGGGTTTCTCCACCGCGATCGCGGCGCTGCGGGCGGTGCCCGACACCGAACTGGTGATCGCGGGCGGTTCGGACGACCAGGACGAGGAAGCGAACCGCCTGCGCTGGTTCGCCGAGCGCATGGGCGTGGCCGACCGGGTGCACCTGCGTGGTGCGGTGTCCCGTGACGACATGCCCGCCCTGATGCGCTCGGCCGACCTGGTGCTCTGCACGCCGTGGTACGAGCCGTTCGGCATCGTGCCGCTGGAAGCGATGGCCTGCGGGGTGCCGGTGGTGGCCTCCGCGGTCGGCGGGCTGACCGACACCGTGGTCGACGGGTTCACCGGCGCACTGGTGCCGCCCCGCCAGCCGGGGCCGCTGGCGGCGAAGATCCGCGAGCTGCTGGCCGATCCGGTGACCCGGGAGGCGTACGGCGCGGCGGGGTCCGATCGGGCGAACGCCCGTTATTCGTGGGACCGCATCGCCGCGGACACCCTGCGCGTGTACTCGAACGTGCTCTCGGTCAACGCCCCGGCCGCCATGCTGGCGGGTTCGGACAACTGACCCCGGATTCCCGGTGCGGCCGGTCCCGCTCCCGCCGGACGGCCCGGCTTTCCACGCGCCGGAGAGTCGCTTCAAGGCGTTACCGACTGTACGCCCGGACAGCGAGAAAGAGCAGGAAATCGTTTGAGAGCCGCTTCAACGGGTAGCGACACAGGAGAGAGCGGCCGTCGATGATGGAGGTGACCGGGTGCGGATACTCGGAATCAACGCCGTGTTCCACGACCCCGCGGCAGCACTCGTGGTCGACGGCAAAGTGGTGGCCGCGGCCGAGGAGGAGCGCTTCAGCCGTCGCAAGCACGGCAAGCCCGCCGTGCCGTTCGCCGCGTGGGAGCTGCCCGAACAGGCCATCCGCTGGTGCCTGGAGCAGGGCGGGATCGACGAAACGCAGCTGGACGCGATCGGGTACTCCTACGACCCGGCCGTGGTCGACCACAGCCTCGGCGGCCTCGATCCGGCGTGGGAAGAGTTGCGCACCACCTATGCGCAGCGCGTACCCAAGTTCCTGAAGACCGTTCTGCCCGGTCTCGATCCGGATATCGTGCGGTTCGTCCGGCACCACGTGGCTCACGCGGCTTCGACCGGGCTCGCTGCTCCGTTCGGGGATTCGGCGGTGCTGGTCGCCGATGGCCGCGGGGAGAACATCTCCTACCTCGCCGGTGAATACCGCGACGGCAAGCTGGTGGAATGGGCGACCCAGTCGCTGCCCCACTCGCTGGGCCTGCTGTACGAGGACCTGACCGAGCACCTCGGCTTCGCCCGGTCCAGCGACGAGTACAAGGTGATGGCGCTGGCTTCCTACGGCAAGCCGCGCTTCGAGCCGGAGTTCCGCGAACTCGTGTACACCACCGGCGACGGCGGTTTCCGGACCGAGCCGATCGACTGGGCTTCCTTCGCGCCGCGGCGCACCGGGGATTTCGAGCAGGTGCACGCCGATCTGGCCTCGACCGTCCAAAAGCGACTCGAAGACGTGCTGCTGGAACTGGCTCACTGGCTGCACGGGCAGACCGGGCAGACCCGGCTGACGCTGGCGGGCGGCATCGCGCTCAACTGCGTGGCGAACAGCCGCGTGTACGCCGAAGGCCCGTTCGACGAGGTGTGGGTGCAACCGGCTTCCGGTGACTCGGGCACCGCGCTCGGCGCGGCGCTGCACCTGGCCGCCGAGGCGGGGGAGCGGCTCGAACCCATGTCCGGGGCCGATCTGGGCCGCGGCTGGAGCGACGACGAGCTGCGGGGCTGGCTCGAGCGCGCCGGGGTCAAGTACGAAGAGCCGGACGACGTGGCCGAAGCCGTCGCCGAAGCGCTGGCCGAAGACCGCATCGTCGCCTGGTTCCAGGGGCGTGCCGAATTCGGGCCGCGGGCACTGGGGCACCGCTCGCTGATGGCGCACCCCGGGCACAAGGCCAATCTGGAACGGCTCAACGACGTGAAGGGCCGCGAGCAGTTCCGCCCGGTCGCGCCGATGGTGCTGGCCGACCGGGCCGCCGAGATCTTCAGCGGCGGGCCGTTGCCGAGTCCGTACATGCTGTTCGTGCACCAGGTCGCGCCGGAGTGGGCCGAGCGCCTGCCCGCGGTGACCCACGTGGACGGCACGGCACGCATCCAGACCGTGGACGCCGCCGAAAAACCGTTGCTGGCCAGGATGCTGGCCTCCTTCGCCGACCGGACCGGCCTGCCGGTGGTGGTCAACACCAGCCTGAACACCGCGGGGCGGCCGATGGTGGACGATCCCCGCGACGCGCTCGAATGCTTCGGCTCCAGTCCGGTCGACGTGCTGGCCATCGGCCCGTTCGTGGTGCGGAGGCCGGTGTGAACCCCGACTACACCGTGGTGATCCCGACCACCGGCCGGCCTGCGCTGAACACCCTCCTCAGTGGACTGGACCACGGCGACGGCCCGGCGCCCGCGGAGGTCATCGTGGTCGACGACCGGCCCGAGGGCGACGAACTGCGGTTGCCGGAGCTGGAGCTGCCGGTGCGCGTGCTGCGCACCGGCGGGCGCGGTCCGGCGGGTGCGCGGAACCTCGGCTGGCAGGCCGCGAGCACCGAGTGGATCGCCTTCCTCGACGACGACGTGCGGGTGCCCGCCGACTGGCGTCGCCGGCTCGCCGAAGACCTGACCGTGGAAGCCGACGCGTCCCAGGGCCGGATCGAGGTGCCGCTGCCGCCGGACCGCCGTCCCACCGACGACGAGCGCGGCACGGCGGGGCTGGCCACCGCCCGGTGGATCACCGCCGACATGGCCTACCGCCGCGAAGTGCTGGTCGCGATCGGCGGTTTCGACGAGCGCTTCCCCCGTGCCTTCCGGGAAGACGCGGACATCGCGCTGCGGGCCGAACGCGCGGGTTACCGGCTGGTGCGCGGTGATCGCGTCACCATCCACCCCGCCCGCCGAGCCGACTTCTTCGCCAGCGTCCGCGCGCAACGCGGGAACGCCGACAACGCCCTGATGCGGGCCAAGTTCGGCCGCAACTGGCGCAAGGACACCGGGGAGGGGCCCGGCAGGCTCGGCCGGCACGCCCTGACCACCGCGTGTGCCGCCGCGACGATCGGCCTCGCCGCGACCCGGCGCCCGTGGGCCAAGTTCGCCGCCGGAGCCTGGCTCGGGCTGACCGCGGAGTTCGCCGCGCGCCGGATCCTGCCCGGCCCGCGCACGCCCGGGGAGATCGCGCGGATGCTGGTGACCAGCGCGCTCATCCCGCCGGTGGCCTGTGCGCACCGACTGGCGGGTGAGGTCCGCGTCCGCACCGGCCGGGTGCCCGCCGCGGTGTTGTTCGACCGCGACGACACGCTGATCACCGACGTGCCCTACCTGGCCGACGCCGACCAGGTCAAGCCCATGCCCGGGGTGGAGGAAGCCCTGCGGCGCCTGCGTTCCCGCGGGGTGCGGGTCGGCGTGGTGAGCAACCAGTCCGGGGTGGCGCACGGCCTGATCAGCCCGGAACAGCTGGCCGAGGTCAACGCCAGGGTGGACGAGCTGCTCGGCCCGTTCGACACCTGGCAGGTCTGCGTGCACCGCGACGCCGACGGCTGCGGCTGCCGCAAACCCCAGCCGGGACTGGTCGAACAGGCCGCACGCGACCTGGGCGTGCCGGTCGAGCAGTGCGTGGTCATCGGGGACATCGGCTCCGACGTCCGGGCGGCGCTCCGCGCCGGGGCACAGGCGATCCTGGTGCCCACCGAGAAGACCAAGCCCGAAGAGGTCGAGCACGCCCGCCGGTACGCGCGGGTGGCGGAAACCCTGGACGACGCCGTGGTCATGGCTTTCTCGGGTGTCCGGCCGTGAGCGCACGCGTGCTCGTCGTCCGCTCGGACAACCTCGGTGACGTGCTGCTCGCCGGGCCGGCCGTCCGAGCGGTGGCCGCGTCCGCCGAGGAGGTCACCTTCCTGGCGGGCCCGCGGGGCCGGGCGGCGGCCGAACTGCTGCCCGGCGTGGACCGCGTGCTCGACTGGTGCGCGCCGTGGATCGACCCGGAACCCCCGGCGGTCACCGCGGCGGGCATGGCGGAGTTCCGCGACCGGATCCGCGGGGTGCGGCCGGACCGGGCGCTGATCCTGACCTCCTTCCACCAGTCGCCGTTGCCGATGGCGCTGGCGCTGCGGGAGGCGGGGGTGCCGTGGATCGGCGCCATCAGCGAGGACTACCCGGGGGCGCTGCTCGACCTGCGCCACCGCGTCGACGGGGACCCGCCGGAGGCCGAACGCGCGCTTTCGCTGGCCGAGGCAGCCGGTTACCGCCTGCCGCCCGGTGACGACGGCAAGCTCGCGATCCGCGGCCCGCTGCCCGACGTCGCCGAGCTGACCGGCGGACCCGGTTACGTCGTGGTGCACCCCGCCGCCACCGCGCCCGCCCGCGAATGGGGCGTGGCGCAGACCGCGGCGGCGGTGCGGCTGCTGACCGAGCACGGCCACCGGGTGGTGCTCACCGGCGCGCCCGGCGACCGCGACCTGGTGCGGCGGATCAGCTGCCCCGGTGCGCTGGACCTGACCGGCCGGACCGATCTCAGCGGCCTGGCCGCGGTGCTCGCCGGGGCCGACGTGGTGGTGGCGCCCAACACCGGGCCCGCCCACCTCGCCGCCGCGGTGCGCACGCCGGTGGTGTCGCTGTTCGCCCCGGTGGTGCCCGCGGCCCGGTGGGCGCCCTACGGCGTGCCGGTGGTGCTGCTCGGCGACCAGCGGGCGGCCTGCCGGGACAGCCGGGCGCGGCATTGCCCGGTGCCGGGACACCCGTGCCTGAACGGGGTGGTTGCCCGGGAGGTGCTCGACGCGGTGCGGAAGTTGGCTGGAACGAAAGAGCTGGAGCACACGGGAGGTGCAGCGTGATCACGGAACATTTCACGGCGCTGGCTGAAGCGCTGGGGCGGCTGACTTCGGCGGCCCCGACCATCGACCGGTGGGGGCGGCACCTGGCCACGGTGCTCACCTCGGGCGGCCGCCTGCTGGCCGCGGGCAACGGCGGCAGCGCGGCCGAGGCCCAGCACCTGACCGGCGAGCTGGTCGGCCGCTACCTGCACGACCGGCCGCCGTTCTCGGCCATCGCGCTGCACGCCGACACCTCGGCGGGCACGGCGATCGTCAACGACTACGGCGAGCAGGAGCTGTTCGCCCGCCAGGTGCGCGCGCACGGCCGTCCCGGTGACGTGCTGGTGCTGCTGTCCACCAGCGGCCGCAGCCAGAACGTCTGCGCCGCGGCCAAGACCGCGCACGACGAGGGCCTGACCACCTGGGCGCTGACCGGCCCGCGGCCCAACAGCCTGGCCGCGCTGTGCGACGACGCGATCGCGGTGGAGGCCGGGTCCACGGCCACCGTGCAGGAGGCGCACCTGGCGATCGTGCACACCCTGTGTGCCGCCTTCGACCGCGCCATCGGCGTGGAAGGCATGGTCGCGTGAACCGGGGCCCGCTGGTCGTCGTCGGGGATTCCCTGCTGGACATCGACGTGGACGGCACCGCCGAACGGCTGTGCCCCGAAGCGCCGGTGCCGGTGGTGGACGTGGTGCGCGAATGGCACCGCGCCGGGGGCGCCGGCCTGGCCGCCAAGCTCGCCGCGCGGTCCGCCCCGGAGGTCGTGCTGCTCACCGCGCTCGGGGACGACGAGGCGGGGGAGCGGCTGCAGGCCCTGCTGCGCGGTGAGGTCGAGGTCTTCGCGCTGCCGCTGGACGGTGGCACGCCGAGCAAGAAGCGCATCCGCGCCGGCGGGCAGCCGATCACCCGGCTCGACCAGGGTGACGGGCGGATGGCCGACCTGCGGTCGCACCGCGGCGTCACCGACCTGCTGCGCGGGGCCGGGGCGGTGCTGGTCGCCGACTACGGCCGCGGGGTCACGGCCAACGGCATGATCCGGCGCCTGCTCACCGAAGCCGCGCCACGGGTGCCGGTGGTCTGGGATCCCCATCCGCGTGGCTCGCAGCCGGTGCGCGGGTGCCGGCTGGCCACGCCCAACGACGCCGAAGCCCTCCGGTTCGCCGGTGAGCGCCGCTCGCCGGACGAACTGGCGCGGGCCCTGCGCGTGGCGTGGGGCAGCGACGCCGTGGCGGTGACGCTCGGCGCGGACGGCGCGGTGCTCGCCGACGCCGAGCAGACCCGGATGGCCGTGGTGCCCGACGGCTGCCGCGTGGCGGCCGGGGTGCGCCCGGACACCTGCGGGGCGGGCGACCGGTTCTCCAGCGCGGCCGCCGCGGCGCTCTACGACGGCGCGAACACCGCCGAAGCGGTGGAACTGGCGGTGGAGTCCGCCGCCCGGTTCGTGGCGGCGGGCGCGGCCAGCTCGCTTTCGGAGGCCCCGACCGCGGTGCCGTCGCCGCGGCGTGAGCCGTCGGCCTTCGCGCTGGCGGCGAAGGTCAAGGCCCGGGGCGGCAGGCTGGTGGCCACCGGCGGCTGCTTCGACCTGCTCCACCCCGGTCACCTGACGCTGCTGGAACAGGCCCGCTCGATGGGCGACGCACTGGTGGTCTGCCTGAACTCCGACGAGTCCGTCCGGCGGCTCAAGGGCGAGAGCAGGCCGATCCTCAGCGCCCCCGACCGGGCCCGGCTGCTGAACGGACTGGCCGCGGTGGACGCGGTGGTGGTCTTCGACGAGGAGACCCCGGAACGGCTGCTCGACCGGCTCGCCCCGGACGTGTGGGTCAAGGGCGGTGACTACGCCGAAGCGGACCTGCCGGAGGCCCCGGTCGTCCGGCGGCACGGCGGTGAAGTCGTGCTGGTGCCGGTGCTCGACGGCTATTCGACCACCCGGCTGGTCACCCGATGAGGAGGAGGACCATGACAGAACTGGGCAACGTGCTGATCTCCGGCGGGGCGTCCGGACTCGGCGCCGCCACCGTGGCGGCCGTGCGGGAGGCAGGCGGCAATCCGCTGGTGCTCGACCGCAACCGCCCCGCCGACGGGGTGCCGCACGTCCAGGTCGACGTCACCGACACCGAAGCCACCACCCGCGCGGTGAACCAGCTGGCCGAGGAAGCGGGCGGGCTCGACGCGGTGTTCGCCGCGGCGGGCATGGACGTGCCGGGCACGCTCGATTCGGTGCCCGCCCAGACGTGGGAGAACGTGGTCCGGGTGAACCTGTTCGGCACCGCCGCGGTGGTCCGGGCGGCGCTGCCGCACCTGGAGGCCAGCCGCGGCACGGTGGTCACCGTCGCTTCGACGCTGGGCATCAAGGCGGTCAGCGACGCCACCGCCTACTGCGCCGCGAAGTTCGGCGTGGTCGGCTTCACCAGGGCACTGGCCGCGGAGACCGCCGGGCGGATCGGGGTGACCCTGCTGATCCCCGGCGGCATGCACACGGCCTTCTTCGACACCCGCGAGGACCGGTACAAACCACCGGCCGACGCGAAGCTGAACCGCCCGGAGGACGTGGCGCGGACCGTGTTGTTCGCGCTCAGCCAGCCCGCCGGGTCGCAGGTGCGTGAACTCGTGGTCTGCTCGGACGAAGAGTCCTCCTGGCCATGAGCGGCATCCTGGTCCTGCGTGCGCTCGGGCTCGGTGACCTGCTGGTCGCCGTGCCCGCGCTGCGCGGGCTGCGGCGCGCGTTCGGCGACGAGCGGATCACGCTCGCCGCGCCCGAGCCGTTCCGCGAACTGCTGCCGCTGCTGGACGCGGTGGACGAGCTGGCCCCCACCACCGGCCTCGGGGACCTCCGCGCGCCGCCGGAACGGCCGACGCTGCTGGTCAACCTGCACGGCAGCGGCCCGGAAAGCCTCGCCGACCTCGCCGCGGTCGCGGACGGCGCACCGGTGATGACCCACGCCCACCCCGATTTCCCGCAGTACCCTGGTCCACAGTGGACCGAAGACCTGCCGGAGCGGGTGCGCTGGTGCCGGTTGCTGGCCTACTACGGGATCGAAGCCGATCCCGGCGAGCTGCGCATCGGGCGTCCGGAAGAACCCAGCCCGGCACCGGGCGCGGTGGTGGTGCACCCCGGCGCGGCCTTCGGTGCCCGGCGCTGGCCACCACGGCGGTTTTCCACCGTGGCCAGGGAACTGGCTGCCGCCGGGCACCGGGTGGTGATCACCGGTTCGGCCGCGGAACGGGAACTGGCCCGCGAGGTGGCGGCGGGTGCCGGACTCGGCGCCGGCGCCGTCCTCGCCGGGCAGACCGGGCTCGCCGCGCTCACCGCGCTGGTCGCCGAAGCCGCGCTGGTGGTCTGCGGGGACACCGGCGTGGCGCACCTGGCGTCGGCCTGCGGAACCGCTTCGGTGCTGTTGTTCGGGCCGACCCCGCCTGCCCGCTGGGGACCGCCGTCCGATCAGGACCGGCACGTCGTGCTGTGGTCGGGCACCACCGGCGACCCGTTCGCCGACCGGCCGGACCCCGGCCTGCTGCGGATCGGCGTGCCCGAAGTGCTCTCCGCGACACGGCTCGTACTGGGAGGTGAACGCGATGGCTGACCCCGCGGTCGGGGTGGTCGGCGCCGGTTACGTCGGCCTGACCACCGCAGCCTGCCTGGCCCACCTCGGGCACCGGGTGGTCTGCGCCGACATCGACGAGGCCAAGGTGGACGGTCTGCGCCGCGGCGAGGTGCCGATCAGCGAACCGCGGCTGCCGGAACTGGTCGCCGAAGGGCTGGCCACCGGACGCCTGCGGTTCACCACGTCGTCCGCCGAACTCCGCGACGCGGACGTGGTCTTCGTCTGCGTGGCCACGCCGATGGGGGACCGGGGCCAGGCCGATCTGCGGGCCCTGGAATCGGTCCTGCGTGAACTGGGTGCGCTGCTCGACCCGGGCACCGTGCTGGTGCTGAAGTCCACCGTGCCGGTGGGCACCACCGCCCGCGTGCCCGAGCTGACCGGCCGGGACGACCTGCCCGCGGTGAGCAACCCCGAGTTCCTGCGGGAGGGCTTCGCCGTGCGCGACTTCCTCGAACCGGACCGGATCGTGATCGGCGGTGACGCGGGCGCGGACCGGGTGGAGCAGCTGTACTCGGCGCTCGGCGCCCCGGTCCTGCGCACCGGCACCGCGAGCGCGGAACTGGGCAAGTACGCCTGCAACGCCTTCCTGGCGGTGAAGTTGTCCTACGCCAACGAAATCGCCGAACTGTGCGAACAGGTCGGCGCCGACGTGCGGCAGGTGACCAGGACGATGGGCCTGGACGACCGGATCGGCCCGGCGTTCCTGCGGCCCGGCCCCGGCTGGGGCGGCTCGTGCCTGCCGAAGGACGTCGCCGCGCTGCGGCGCTCCGCCCGCGACCGCGGCCTGCGGTTCGACCTGCTGGGCGCGGCCGAGCGCACGAACAGCGGGCAGCACGAACGCGTGGTGCGGAAGATCCAGGAGGTGCTGACCGGCTCGCCCTACGGCTCGCCTGCCGGTCAGCGGATCGGCCTGCTCGGGCTGACCTTCAAGGCGGGCACGGACGACCTGCGGGATTCGCCCGCGCTGGCCATCGCCGCCCGGCTCGCCGCCCGCGGGGCGGTGCTGACCGGGTACGACCCGGCGGTGCCCGCGGCCAAGGGCGGGGCCGTCGAGCACGTGCACGTGGTCGACGACCCGCTGCTGGTGGCCAAGGACGCCGCGGTGCTGGTGGTGCTCACCGAGTGGCCCGAGTTCCGCGAGCTCGACTGGGCGCAGCTGGCCCAGCTCGCCGACCGGGCGGCGGTGGTGGACACCCGGAACCTGCTCGACGCCGACGCACTGGCCCGGCACGGCTTTTCGTGCCGGGGCATCGGCATCCCGACCCGATAGGAGGTCCCCATGCCCGACACGGCCGCGACGATCACCACGGCCAGGCAGGCCCAGCGCGCCTGGGCCGCCACCCCGGCCACCGAACGCGGTGCCGCGCTGCGACGGGCGGCGGCCGCGTTGCGCGAGCGGGTCGAGGAACTGGCCAAGGCCAACGAATCCGACACCGGCCGCGTCGAGGCCGAAGCCGCCGAAGGCGTGCTCGCCGGAGCGGGCACGCTGGAGCAGTACGCCGAGCTCGGCCCGCTGCACCGCGGGCGCACGCTGCACGGGAACATCTCGGCCACCGACTTCATGGTGGCCGAACCCCGGGGCGTGGTGGTCGCGTTGACCCCGTGGAACGACCCGGTGGCGGTGGCCTGCGGCCTGCTCGGCGCGGCACTGGTCACCGGCAACGCGGTGGTGCACAAGCCGAGCGAGCGCGCTCCGATGACCGGCGCGCTGCTCGGGGAGGTCCTGGCGGAGTGCCTGCCGGACGGGGTGCTGCAGACGGTGCCCGGGGACGGCCTGGTCGGCGCGGAACTGGCCGGGCACCGCGGGGTCGACCTGGTCGCGCACGTCGGCAGCGTGGAGGCGGGCCGGTCGATCGCGCTGGCCTGCGCCCGCAGCGGGGCGAAGGCGTTGCTGGAGAACGGCGGCAACGACCCGCTCGTGGTCGACGGCGACGTGGACCCGGCCTGGGCGGCCGGGCAGGCCGCACTCGGTGCCTTCGCCAACTCGGGGCAGATCTGCGTCGCGGTCGAGCGCATCTACGTGCACGAGGCGATCGCCGAGCCGTTCGTCGCCGCCCTCGCCGTGGAGGCGCGGTCCCGCGGTCTGCTGCCGCTGGTGGACAACCGGCAGCGGGACAAGGTGGACGCGCACGTGCGTGAGGCGCTGGCGAACGGCGCGCAGCTGGTCGCCGGTGGGGAGGCGCCCGCCGGTCCGCAGTACCCGGCGACCGTGCTCACCGGCTGCACCGGCGAGCTGCTGGTGATGCGGGAGGAGACCTTCGGGCCGGTCGCGCCGGTGCAGGTGGTCCGCGACTTCGACGAGGGCATGGCGGAAGCGGCCACCGGCGAGTACGGCCTCGCGGCCACCGTGCTGACCCGGTCGATGGCCAACGCCCAGCGGGCCTGGCGGGAACTGCCCGCGGGCACGGTGAAGGTGAACTCGGTGTTCGGTGGCGCCCCGGGTGGCGCGGCCGAACCGCGGGGCGCCAGCGGCTCCGGCTTCGGTTACGGCCCGGAACTGCTCGACGAGATGACGCAGGTGAAGGTGGTGCACCTGGAACCCGCGCCGTGAGCGCCGCGGGTCACGCGTCCTGGGCGGGCACCAGCGCGACCACCGGGATCACCCGGCTGGTGCCCTCCTGGTACTTCGCGAAGCCGAGGTACAGCTCGGCTTGACGGGCGTACAGCTCGTCGCGCTCGGCGCCGGTGATCTCGACGGCGCGCACCGCGACGGTTTCCGTGCCGACCTCGATCTTGGTGTCCGGATTGGCCTTGACGTTGTGGTACCAGGCCGGGTGCCGGTCGGCGCCGCCGTTCGAGGCGAAGATCAGGCGGCGCTCGCCGTCCGGGAGGTACATCAGCGGACTGATCTGCTCGCGGCCGCTGCGGGCGCCGGTGTGGTGCAGCAGCAGGAGCGGCGCGCCGGCGAAGGGCCCGCCGACGCGGCCCTCGTTGGCGCGGAACTCGTCGATCACCTGGGTGTTGAAGTCGCTCATCTCCGCCTCAACCCGCGAGGGCGGCGGCCTATTCCACTGTTGCTTGACCTGGCTCGGTGGCAGGCGAGAAGCTGAAGGTGCCCGCCTGACGACCGACCGCGAAGGCCCGCCATGCTGAGGAAAGCGCTGATCCTGTTGCTGACGCTGGCCGGCCTGGCGGTGGCGGCACCGGCGGTGGCCCAGCCGGGCCGGGCGGTGGTGCTCGAGGAGCGGCAGCTCAGCGGACGGCTGGTGGAACTGAAGGTCCGCTCGCCGGCGTTGCGGGCGGACGTCGGGGTGCGCCTGCTGCTGCCCGAGGGCTTCGACGCCGAGCCGGGCAAGCGGTGGCCGGCGCTCTACCTGCTGCACGGCTGCTGCTCGGCTGGCGAAGGGCAGCTCGAATGGACCACCCACACCGACGTCGAGGCCCACACCCAGGACCTCGGCGCGCTGATCGTCATGCCGGAAGCCGGTGACGTCGGTTTCTACTCGAACTGGCTGTCCGGCCCGGCGTGGGAAACCTTCCACCTCACCGAATTGCGGCGCCTGCTGGAGCACCGGTACCGCTCCGGCCACGAACGCGCGGTCGCGGGCCTGTCCATGGGCGGCTTCGGCGCGCTGTCCTACGCGGGACGGCACCCCGGCATGTTCCGGGCGGCTGCTTCCTACAGCGGCGTGGTGCACCCCACCCACGGGGACGGGGCCTTCGCCGCGGGCCTGCTGGAGCTGATCGCCTCCTTCGGGGAGGATCCGCTGGCGCTGTGGGGTGATCCGGTGGAGCAGGCCCGGATCTGGGCCGCGCACAACCCGTACGACCTGGCCTGGCGGCTGCGCGGGCTGCCGGTGTACCTGGCCTCGGGCAACGGGCAGCCCGGGCCGCTGGACCCGCCGGGCGCCCCGTTCGACGCGACCGAGCAGGCCCTGGGCGAGCAGACCGCCGCGACGGCGGCGCGGCTGGTCAAGGCCGGGGCGAAGGTGACCACGTGCCGGTACGGGCCCGGTACGCACACCTGGCCGTACTGGGAACGGGAACTGCACCGTTCACTGCCGATGCTGGCCAAGGCCATGAATGCGCCGTTCGACCCGCCGGAGGCGTTGCCCGCGGCCTGCTGATCCCTCCGGGGTCAGTCGAGGCAGAACTCGTTGCCCTCGATGTCCTGCATGACGATGCACGACTCGTTGTGCTCGTCGGCGACCATCACCCGCTCGCACACCGCACCGAGCGCGATCAGCCGTTCGCTCTCGGCCTTGAGCGTGGCGAGCCGCTCGTCCCCGACGAGGCCGGTGCCCGCCCGCACGCAGAGGTGCACCCGGTTCTTGACCACCTTGCCCTCGGGCACGCGCTGGAAGTACAGGCGCGGGCCGACCCCGTTGGGATCGACGCAGGCGAACGAGCGCCCCTGGTCCTCCGGCGGCAGCGAGCGATCGAACTCGTCCCAGGTGGCGAACCCCCTCGGGGCCGGCGGCACGACGTATCCGAGCACTTCGCACCAGAACCGGGCGAGGCGTTCGGGCTCCGCGCAGTCGAAGGTGACCTGGACCTGCTTGACCGACGTCATACGGTCACCCTAATGGGGCGCGCCAAGCGAATTCCCGTGCTCAGGCGCTGACCGGCTGCTCCGGTGCCGTGGCGTTGAGCGCCGCCCGCAGTTCGAAGGTCTCGGCGACGGACAGCTCCAGCCGCGTGGTGGACGGGCCGAGCTGGCCGTCCGGCGCGCTGGTCAGCTCGATGCTGGAGCCCCGGTCGTTCGGCCGGAGGCGGATCCGCCCGCCGCAGGCCAGTTCCATGGTGACGGCGGTGTCGTCCCGCTGCGGCCGGAGCCGGTTGAGCAACCACATTCTGATCACGACCGGGGAGTAACCCGCGCCCGTACGGGTGAAACGCTAGCTTTCGGTGACGGTTTCCCGGCGCCGGGTCCAGTGCACGCAGGCGACGCCGGCCAGGCCGAGCAGCCCCCACAGCAGCAGCGCGGCGCTGTTGCTGACCAGGCCGACGACCAGCATCAGCAGCACGGTGACGTCGGTCAGGGTGAGGATCAGCCGCCACCGCTTCGCCTGCGCCGCGTGCCCGGCACGCAGTTTCGCGGCGAACCGGGGGTCCTCGTCACGCAGGCTCTGTTCGATCTGCCGGAGCGCGGGGTGGTCGGGTGGGGTCACGATGGCCTCCTCGTCAACCGGACTGCGGGTCGGTGTCGTCGTGCGGGTCGCCCGAGGTGCCCTGCTCCCCGCGGAGCACCTCGCGTTCCCTGGCTTCGTCCTCGTCCTGGCGGTCGTCGGACTTCCGGTGCTGGGCCATGGTGGTCTCCTTCCGCGGGTGGATCAGCCGCCGAGCGTGCGCAGCCGGACGTCGAGTTCGGCGGCGATCTCGTCGATTCCCCGGTGGGTCAGCTCGTCCTCGAGGTCGGCTTTGGCCAGCAGGGAAACGGCGCCGTGGTAGCGGTCGTGGTCGAGTTCGTCGCGGGAGAGCACCAGCGCACGGCCTTCGAGCACCACCAGGACCGGATCGTCCAGTTCGGCCTCGCGCAGTCGGCGCACGTCCTCGGCGGTGATCATCCGGTCCTCCTCGCGAGCGGCTGTCCCCTCCGGCTTCCCGGCAGATCGCGATCCATGCCTCACCAACGGGGGATTTTTCCGGGCCGGGTGTCACACGTTCGGGGGCAGGTGCGGTAGTCCACCCCGGTCCGGGTACGCCGGTCGTGGTCGACGGACGAGGAGAGTGGTGAAAGATGAACGCGCTTTGGTGGGGACTCGCGGGGCTCGGTGGGCTGCTGGGTTTGGTGGGTTTGGCTGGCTTGGCGCGGGGACGCCGTCGGCCGCCGGCCCGGAACGCCGCCGATCCGCTGGCGGAGTACCCGTTCGCGAAGGAACGCTGCGTGCCGAACGCCGACAACGCGCACACGCCGCTGATGCTGCCGGTGATCACCCCGGAGATGGCGGGGCTGTCGCCGGACCAGGTGCCGCGGGCGGAGAAGAAGACCGCGACCGGCGTGTTCGAAGGCAACCTCGACGACCAGGACCCGGGTGGGGTGCTGCTGCACACCCAGCCGCTACGGCAGGAGGACCTGCCGGTCAAGGCGGACGAGGTGGCGGAGGGGGTGGCGCCGCACGACGGTTCGGGCGTGAACCTGGTGCCCACCCAGCCGATGCGGCAGCCGGACCTGCCGGTCAGCGCCGAAGCCTCCCTGGCGGCGCGGGGTGGGGTGGAAAGCACCGAAGGCAGGCACCGGCGTTCGGTCGACGATGTGCCCGTCCGGACGGTGAGCCGGGAGCAGAACGCACGGGCGTACGAATCGGCGCGCTACGTCCCGGTTCACGAGGACGATGTCTCGCCGGTGGCCGAAGACATCCCCGCCTACCAGGACGAGTTCTCCCGGCGCCCGGTGAGCATGGCGGGGCCGGTGGAGGACGTGGAGATCCCGGTCCAGGCGGATGGCCGGGAACGGGAGCCGGCGGGAGTGCAGCCGGAGCCGGCGGCTTGGGAAGAGCCGGTTCGAGCGGGCTCGGCGGTTGAGCCCGCGGCTCCCGCGCGCTCGGCCTGGGAGGAACCGGCCCTGGCGGGCCCGGCCCCGGCTGGACCTTCGGTCGGCACCTGGTCGAGCGCCCCCCAACCCGCCGAGACGGAACCCTTGGGAGCGCAGGAAGAACGCATCCCGGCCGACGAGTGGTCGAGTGCGCCCGCCGGGGCGGATTTCGCCGCGGAGCCGACAGTTCCCGCGCAGTCGGATCAGGCAGAGCCGGCAGCTGCGCAGGCGTGGTCGGGTGCCGGGCCGTCGACCCACGGGCAGGCCGGTCCGGTGAACCCGTGGACCAGTGGGCAGCACACGGCCACCGAACAGCCGGTTCCGCAGGCGGCCCAGTTGAGCTGGGAAGAACTCGCCCAGCCACCCCAGGGCGAAGTCGCGGACCCCGCCTCCACCCGGCCGAACCGCGAGGAGCCGCTTCCCGTTGCTGATGCGCCCCAGCGGGAGTCGCTTGCCGCTGCCGAGGTCGCGCCTCCACGTGAGGAGCCGCTTGCGGCGGCTGAGGCCGCGCCTCAGCGGGAGGATTCGCTTCCCGTTGGTGGGGCTGCGGCCCAATGGGAGCCGCCCACCGCTGGGGCCGAGAGCATCGGAGCATCCCAGCGCGGGGAGTCGCTGCCGGTGGCTGATGTGCCTCAGCGGGAGTCGTTCGCCGCTACCGAGGTCATGCCTCAGCGCGAGCCGATCGCCGTCGCTGAAACCGCGCCCCAGCGGGAGGAGTCGTTCGCTGGGGTGGCGTCTCAGCGGGAGGAGCCACTTTCCGCTGCCTCGCCTCAGCGGGAGGAGCCGTTTGCTGGGGTCGCGTCCTCGCGGGAGGGGTCGCTTGCTGGGGTGGCGTCTCAGCGGGAGGAGCCACTTTCCGCTGCCTCGCCTCAGCGGGAGGAGCCGTTTGCTGAGGCCGCGCCCCAGCGGGAGGGGTCGCGTGCCGAAGTGACGCCTCAGCGAGAGGAGCCGTTCGCCGGGGTCGCGCCCCAACAGGAGGAGTCCTTCGCCGAGGTTGCTCCCCAGCGGCAAGAGCCGTCCGCTGCGGACGAAGCGTTGCCGGTCACGCAGGCCGCTCCCCGTCAGGAGGAAAGCGCCAGCCGACCCGCACATGCGCGGCCTGAAGTGGAGGTGCCCCACCAGGCCGTCAGCCCGGAGCACCCCGAAATCCCCACCCCGGCCGTGAGCCCCGAGCAGCACAACGGCGAAGCCGCCCGGCAGCGGGTGCGCCGGGCGGTCAACCGGCTCAGGACGCGGGTGGACTCCGTCGAAGCGGCGGTGCGCCGGTTCCGCCGGTGAGTCAGGGCGCCCGCCAGTCGTGTGAGCCCAGTTCGCTCGACGCCTGCGGGCCCATCAGCAGCATGCCGCCGTCGACCACCAGGGAGGCACCGGTGATGTAGGCGGCGGCGGGCGTGGCCAGGAAGGCGACGGCGGCGGCGACCTCGCGGGCGTCGCCGGTGCGGCCGAGTGGTACGCCGGGGCGTTCCTGCGCGCGCGGGTCCACATCGGTCTGGCCGGTCATCGGGGTGGAGATCTCACCCGGCGCCACCGAGTTCACCGTGATGCCGTGCCGCGCGAGTTCGATGGCCAGCACCTTGGTGAGCGCGCCCGCACCCGCCTTCGCCGCGCAGTAGGGTGCCGCGCCGACCCGCGGGGCGTGCTCGTGCACGCTGGTGATGGTGATGATCCGGCCGCCGCGCCCGGCGGCGATCATGTGCCTGGCCGCCCGCTGGGAGCAGGCGAACGGCCCGTCGAGGTCGACCGCGACCACTTCGCGCCACTTGGCGAAGTCCATGTCGACGGCGAGTTCGGTGCTGCCCGTGCCGGAGCAGTTGACCAGGACGTCGACCCCGCCGAGGTCCTGCGCGAGCGCGTCGATGACGTCGGCCTCACCGGGCAGCCGGGTCAGGTCCAGCTGCCGGACGTGCGCGGTGACGCCGTGCGAACGCACTTCCGAGGCGGTGTCCTCAGCGCCGCCGGCATCGGAGTGGTAGGTGATGCCGACGTCGAGGCCACCGCCGGCCAGGGCGACCGCGATGGCCCGGCCGATCCCGGAGTCCGAGCCGGTGACGATCGCGGTGCGGGGCTGGGCCGTGTCGGCCGCTGTCGGTGCTGGGAGGTTCATGCCGCCCGGCTACCCGGCAACGCACGCGGGAATACCCGGGCACCCGTCCCGGTTAAGCTTGGCATCAAGTAGTTCAATGGCAAGCTAATTGGAGGCCCGCGATGAACGAGATGTTCCTCTTCCTCGAACCCGGCACCGATCCCGAGCACGACCGGCTGGTCCAGAACTTCGGGGACAGCGAGTCGCTGCTGGTCTGGGTGCCGGACGGGGCCGCCGCCGCGCGGGTGGCCGCCGAGCAGGCGGCGGCCGGGGTGAAGCTGATCGAGCTGTACCGCGGCTTCGGCCTGGCGGAAGCCGCGGAGGTGATCGAGGCGGTGGACGGCCGTGCGGCGGTCGGCGTGGCCGGGTTCGGCCTCGGCGGTGCGCCCACCGGGCCGGTCGCCGACACGGTCACCGTCTTCGTCGGCCACCCCAGCGCCGATCCGGCCGTGCACCGCGTGGTCCGCGAGCACGGCGGCGGCAGGCGGACCACCGCGGTCGCGGCGCCGGATGCCGCCACCGCCGTCGCGGTCGCGCGGGAACTGGCGGACCGCGGCGCGGAGCTGATCGAGGTCTGCGGCGGGGCGTCGCTGACCGCCGCGCGCGACGTGTCCGCGGCGCTCGCCGGGCGGGTGCCGGTGAGCTTGGTCAGCTGGCCGTTCGACTCGATCGAACGAGCCGCCGCGTTCAAGGCGGAGTTCGACGCCGAGCACGCCTGATCAGCGGGCCGCCTCCGCGTGCAGCAGGAGTTCCTTGAGCAGCGCGGCCAGCGTTTCCCGTTGTGCCGCACCGAGTGGGGCGAGGAACTCCGCATCGGCGGCCAGCACCGCGTCGAGTGCCTTCGCCGCCAGTTCGGCCCCGGCCCCGGTGAGCCGGATGCGCACCGCGCGCCGGTCGTCCGGGTCGGGGTCGCGGGCCACCAGGCCGGCGCGCTCCAGCCGGTCCAGGCGCGCGGTCATCGCGCCGGAGGTGATCAACGCGGTTTCGGCCAGTTCCCGCGGATGCGTGCCCTCGGGATCGGCGCGCCGGCGGAGCGTGTTCAGCACGTCGAAATCGCCGTAGCTCAGCCCGAGCGGGCGCAGCGCGGCCACCACCGCGGCCTGCCCGTGGCCGGCGCAGCGGAACAGCCTGCCGACCACGTGCAGCGCGCTGACGTCGAGCCCGGTTTCGTGAGCGGTCCACTCGTCGACCATCTGGTCGATGGCATCCTTCGGCACGGACCGAGCCTAACGCCGGTCAGCCCGCGCGGCGTTCGTACCGGGACCTGGCCTGTTCGTAGGCGGTGTGCAGCAGTTCCCGGAGCACGGCCTCGGTCCGCGGGCCGGGGTTCACCACGGCGAGCCAGCCGACCGCACCGTAGACCGGGTGCGCGAACAGCGTGTCGGCGGCGCTGTGGTCGACCTCCTCGGCGGGTGCCTCGCGCGGGGCGTGGCCCGCCCACTTGCGGAAGTTTTCCTTGCCCGCGTTCACGTTGACCCGGAAGGTGTCCGGACGGTCCAAACGCGACTTCTCGTCTTCGGGGTAGTTCTTGGTCACGATGGTGGCGAACGGCTGGGTGTTCGTCGGCATGACGCCGTCGGGGGCGTAGAAGAAGAACGTGTCGCCCCAGGTCAACTCCGGTGAACCGTCACCGGGGCCGGGTCGCACGGTCAGCACGCCGTCGAGGCCGTCCACCACGCCGATGATCTCCTCTGTCTGCATGTGTTCCAGCGTTTCATTGAAGTGCTTGTGGAGACTTCGAGCCGCTGAACGTAAGGTCGACAGGTGCCAACCCTCAAAACCGCCGAAGTGGCCCGGCGTGCCGGGTACTCGGTGCAGCAGGTGCGCAACCTCGAACGGGACGGCGTGCTGCCCCCGGCGGAGCGCACCGCCTCGGGCTACCGGGTCTACGGCGAGGTGCACGTGCAGTGCGCTCTGGCCTACCGGGCACTGGCCGCCGGAACCGGCCCGGTGGAGGCCAAGCGGATCATGCGGGCGGTCAACGACGGGCCGCCGTCGCGGGCGCTGGCGATGCTCGACGCGGCCCACGCGCACCTGCACACCGAGCGCACCGATCTCCGCCTCGCCGAACGGGCCGCCGAAGCGATCTCCGCCGAGCCGATCCACGACGTGGCTCCGGCGGATTCGATGAGCGTGTCCGAACTCGCCACCGCGCTGGGCGTCCGCCCGTCGACCCTGCGGCACTGGGACGCCGAGGGCCTGGTCGTGCCGGACCGCGACGAGGCCAGGGGAGCGCGGCGCCGGTACTCGCCCGTCCAGGTCCGGGACGCGCGGATCGTGCACCAGCTGCGCGGGGCCGGCCACCGCATCGGCGCACTGCGGGCCCTGATGCCGCACGTGCGTGCCGGGAACCGGGCCGAGGACGTCAAAACCGCGCTCGTCGCGAGGGAAGCGGCGATCACCGCCCGGTCGCGGGCGCTGCTCGACGCTTCGGCCGCGGTGAGCGCGGTGCTCTCAAGCCGTGTCTGAACCACCCGCCCGCACCGACGACGTGCCCGTGCCGGCGATCTGCTCGGCCGCCTCGTCGTCGAGCCCGTCGTCGGTGATGATCCGGTCGATCTCGTCCAGCCGCAGCACCCGGTACGGGCGAAGCGGCCGAACTTCGCGCTGCCCGCCACCAGCAGCGGCGGGACCGCGCTGCGCCCGGCCCGGCGTTCACCACCACGGTGCTGCCGCAGTTGCCGGCCTCAACCCCGTCAGTCGGTGCGCGTCGCCGGTCGGGGCGGCGGGAATTCGACCGCCCGGGTGCGGATGGCGTAGCGGCGTTCGGCGTAGGCGAGGTCGTCCCGCCAGAGCCTGGCCGCGGTCCACTTCATCAGCGGCCGCACCACCGGAGCGGCCTTGTGGGCGAAGGCGAACCCCGGCCGCGGCGAACCGGCCACGGTCGCTTCGACCACCGCCGTGCGGGGACGGCCGTCCGGGCCCGGGCCCAGCGGGGTGGCGTGGGTCTCCACCACGCTGCCCTCGCCTTCCCCGTCGACGATGCGCATCACCACGGTGCGCGGCTCCGGGCAGGTGAACTCCGCCCGCACCGGCACGCCCAGCCGGCCTGCGACGCGGAAGGTCACGTCGACCAGGAAGCGGTCGTCGTCGGCCCGCGGGGTCCCGACCACGGTGAGCCGGGCGAACGAGTACGGGTGGAACCACGCGCCGTGCCACGGGTCGAGGCGGTTGGCCACGATGTCCTCCGGCTCGCACACGCCTTCCAGCACGGCCACGGCGTCAAGGCCGTCCGCGGGGCGTTCGGGCAGCACGGGACGGTCCAGCGGCTCTTCACCGCCGAGGTCGTCCAGCCGGACCCAGGTCAGCACCCCGTCGTCGAAGGCGGGGTACGGCCGCCAGCCGTAACCGCCCTCGCCGGGCACCTTCAGCCCGTGCCAGCGGCACACCAGCGCCCCGCAGTCCAGCCGGGCGTCGCTCAGCGGCGCGCCGAGGTGCGGGCAGGCGCCCGGTCCGATGTGGACGGTTCCGGTGGGGTCCCGCCACGCCACCAGTTCCCGCCCGGCCACGGTGGCGCCGAACGGCCGGTCGGCGCGGACCGACCGGCTGGCCGCCAGCACGAACCAGTTCCCGGACGGCCGGTCCAGCGCCCGGCTGAGCGCCGATTCGATCACCGTCGCCCTGGCGTCGGCGAAGGTGGGCTGCTGGGCGGCCCACCGCTCGGGCGGGATGGGCTGCAGCGGCCAGTGGCTCGGCCAGGTCAACCCCACGGGGTCACGTCCTTCCTGCGTTGACGGGCCAGGGCGCGGAACACCGCCAGGCGGCCCTCGTTCGGCACGGACCAGGTCGGGTGCCCGCGCAAGCCCCACCCGGCGAGCAACCGGTTGGCCGCGTGCCAGCCGGTGGTGGCGGCGCGTTCCATCAGCGCCACCGGCAGGTCGACCCGGATCCCGTCCCCGGCCAGCACCAGGCCGGGCACCGGCGTCTCGACCCCGGGGCGCCGGGCGAAGTCACCGAGGCCGGGCAGCGGGCAGTCCTGCCGCCATTCACCGAGGTCCCCGAGCACCACGGCGTCGGCGGTCTCCGGGTAGACCTCGTGCAACCGGGCCAGCAGCCGCCGCGGGAGGTCCCCGGTGCCGCCTTCGACGGCGTAGGCGTGCAGTTCCACCACCGAGCCGCCGGTCCGCGCCGCCCAGGCCCCGGCTTCGTCCTCGAACCGGTCGAGCACGCTGATGTTGTCCAGCGGGGGCAGGCTGCCGGTGCCGAGGAACGCGGGCCGGTCCGCCCGCACCGGCCGGTCCAGCCAGAGGCGGCGCACGTGGAACGGCGGGGCCACCCGCAGCCCGGAAATCCGGTCACGCCAGGCTCGGGTGCCCAGGTCCGGGGAGGCCGCGACCACGGACTTCAAGCCCGGCACGTCCAGCGCCAGCACCACCGCGTCCACCGTGGAATCCGCGGCCCCGGCGGAAGCGGCGAGCCGGAAGCCGGGACCCACCGACTCGATCGGCGTGCCCAGGTGGAGGCGCACGCCGAGGCCACGCAGGTACTCGGCGAGCGGCTGCCACAGCGCGGCCGGATGGGTGCCGGTCGGCACGTCGAAGACGAGCCCCTCGGAGGAACCGAGGAAGTACAGGTGGAACATCGTCGCCAGCTCGGCGGCCGACAGCTCCGACGGCGCGGCGAAGAAGCTGCGGGAGAACACCTCGAACGCCAGGTGCCGCGCCTCGGGCGGGAAGCCGAGCCGGTCGAGGTAGGTGGCCGCGTCGGTCTCGTCGAGTTGTTCGTAGACGTCGGGCACCCGCACGGTGGCCAGCGGCAGGGCGGGTGCCGGCTTCAGCCGGGTGAGGTCGCGCAGCCGGAAGGTCGGGCTGCGCAAGGCGAACACCAGCGCGTTCAGCAGCGGGGTGCGGGGCAGGCCGCGGAAGGAGTCGGTGCGCCCGGCCGCGTCGAGCAGCGGGTAGTCCGCGACCGGGGTGAGCCGGTCGAGCCCGGGATCGGCCCGCCGCAGCAGGGCGCGCAGGTTGTAGTACTGGCGGAAGAAGGCGTGGAAACCGCGGCTCATGGTGACGGGTGTGCCGTCCGGCAGACTGGTCGCCCAGCCGCCCGCGCGACCGCCGAGATGGGGCTCGCGCTCGTAGAGGTCCACGGAAACCCCGCGTTCGGCGAGCGCGGTCGCGGCGGTCAGCCCGGCGATCCCGCCGCCGACCACCGCCGCCCGGGGCCGGTGCTGCAACGCCCCGGCGTCGTCGAGCCCGGGGGGCGCTGGGTACTCGGCCCGCCGCCGGTCGGTCATGCGGCGTCACCGAGGAAGGTGTGCACCACCCCGTTCTGCCAGCCCGGCACGGTTTCCCGGTGCACCCGGGTGAAACCGTTGCGCCGCAACCGGTCCTCGAACGCGTTCGCCCCGTCGAAGGTGCGCACGCTGTGCCACAGGTGGCGGTAGAGCGTGGCGTCCCCGGTGGCCAGCCGGCCGGCCGGGATGATGATCGACCAGCACACGGCGTGCCAGACGAGCCGGGCCCGGAGCGAATCCGCCACCGAGTACTCGTGCACGGCCAGCGGGGCGCCCGGCCGCAGCAACTCGGCGAACCGCCGCAACTGCGCGTCGGGATCGTCGAGGTTGCGCAGCAGGTAGGCGGCGAGGACGCCGTCGAACGGGCCTTCGTCCAGCTCTTCGACCCGCGTGTGCACGAAGCGGACCGACGCGGGCCACGCCTTCGCACGGGCCTGGCGCAGCATTTCCGCGGACGCGTCGATGGCCACGATGCTCGCCTTCGGCGCCACCGAGAGCAGGGCCGCCGTCGACGCCCCGGTACCGCACCCCGCGTCCAGCAGGGTCAGCCCGGCCCCGCCGTCCGGCAGCCGCATCCGCCGCGCCGACAACCGCAGGTGCTCGTGGTAGCCGGGATTGGCGCCGACCAGCCGGTCGTAGGCCGCGGCGCCGCGGTCGAACGCGGCGGGCACCTTCGCCCGCGCCAGCCCCCGGGGACCCACCTTCACGTCGTCTCCTTCCGCTGTTGCCGCACCCAGAGCAGCAGCACCGCGGTCACCAGGGAGAAACCGAAGAGGAAGTCCTCCACCGGGATGTCCCACGGGAACCGCAGCCCGCTGAAGTGCTCGGGTGCGTAGGTCACGATCGGCGCGCTGAGCTTGGTCAGCCAGCCGTCCACCGGGATCTGGAACCCGGTCACGATCGCCATCGTCAGCCAGTAGGCGGGCCGCCGGAACAACCCGGTCCGCAGCACCAGCAGTTCCAGCGCCACCACCACGGGGACCGACAGCACGGCGGGCACGGTGTAGCCCATCATCGGCGTCTCCGGCGGCGGACCCAGGCGAGCGTGCCCGTGACCGCCTCGAAGGTGAGCAGTCCGCAGACCGGGATCACCAGGAAGAACAGCAACTCCTCGACGGGCAGGGAGAACGGCAGCACCACGCCGGTGGTGAACTCGGGGTTGAAGCCCCAGACCCCGCCCGCGATGGCGATCAGGTCCCACACCAGGAACACCGCGGCCACCGGCAGCACCGCCCGCGCCAGCCGGACCGGGCGGCGGTAGACCGGGGGCCCGAGCCACTCCAGCGGCAGCGTGACGAGCAGGCACGCGCCGAGCACGGCGAGGTAGTCGAACTGGCTCATCGCCGCCCTCCCGGCAGCGCCTCCCGCAGGCGCACCCGCGCCACCTTGGCCACCGCCGCGCTCGCCACCGCCGCCCGCCGCGGGCGCGAAACCGTGGCGCGCCGGGCGAACACGTTGTAGTCCGCGGCCTCGATCTCGTCCAGGATGCGGGAGTAGAGGTCGAAGGCCGTGGTGATGCACGGCCTCGAAGCCGGTTGCAGCATGGCCACGCCGGGCCACGCTTCGCGGTAGACGCCCCGGGTGTGCGCGACCTGCGCCGCCAGCGCGTCGCGCACCGCCGCGTCGGTGCGCCGCTGCCGCACGCACCAGGACAGCCGGTCGCGGTCCACCCCGGTGGCGGCGAGTTCGTCGGCCGGCAGGTACACGCGGCCGCGATCGAGGTCTTCGGCGACGTCACGCAGGAAGTTGGTCAGCTGGAAGGCCCGGCCGAGCGCGGCCGCGGGCCCGGCGGCCTCCTCCCGCCCGGTGACCGTGCCCAGCACCGGCAGCATCTGCAGGCCGATCACCTCCGCCGAACCGTGGACGTAGACCGCCAGTTCGGCCCGGGTGGGATAACCCCGGACGGTGAGGTCCATCCGCATCGACCGGAGGAAGGCGGTGAACAACGCCGGGTCCAGCGCCAGCCGCCGGATCGTGTCGGCCACCGCGACCAGCACCGGCTCGGTGGCCCGGCCACCCGCCAGCGCCTCGGTGAACCCGGCTTCCACCCGATCGAGCCGTGCGGTCAGGGCCGCGGTGGTGGTTCCGGGGGCGGGCTCGTCGACCAGGTCGTCGACCCAGCGCGCGAAGCCGTAGAGCGCGTGCACCGCCGGGCGCCTGCCCGCCCGGAGCAGGCGCGTGGCGAGGAAGTAGGTGCGGCCGTGGCGGGCGTTCAGCTCGCGGCACCGGCGGTAGGCGTGGCGCAGCCCGGAGCCGGTGATCCCGGCGGCGTCGAGTTCGGCACGGGCGAAATCGATCGGCGCGGCTCGTGCCACCGGCGAACCTCCACACTCGACAGACCGCCCGGGGGTGCCCACGGCGGCTGATCACTACACAAACTGCGCCGCGCTCCCCGCCAGCAGGCGCACCGCGTGCTCGGCGGGGGAGCCGGCCTCGGCGGTGTAGACGCACAGCGTCTGGTCGGCGTCGCCGGGCAGCACCACGCATTCGTAGTCGAGGGTGAGCGCGCCGACCAGCGGGTGGTGGTAGCGCTTGGTGCCGTGGCTGCGTTCGCGGACGTGGTGGTCGGCCCACCAGCGGCGGAACTCCGGGCTCTTCACCGCCAGCTCACCGACGAGGTCGGCGAGCAGCGGGTCGTCCGGGTGACGGCCGGCGTCGAGTCGGAGGATCGCCACGTTGTCCCTGGCCACCTCTTCCCAGTCGGTGTACAGCTCGCGAGAGGACTCGTCGAGGAAGGTGTAGCGGAGCATATTGCGATCACGCGGTGGCAGCGACTCGAAGTCGGTCATCAGCGCCGCGGCCAGCCGGTTGGCCGCGAGCACGTCCATCCGCCTGCCGAAGACGAACGCCGGGGTGACGTCGTCGAGGGTCTCCAGCAGGCGGCGCACGCCCGGCCGGACCCGCTGCACCCTGGCCGGTGACCGGCGGCGCGGGCGCCGGGACCCGCCGCGCGCGATCTGGAACAGGTAGGACCGTTCCACCTCGTCCAGGCGCAGCGCCCTGGCGATCGCGTCGAGCACCTCGTCGGAGACGTTGAGGTGGCGGCCCTGCTCCAGCCTGCTGTAGTAGTCCACGCTCACCCCGGCGAGCTGGGCGACCTCCTCCCGGCGCAGTCCGGGCACCCGCCGCACCCCACCGGTCCCGCCGATCTCGACGTCGGCGATGCTCAGGCGCGCGCGGCGCGTGCGCAGGAACTCCTTCAGCTCGGCGTTGTGGCTCACCGGAACAGTCTTGCGCGAACCGCCCGCGGTGTGGCGGCCGAACCTCGGTCTGCTGGACCCAGGTTCGGCGGACCGGGGTTCGAGGGGGCGCGATTCGGCCCGCACAGCGCCCTTTTCCGGTGGTTGTCTCGAACTCGCGGCGGAACCGCCGTGAACGTGACGAAGGAGAGCGAACCGATGACCGACCACAACTCCGCCGAACTGACCGGCCGCGTCGCCGTGGTGACCGGTGCGTCGAGCGGGATCGGCGAGGCCACCGCCCAGCGGCTGGCGGCCTCCGGCGCGAAGGTCGCCGTCCTCGCCCGCCGGGCCGACCGGCTGGAGCGGCTGGCCAAGGGGATCGAGCAGGCCGGTGGCACGGCGCTGGCGCTGGCCGTGGACGTGACCGACCCGGCGGCCGTCGGCACCGCCGCCGAGCGGGTCCGCGCCGAACTGGGCCCGGCCTGCCTGCTGTTCAACAACGCCGGGGTGATGCTGCCCGCGCCGGTCGACGAACTGCCGTTCGAGCAGTGGCGGCGCCAGATCGACCTCAACGTGACCGGGCTGATGAACGCGATCGGCGCGTTCGTGCCCCAGCTGATCGAGTCGGCGGCGGACCGCGGGGTGGCCGACCTGGTCAACACCTCGTCGATCGCCGCGCGGAACATCTTCCCGAACTTCGCGGTGTACTCCGGCACGAAAGCGTACGTGACCCACCTTTCGCGCACCCTGCGCGCGGAACTCGGGGCCAAGGGCGTGCGCGTCAGCGCCATCGAGCCGGGCATCGTCGGCACCGAGCTGCAGAGCCACGTCACCGACGACGGCGCGCGGGAATGGCTGGACGGGTCGAAGGCGGAGATCGACTGGCTGGCCCCCGAGGACATCGCCGAGGCGGTCGGCTTCCTGGCCGGGCAGCCCGCCCGCGTGAACTTCCAGCAGCTGACGATCATGCCGACCAAGCAGGCGTCGTAAGCTCGGCCGGTGCGCATCCTGGTGGTCGAGGACGACGACGGTGTGGCCGCGGCCGTGGTCGACGCCCTGGTCACCGCCGGGCACGGGGCGGTGCGCGCCCGCCTCGCCGCCGAGGTGCCGCACCTGCGCCAGGACGCCGACCTGGTGCTGCTCGACCTCGGCCTGCCCGACGCCGACGGGCTGGCCGTGCTCCGGGACCTCCGCCGCGCCGGTGACCTCCCGGTGCTGGTGGTGACGGCCCGCTCGGCGGAACGGGACGTGGTGCGGACCCTGCGCCTCGGCGCCGACGACTACCTCGTCAAACCGGTCCGGCTGCCCGAGCTGCTGGCGCGCATCGACGCGGTCGCGCGCCGGCGGCCCCGCGCCAGGTCGGCCCCCGAAGTGGTCGAACTCGGGGACGTCCGGATCGACCTGGCGGCGGGCCGGGTCACCGCCGGTGGCACCGAGCTCGCCCTGACCGCCAAGGAGTTCGACATCCTCGCGGTGCTCGCCGCGGCGGCGGGCACCGCGGTGAGCAGGCAGGCGCTGACCGAGCGGGTGTGGGGCGCGGCCACCGCCTCCCGTTCGCTCGACGCGCACGTGGTGACCCTGCGCGGCAAGCTGAACCGGCCCGGCCTGCTGAGCACCGTGCGGGGGTTCGGCTACCGGCTGGGCGAGTAGGCGAGTCCGATTCGTTACCGGTAATCGTCCTAAGAAACGGTGAAGACGGGCGGCCGGGGCCGGTCCGCGTTCCTACGGTCGTCGGCACACATCTCCGGCGCAACGAGGAGCAGGAGCCATGAGCACTTCCGCCACCGAGACCGAACCCCAGCCGACCCCGCCGACGGGCCGGGCGCGCTTCCGCGGACTGGGTCCGGGCCTGCTGGCCGCGGCCACCGGGGTCGGGGCGGGCGACCTCGTCGCCACCATGGTCGCCGGCGCCCAGTACGGCACCCTGCTGCTGTGGGCGGCGCTCGTCGGCACCGTGCTCAAGCTGGCGCTGGGGGAGGGCGTCGGCCGCTGGCACCTGGCCTCGGGCACCACCCTGCTCGACGGGTGGCGCCGGCTCGGCCGCTGGGCCACCGGCTTCTTCGGGCTCTACATCGTGATCTGGGGCTTCGTCTACGGCGCCACCGCGATGTCGGCGGTGGGCCTGCCGCTCAACGCCTTGTTCGGCGGGCTGCCGGTGCGCGGCTGGGCGATGATCGCCGGCGTGGTCGGGCTGGCGCTGGTGTGGGCGCAGCGCTACCACTTCTTCGAGAAGTTCATGACCGTGCTGGTGCTGATCAAGTTCGCCACCGTGGTCGCGGTGGCGGTGCTGGTCACCCCCGACCTGGCCGCGCTGGCCGAGGGCCTGACCTTCCAGCTGCCCGCCGGGTCCATGGTGTACGTGCTCGGCCTGATCGGCGGGGTCGGCGGCACCATCACCATGGCCGCCTACGGCTACTGGATGTTCGCCAAGGGCTGGAAGGGCACCGGCTGGCTGTCGATGATGCGGCTGGACAACGCGGTCGGCTACCTGATGACCGGCGTTTTCGTGGTGGCCATGCTGATCGTCGGCTCGACCATCCTGTTCGGGCAGAAGCTGACCCAGTCCGACAGCGGCCTGCTGGTCCTCGGCAACGAACTGGGGGAGCGGTACGGGCAGTGGGCCAGGATCATGTTCCTGATCGGCTTCCTCGCGGTGACCAGCACCTCGCTGCTCGGGGTGTGGAACGGGGTCAGCCTGCTGTTCGCCGACTGGACCCGCAGCATCCGGCTGCCGCACGGCCGCCGCGCCGAACCGGTCGCGGCCGTGGTGCCCGGTGAGGAGCAGCCCGCGGCGGAAACCGCCTACCGCGCCACCGCGGTGGAGAAGTCGCTGCCGTTCCGCGGTTACCTGCTGTGGCTGACCTTCCCGCCGATGATCCTGCTGTTCCTGGACAAGCCGTTCGGGCTCACCCTGGTCTACGGCGTGCTGGGCTCGGTGTTCATGCCGTTCCTGGCCATCACGCTGATGCTGCTGCTGAACTCCCGGCGCATCGCCCGCGACGGCCGGTCCGGCTGGCTGTCGAACACCCTGCTCGGCGCGGCGTCGGCGTTGTTCCTGTTCCTGCTGATCACCGACCTGGTCGAGCGCTTCGGCTGAGCCGCCGGTAGGCGTCGGACACCTCGGCCAGGAAGGCGGTGTCCTCGGCGAGGTCCGTCCCGCCGGGGACACCGGCGTGCCGGTGCCCGGGTTCGTCGCCCGCCTCCCTGGCCCGCAGGGCCGCGGCCACCACGGCGGCTTCACCCGCCGCGGTGCCCGTGGTGCTCGCGGGATCCCGGTACGGCTGCAGGGTCAGCAAGCCGTCGCGGACCTCGATCACCCGGCGGTAGAGCCGCAGCCGCAGGTCGCGCACGACCAGTGCGTCCGGCACCCTCGGCGGGTCGAGCGCGATGGCCGGATCGGCCCGGTACAGCGCCGTCCACAGTGGACCAAGGCGGCGGAACAGCAGGCGGCGGCGGTGCCACCCGGTGACGGCGGGCAGCACCGCGCCGGCGAGCACCAGCAGGTACGCCGAGGTCGGCAGGACCTTGCTCGGCAGCACCGTCCGGCCGAAGGGGAAGCTGGTGTCCAGCCGGGGCACCACCGCCAGGATCGACTTGTTCAGCAGGTAGAGCAGGCTCAGCGCGGTGCCGGCCACGACCAGCCGCAGTGCGGTCCGGAGCACCGCGTCGCCGGTTTCGCGGGCGTGGCGCGAGCCGAGCCGGATCACCGTGCCCAGGGCGGGCAGCTGCGCGGCGGCGTAGACGAGGCAGTACTCCATCACCCACGGCGATTCCGGGCGGATGTCCGGCAGCAGCGCGAACAGCAGGCACATCGACGCGAACGCGCTCCCGGCCCACCACGCCTGCCACCGCGCCCCACGCGGCCGCCCGGTCAGCCCGGCCATGAGTTCCTGCCCGGCCCACGCGGCGAACACCATGCCGGTGTGGCTGAGCAGGCGGGCCAGGTGACCGTCGCCCAGTGCCGCGTAGACCACCGGGAGCTGGGCGGTCAGCGAGCAGGCCAGGCCGAGCAGCACCCACCGGACCCGGCGGCGGGCCACCCCGCCACCGCGGCCGCGGCCGAGCAGCACCGCCCAGGCGAGCAGCGCCGGACCCCATTCCCGCAGTGCCTCAGCCATCGCCGTCCAGCGCGTCGCGCAGCCGTCCGGTGAGGGTCGGGCCGGGCGCGGCCCGTTGCCGGATCAGGGAAGCGAGCAGTTCGGCTTCGCGTTCCTCGGCGGAGGAGTACCCGGCCCGCCCCAGCACCCGGCGCACCACCGCCGGGTCCAGGCCGGGCAGCAGCAGCCCGGCCCGCTCGGCGGGGTCCAGCGAAACCGGGTAGTGGTCGCGCAGCAGGTGCGCCAGTTCGTGCAGGACGATGTGCTCGCGGTGCGGGGGCGTGGTTTCGCTCTCGTGGAAGATCAGGTCGGCCCGGTCGGTGGCGATCCAGAGGCCGCAGACCCCGGTCAGCCCGCGCACCGGCAGCAGCCGGATCGGCCTGCCGCGGCGCGCGGCCACCTGCTCGCACAGCACCTGGACGTCGAACGGCACGGGCAGCGGCAGTTCGCGCAGCAGGGCGGCGTGCCGCCGGCGCACCCGGCTCACGGCTCGGTGGCCGGCGGGTCCGGGTGCGGCAGCCCTTCCAGCTCCCGCACCCGGTCGACCACCTCCGCGATGGCTTCCAGGCTCTTCGGCGACAGGCCGCTGGCCCGCAGGGCGATCTGCCGCACCGGCGCGTCGCGCAACGCGGTGAGCAACGCGAGTTCGGCGTCGATGCGCCGGGTTTCCGCGTCGTCGAAGAAGTACGCGGCGGGCACCCCGAAGAAACCGGCGAGCGCTTCGAGGTGGCGCTTGGTCGGGTTGTCGCGGATGCCCTTGCGCAGCTGCCAGAGATAGGTCGCCGAAATGGTCGGCCCACCGCGGGCGCGCAGCGCTTCGGCGACCTCCTCGAAGGTGTACTCGCCGCCTTCGCGCGGGCGCACGGTGCGGAAGAGGTGGTCCACCTTCGCCGCCAGGGCGCCCCCGTCTCCCGCCATGGCGCGCAGTGTAGGCGATTGACCGGTATCCCATTTCTGCTTATGCTTGCCCGCGCTTCGTCAACTGAGATGAAGACACCCATCGCGGGCACAGGGAGGGGGCCCGCGATGGGTGCTCAGCTCAGTCCGCCACGCGCATCGCGGCGGCCGGGGCCGGGCGCATGGCGATCCGGGCCGGGAGGGCGATCGAGCCCCAGCCGAACGCCGCCGCGGCGGCGACCACGCCCAGGTAGACCAGCGGCGGCACGGTCGGCACCACGGAACCGGTCAGGCCGAGGCTGAACCCGGCCAGCGGCGGCAGCGCGGCCAGCGAACCGAGCACCACGGCGGCCAGCACGACCACCGCCGCCTCCCCGCGCACCATCGACCGCACCTGCCGGGGTTTCGCGCCGACCAGCCGCAGCAGCGCGAACTCCCGCACCCGCGCCGCGGTGGCCAGCACCAGGATGTTCACCACGGCGATCGCGATGAAGCCGAGCAGCAGCAGGTTCGGCAGCAGGTTGACCGCCGACTGCGCGGCCGCTTCGGTGTGCTCCGCCGCGGTGGACGACGACAGTTCCAACCCGGGCCGCAGCGCTTCCCGCAGGGCCGCCGGATCGGTGCCGGGTGCGGTGGCGAGCAGCAGTTCGTCGTTCAGCCGGCTGCTGGTGTGCGCGAGCACCACGTCGTTCGGCAGCGTCACGTCGCCGAAGCCCAGCCCGCTGCCGTACACCGCGACCACCTGAGCCGTGTGGGACGTGCCGTCGCCGAGCCGCATGGTCAGCGGCGAGCCGACGGCGACGCCGAAGCCGTCCGCGGCGGTCTGGCTCAACGCCACGGTGTTCCCGGTGAGCCCGGCCAGGTCACCGGCACGGACGTCGAGGTCCATCACCGCACCGAGCCGGTCCGCACCGACGCCCTGCGCCGGGAAGGACTTCGTCACCGTCTCCGCGAGTTCCCGGTAGCTCACCAGCACCGAGGTGCGGGCCACCGGCGTCACCGATTCGACCCCGGGGAGCTGCCGCACCTCGTCCACGACGGCGGGCGCGATGCCACCGCTCGCCACGACCACGTGGTCGGCGCGGATGCCCTGCTCCGCCTGCTCCTTCGCCGCGGCGGCCGTGGTGGTGGCGGTGAAGATCTGCACCGACGCCAGCGCGACGCCCATGATCAGCGGTGTGGCCGCCGAGGCGAGCCGCCGCGACCGCGCCCGGGTGTTGGCGCCCGCCAGGTAACCGGGGGCCGACCGGTGCAGGCCGAGCTTGCCGAGCACGGCGGCGGTGGCGGTGAGCAGCTTCGGCCCGAGCAGTGCCACGGCGATCACCAGCAGCAGGGCCGAACTGGCCGAACCCGCGAGCGCCGCTTCACCGGAGACCGCCACCGGCAGCGCCAGCGCGGCGCTCACCCCGGCCGCGGCCAGCGCCCAGCCGGTGACCAGGCGGCCACGGCTCAGGCGCGGTGGTTCGGCCGCGGCCTCACCCAGTGCCGCGGCCGGGCTGATCCGCGCGGCCCGGCGGCCCGCGATCAACCCCGCGCCCAGTGCGGTCAGCAGGCAGGTCAGCACCGAGGCCACCGCGGGCAGCGGCCCGGTGACGAACTGGAACTCGGCTGGCACGGCGCCGTACCCGGCCAGTGCGTCACGCAGCCACCAGCTCAGCGCGAAGCCCGGCAGCGTGCCGAGCACCGCGGCCACCGCGGCCACCAGCACCGATTCGGCGGCGATCAGCCGGTAGACCTGCCGCGGGGTGGCCGCGACCGCCCGCAGCAGGGCGAACTCCCGCCGCCGCTGCTGGATCGACAGGCCCAGCGTGCTGGCCACCACCAGCAGCACGATCATCAGCATGGTGCCGCCGAACGCGCCGGCCAGCACCACCAGGAACTGCCGCGCGGCCCCGACGTCGAGGAACTCCGCCTCCGCGCGGTCGTCGCCGACGGCGGTGACCACCCCGGGCACCGCCTGCCGGATGCGGGTGGCGAGTTCGCCGGCGCCGGTCCCGGGTTCGGCGAGCACGGCCACCGCGTCGACCTGGTCCGGGCGGCCGGACAGCAGCCGCGCCCGCTCGTCGGTGAGGAACGCGGCGGGCTGCCCCGGTGTGGTGGCGGTGGTGCCGACCACCCGGTGAGCGGTGCCGACCGCACCGATCTCCAGTTCGGCCCGGTCGCCGGGGCGCAACCCCAGCGCACCGTCGAGCACCACCTCGTCCGCCGCGGTGGGGAACCGTCCACTCTGGAGGGTGACCGGGCCCAGCTGGGCCGAGGACCAGCCGTGCGCGAGCAGCGGGACGGTACCGCCGCTGGTGCGCAGCGCGGTCCGGACGGTGACGTCACCCACCGCTGCCCGCACCCCCGGCACCCGGGCGACGGTGTCGACGAGTTCGTCCCGGAGCGGGACGCGTTCGGTGAACCGCTGGCTCAGCCCGTCCGGGGTGGGCACCGACTGCTCGGCGGTCACCACCACCGGCGCGGTGGCGTAGCGCTGGGGCGGCACCCCCGCGCGCAACCCGGATTCGAGCAGCACGCCGCTGGCGGTGATCAACGCGGAACCGAAGAACACCGCGACGAACGCGGCGGCGAAGGAACCGCGCCGCGCCCGGATCGTCTTGCGGGCAAGGGCGAACATCTCACCACTCCCCGAGGTGGGTCATGCGCTCGGCGATCCGGTCCGGGGTGGTGTGCGCCAGCTCGCCGGCGATCCGCCCGTCGGCCAGGAACACCACCGCGTCGGCGTAGGAGGCGGCGACCGGGTCGTGGGTGACCATCAGCGCGGTCTGGCCCCAGCGGTCCACCGCCTGGCGCAGGGTGGCCAGCACCTGGCGGGCGGTCCGGGTGTCCAGCGCGCCCGTCGGCTCGTCGAGGAACATCACGTCGGGCCGGGTGACCAGCGCGCGGGCGATCGCCACCCGCTGCTGCTGGCCGCCGGAAAGCTTGCTGGGCCGCCGGTCCAGCGGCACGTCCAGCTCCACCGAGCGCACCACCTCGGCGAGGAACCCCGGCTCCACCGCCCGCCCGGACAGGCGCAGCGGCAGCAGGATGTTCTCCGCCACGGTCAGCGCGTCCATCAGGTTGTACGCCTGGAACACAAAACCGATCCGCGAACGGCGCAGTTCGGTGAGCGCGGCCTCCCGCTGCCCGGTCAGCTCGGTGCCGCCGAGCAGCACCCGGCCCGAGGTCGGCCGGTCCAGTCCGGCGGCGCAGTGCAGGAAGGTGCTCTTGCCCGAACCGGACGGCCCCATCAGCGCGGTGAAGCTGCCCGGCCGCAGGCTGATGCTCACCCCGTCCAGTGCGCGCACGGCCGCCGCCCCGCTGCCGTAGGTCTTGCTGACCGATTCCAACCGCACCGCACTGGTGAGGCCGTCCGCGACTGTCGTCGTCATCGTCGTTCCCTTTCCGATCTCCGTCGGGAACGACGCTATGGGCGTGCACGCCCGGGCACAGTGACGCGCGACCCCGGAACCGGGGTGTAGCCAGCTACACCGCGCTCAGGGCAGGACCTGCCCGATGCCGAGCAGGTTGCCCTCGCTGTCGCGGAACCAGGCGGCCCGTTCCCCGCGGCCCTTGCTGGGGTAGTTGCCGTCGATGTCGACGATCCCGTACTCCTCGAACCGCACCCCGCGGGCCTGCAACTCGGTCACCGCGGCTTCCAGGTCCTCGACGTAGAAGCTCAGTTGCGTGAACGAGCCGTCGGATGCGCCGGCGGAGGCGAACAGGCAGAACACGCCGGACGCGCCGACGTACCGCAAGCCGCCTTCGCGTTCCTCGGCGGGTTCGAGGCCGAGTTTCCCGGCGTACCAGCGGCGGGCGCGGTCGAGGTCCTGCGCGGGCAGGCGGGCTTCGATGTGGGAGCCGGTCAGCGGATTCGTCACGACGCCTCAGTGTAGGGAGAGCCCCGCCGCCACGACGGCCTTGCGTGCTTCTTCCCGGCCCGTCTCGCCGAGGGGCCGGACGGGCCGGGGGAGGTTCGGTTCCCGGAGCAGGCCGAGTTCGACGGCGATGGCCGAAACCACGCGGTAGCTGCCGTAGCGCGCGAACAGGTCCCACAACGGCTGCAACTGCGCGCTCAGGGCGTGGGCGCGGGCGGCGTCACCGGAGGCGGCGGCCGCGAGGACGGCGAGGCACGGTTCCGGGAACAGCCCGCCGAGCACGCTGTACCAGGCGTCGCAGCCCGCCAGCAGGCCGTCGGCGGCGACCGGGTCACCGCTGATGCCGAGGGTGACGGTGTCCGGGATGAGCCGGCGCAGCCCGCCCACCCCGGCCTGGGCTCCGGGTGGGAGCTTGATCGACGCGACCCGGGGCAGGTGCGCGATGCGGCCGTGCAGTTCGTCGGTGAACGTGACGTGCGTCGTGCCCGGGTTGTCGTAGACCACCAGCGGCACCGACAGCTCCGCCGTGACCTCCTCGTACAACCCGAACACCTCGTCGTCGGTGAGGGGCTGGTAGGTCATCGGGGCGAGCAGCACGGCGGCGGCACCCGCTTCCTGGGCGTCTTCGACGTGGGCGAGCACGTCACGCGTGCGCAGCGCGCCGACCCCGGCGATCACCGGCACCGCACCGGCGGCGCGCACGGCCAGCCGGACCGCCCGCGCCCGTTCACCCCGGTCCAGGTAGGCGTAGCTGCCGGTCGAGCCGAGTGCGCCGATGGAGTCGGCACCGGCGTCCGCGAGCCGCCCGACCAGGCGTTCATAAGCGTCTTCGTCGATCCCGTCGTCGGTGAGCGGGGTGAGCGGGAAGGCGCTGAGTCCGGTGAACAACGGAATTCCTCCTAGTTGGCGGTGCGGTCGAGACGGATGCGCACGGCGATCCCGGCGCAGACGAGGACGGCGAGGCCGCCGAGCACGGTGGGCCAGGTCAGGTCCTCGCCGAGCAGCAGTGCCGCCCAGCCGATGGTCAGCACCGGCTGGACCAGCTGCACCTGGCTGACCTGCGCCATCGGGCCGATGGCCAGCCCGCGGTACCAGGCGAAGAAGCCGAGGAACATGCTGACCGCGGCGAGGTAGGCGAAGGCGGCCCAGTGCACCGCCGTGCCCGTCTGCGCCTGCTGGGTCAGCGAAACGGCGGTCAGCGCCAGCATCAGCGGTGAAGCCACCACCAGCGCCCACGAGACCGTCTGCCAGGAACCGAGTTCGCGGGCGAGCAGGCCGCCCTCGGCGTACCCCGCGGCGGCGGCCAGCACCGCGCCGAAGAGCAGCAGGTCCGACCAGTGCAACCGGCCGAAACCGCCGCCCTGCAGGGAAGCGAACCCCAGCGCCGCCAGCGCACCGATGCCGGCCATCACCCAGAACGACCGCGGTGGGCGTTCCTTGCCGCGGAGCACGGCCAGCACGGCGGTCGCCGCGGGGAGCAGCGCGATCACCACGGCGCCGTGACTGGCCGGGGCGGTGGTCAGCGCGTACGAGGTCAGCATCGGGAAGCCGACCACCACGCCACCGGCGACCACGGCCAGCCGGAGCCACTGCCGCCCGCGTGGCAGGCGCTGCCTGGTCCAGGCCAGCGCGGCGACGGCGAGCAGCGCGGCGACGACCGCCCTGGCCGCGCCGATGAACAACGGCGAGAGGCCACCGACGGCCACGCGGGTGAACGGCACCGTCAGCGAAAACGCCGCCACCCCCAGCAAGCCCCAGGCCAGCCCGGCCCGCGACGATAACGTTGCAACCGGATTCTGGATAACGCTACTCTGTCCCGACATGGTCAACGATAGCACCGCTCGCATCGTGGACGGCCTGCGTGCGTGGATCGCCCAAGCCCCGCCGGGGGCGCGCGTACCGTCCAACCGGGCGCTGGTGGCCGAGTACGGCGCCAGCCCGATCACCGTGCAGAAGGCGATGCGGGCGCTCGGTGCGCTCGGGCTGATCGAGAGCCGTCCCGGGGTCGGCACGTTCGTGCGGACCGTGCGCACCGCCCGGCCGCTCGACTTCGGCTGGCAGACCGCCGCCCTGCGCTCGCCGCAGGCACGCATCCCCGCGCTGTCGACACCGTTGCGCAGCAGCGCACCCGACGCGATCGGCCTGCACGCCGGTTATCCCGACCGGGCACTGCTCCCGGAACGGCTGGTGCGGGCGGCGCTGGGCCGCGCGGCCAGGGACGAATCGGCGGTGGCCCGCCCGTACACCGCCGGACTGCCCGCGCTGCGGGCCTGGTTCGCCCAGGAACTCGCCGAGGTCACCCCCGCCGGGCACACCCCGCCGACCGCCCGCGACGTGGTGGTCCTGCCCGGCAGCCAGAGCGGCCTGAGCTCGATCTTCCGCGCGCTGGTCGGTTTCGGGCAGCCGGTGCTGCTCGAATCGCCGACCTACTGGGGTGCCATCCTCGCCGCCGCGCAGGCCGGGACGCACGTGGTGCCGGTGCCCAGCGGTCCCGCCGGCCCCGACCCCGGCGAACTGGCGCGGGCGTTCGACGAAACCGGGGCCCGGGTGTTCTACGCGCAGCCGAACTTCGCCAATCCCACCGGGGCGCAGTGGCCGGCCGAACGCGGTGAGCAGATCCTCGACCTGGTGCGGGCGCGTGGGGCCTTCCTGGTCGAGGACGACTGGGCCCACGACTTCGGCATCGACACCACGGCCCGCCCGCTGGCCGCGCACGACGACGCCGGTCACGTGGTCTACCTGCGGTCGCTGACCAAGAGCGTGTCGCCGTCGGTGCGGGTGGCGGCGGTTATCGCACGCGGGCCCATCCGCGACCGGATCCTGGCCGACCGGGGTGCGGAATCGATGTACGTCAGCGGCCTGCTGCAGGCCGCCGCGCTGGACGTGGTCACCCAGCCGGGCTGGCGCACGCACCTGCGCGGCCTGCGCCAGCAACTCCGGGCGCGGCGGGACCTGCTGGCCGGTTGCCTGGCCGAGCACGTCCCGCAGGCGCACCTGGAGCACCTGCCCCGCGGCGGCCTGCACCTGTGGGCCCGCCTCCCCGACGAAACGAACCTCGACCACCTCGTCCGGGACTGCGAGTCCGACGGCGTGCTGATCGGGGCGGGCGGGGAGTGGTTCCCCGCCGAGCCGTCCGGCCGCTACATCCGCCTGAACTACACCGGCCCCGACCCCGGCCGCTTCCCGGACGCCACCCGGGTCATCGGCCGCGCGCTGGACCGGAACCCGAGCTGATCCCGCGACGACCCCGCCCGCGAACTGGCAGCGGCGAGGTGGTTCCGGTGGCTGTTGGTTCCCGGTGGGCTACGGAACGAGGGCGTGCTGGGCCAGTTCCACCCACCGCTCCCGCGCCGCCCGGGGCACCTGTTCCCCCGGAGAAGTGGCCAGCAGCAACGCGACGTCCTCCACCGTGACGTCCGGTCGCAGCGCCCGGTCCCGGTGTGCCGCCGCGACCAGGCGACCCAGCGAATCCCTGGCGCCCTCCTGCACCGCGCGCAACGAAGTCCCGTCGGCCCCGGCGAGGGCATCGCGCAGCAGTCGTTCCTGGCCCATGGTCACCACAACGCGGTGCAGCAGCCCCCGGATCTCGCCGAGGGCCGTGCTGTGCCCGTCTTCCACCCGCGCCAGGGCCGCGTCGAGCGTGCCGGTGATGGTGGCGCCCAGGTCGGCCACGATCGCCCGCACCAGGTCGTCCTTGGTGGGGAAGTGCCGGTAGAGCGTGCCGACCGCGACCCCGGCCTCGGCGGCGATCTGGTCCATGCCCGCTTCGGTGCCCCGGGCGGCGATCAGCGTGCGGGCGGCGGCGAGGATCGCCGCCCGGTTGCGGGCCGCGTCCGCGCGCAACCCCTTCTGGGTGGCCAACGGCAGCTCCTTCCTCGCGGAAAACCTGAACCTGTGGTTCATAATACAACATGAACGCACGGTTCAGGTTAGGAGCGCGGAGATGAGCAACTGGTCCGAAGTGGACATTCCCGACCAGCGGGGCCGGGTGGCGGTGGTCACCGGCGCCAACACCGGCCTCGGCTTCGAGACGGCCAGGGCGCTGGCCGAGCACGGCGCGGTGGTGGTGCTCGCCTGCCGTGACCCGGATCGGGCCGAGGCGGCGGCCGACCGGATCGACGGCGCCACCGAGGTGGTGCGGCTGGACCTCGCCTCGCTCGCCTCGGTGCGGGCGGCGGCCGACGAGATCCGCGCCCGCCACGAATCCGTCGGCCTCCTGGTGAACAACGCCGGGGTGACCGGGTTGTCCGGGCACACGGAGGACGGCTTCGAGATCCAGTTCGGCATCAACCACCTGGGCCACTTCGCGTTCACCGGCTTGCTGCTCGACCGGATGCCGGACGGCTCGCGGGTGGTCACGGTGTCGAGCATCGGGCACCGGTTCGGGCGGCTCGACCGCGGCGGCGCCTACGCGAAGTCCAAACTGGCCAATCTGCTGTTCACCTTCGCGCTGCAACGCCGTCTGGACCGGGCGAACGCGGGCACCATCGCCGTGGCGGCGCATCCGGGCGGTGCCGGCACCGAGGTGTTCCGGTACTCGTCGCCGGCTTTCCGCTGGGCGAACCTGGCCATCGCCCGCCTCTTCGGCCGGACACCGGCGTTGGGTGCGCTGCCCACCCTGCGGGCCGCCACCGATCCCGCCGTCCGGGGTGGTGACTACTTCGGACCCGACGGCCTCTTCGAGATCCGCGGCTTCCCGGACCGGGTCCGGGCCAGTGCCCGGGCGCACGACGTGGAACTGCAGGAGGAACTGTGGCGGAGGTCCGAGGAACTCACGAAGGTCGCCTTTCCCGCAGGGTGAGCGGCACCAGCGCCAGGAACACCTGTCCGCGCAGGCCGAGCACCGCGGCCCGCACCTCGTGCACGTCGGTCCCCGGCCGCAGCGAGTCCCGGGGAACGGCGGCGCGCAACAGGTCCACCAGGTCCGCGCGGTGCACGGTCACCCACTGCCCGAACCGCTGCCTCAGGTCGGCGACGTCGTTGCGGATCAGCCACCGGCCGCTCCGGCTCCGGACGCCCTCCGGCGGTCCGCCCGCGGTGTCCGTGCGCAGGGCGGTGCCCAGTCCCAGCGGGTCCAGTGCGTGCAGGCCGTTGGGCTGGATCGCCAGCCCGGCCCCCGCCTCGGTGGACTCCGGGGTCCGTTCGAGCACCTCCACGGTCCAGCCGCGCTGGTGGAAGGCCACGGCCGCGGTGAGCCCGGATGGCGGGGCGACGGGAGAAGCAGCGGCAGGCGACGCTGGCGGAGATCCACGCGACGGTGCGGCGGCTGCTGGTGGACAAGGGCCCCGCCGCGGTGGCGATCAACGCGGTGGCCAGGAAAATGGGTATGAGCGGCCCGGCGCTGTACCACTGCTACGCCGGTCACGAGGAACTCGTCGGCGCGGTCACCACCGGCTTCTTCCGCGAGGTCACCGCGGTGCTGGAGGCGGCGAGGGACGCCGACCCGGCCGGTGCCCGGCTGCTGGCCGCCTGCCGGGCGCTGCGCGGCTGGGCGGTGACCCACCGCGCCGAGTTCGGCTGGATCTTCGCCAGCCCGATCGCCCCGCCGGACCGGCAGCCGGATTCGGTGCGGCACGAGGCGGGGGACCGGTTCGAACGGGTGCTGCTGGAGTTGACCGCCGAACTGTGGGCCGAGCGGCCGTTCCCCGTGCCCGGCCTGGCCGAGTTGCCCGCCTCGCTGCGTGCTCAGGTCAGCGCCTGCGCCGCGGGGCTCGGCGGACTCCTGCCCCCCGGGGCGGCCTACGTCTTCCTGGACTGCTGGATCCGGCTCTACGGCCTGCCGTGCATGGAAGTGCTGCACCAGCTGGATTCCGCGTACTCGGACCTCGAACCGGTCTTCGAGCAGTGCCTGCGTGAACTGGCCGGGCGGCTGGCCTTCGACTACCGCGGACCGTCCGCAGTGGACTGAGTGGCGGAGTGCGGATCGGCCCGTAGGGTGTAGTCATGCTCGAGATCAGCGTTGCCACCTGGCTGGTGACCGTGGGCCTGGTGCTCGCCCTGCTGGCGGTCGACCTGGTGCTGGCCGCCGTGCGCCCGCACCGGGTCGGGTTCGCCGAAGCGACCGCGTGGTCGGTGTTCTACGTGCTGGTTGCGATCGGCTTCGGCGTCTGGTTCATGCTGGCCTATGGCGGTGAGGCCGGGACCGAGTACTTCGCCGGCTACATCGTCGAGAAGAGCCTGTCGGTCGACAACCTGTTCGTCTTCGTGATCATCATGACCACCTTCGCCGTGCCGGAGGAGCACCAGCACAAGGTGCTCACCTTCGGCATCGTGCTGGCGCTGCTGATGCGGGCGCTGTTCATCGCCGTCGGCGCGACGCTGCTCTCGCTGTTCTCGTTCATGTTCCTGGTCTTCGGGCTGATCCTGATCTTCACCGCGGTGCAGCTGTTCCGGCACCGCGACGAGGACCCGGACGTGGAGAGCAACGTCGTGGTCAGGGCCGCGCGGCGGCTGCTGCCGACCACCGACCAGTACGTCGGCGGCAAGCTCGTCACGAAGGTGGACGGCCGCCGGATGGTCACCCCGCTGTTCGTGGTGCTGGTGGCCATCGGCGGTGTCGACCTGCTGTTCGCCCTGGACTCCATCCCGGCGGTGTTCGGCGTGACCGAGGAGCCCTACGTCGTCTTCGCCGCCAACGCCTTCGCCCTGCTGGGGTTGCGGGCGTTGTTCTTCCTGGTGAAGGGCCTGCTGGACCGGCTGGTGTACCTGTCCGCCGGGCTGGCGCTGATCCTGGCGTTCATCGGGGTGAAGCTGATCCTGCACTGGGCGCACGTGGACATCGACGAAAGCGTGCCGGAGATCCCGACCCCCCTCAGCCTCGGCGTGATCATCGGCATCCTGCTGGTGGTCACCGTGGCCAGCCTGCTGAAGACGAAGCGGGACCCGGGGGCCAAGGCCCACCCGGGTTCGCTGCGTGCTTCCCGCCCCCGCGACGAAGAGGATTAGCCGCCGGGTTTCGTCGAAGCGTGGGCCACCGCCCCGGCAAGCACCCGGCGGCCGAAGAAGTCGATCGGTACGCCGTTTCGCGGGGTGCCCAGGAATCGTCGGACACGCCGTCGGCCAGGTCCACCGCCGACTCCGCGATCCCGGCCCGGTCACTCCGGTGGTCTGCGACTGAGCCTGCGCGACCAGTGGGTTCCCCTCGCCTCCTCGGTGATCTGGCCGTAGCGAAGGAGCGCGGATCCCCGCATTCACCCGGATATCCCAACCACGCCTGGGACTACGGGGGCACGAGCTGTTGAGGCAGTCGCGCCTCCTGGTCAGCGGGACAGGTTCGCCAGCCACTCGTCGAAGGTGGTGGGGGCGAGGTGGGCGCCGTCGCCGGGGAGGAGGACGTCGCCTGCCATGGCGGGGCCGAAGACGCCCGACCACGTGGGCACCAGTTTCACCGTGCGCCCACGGGCCTGGTGCGTGCGGCGTGCCAGGTCGACCAGGTCCTGCGGTTCCGGCCCGGCCAGGTCGGCGTGGCGGCCACGCGGTTCACCCGTGACGAGGCCGGCGAGGACCGCGGCCACGTCGGCGGGCGCGATCGGCTGCACGAGCAGCGGCGCGATGGTGGCGACCCCGTCCTGTTCGGTCCAGCCCGCGACCATCTCGGCGAAGTCGTGGAACTGGGTGGCCGGCACGATCGTCCACGGCACCGGACCCGCGCTGACCAGCCGTTCCTGCTCCCGCTTGCCGGCGTAGTGCGCGTTGCCGCCGACCCGGTCGATGCCGACGATCGACAGCAGCACGTGGTGCCGCACCCCGGCTCTCGCTTCGGCCGCGAGCAGGTTCCGCGTGGTGGTGCCGAAGTAGGCCACCGTTTCGGCTTCGCCGGCGGGCGGGGCGTTCGTGACGTCGACGACCGCGTCGACCCCGGTCAGCGCGTCGTCCAGGCCGTCGCCGGTGGTCAGGTCGACGCCTTGCTCGCGGCTGATGGGCACCACCTCGTGCCCGTTCCGGAGGAGGGCCGCGCTGGTGAGCGCGCCGATGTTGCCGGTGGCCCCGGCGATGGCGATCCGCATGACGATCTTCCTCTCTGGGCGGGTGCGGCCAACCTATTGCAGACTAAACAGATCCGCAATATCTAAGATAGACTGGCCCCCGTGAAACTGCCCGCGAGCACCGAATGGGTCCTGCACTGCGCCACCACGCTGGCGCAGCTGGACCCGGGGACCTCGGCTTCGACGGCCCAGCTGGCTCAGTACTACGACCTGCCGGCGCCGTACCTGGCCAAGCAGCTGCAGGCGCTCGTCCGCGCGGGCGTGCTGTCCGCGACCACCGGGCCGCGCGGGGGCTTCCGCCTCGCCCGCCCGGCCGCCGAGATCTCGATGCTCCAAGTGGTCGAGGCGGTCGACGGCACCTCGCCGCCGTACGAATGCCGGGAGATCCGCCAGCGGGGCCGTGGTGCCCTGCCCGCCGAGGACTGCCGCGACACCTGCATCCTGGCGGCGAAGATGGCCGAGGCGCACGAAGCGTGGCGCGGCAGCCTGGCCGGGGTCAGCCTCGCCGACATCCTGGCCGGGATTCCGCCGACGGCCCCGGCCAGGACCCGGTCACTGCTGCGCTAGCGGTTGCGCACCCGGTCCACCGGGTCCAGTTCGGCCAGGTGGGTGTCGGCTTCCCCCGAGGGCGCGGGCAGTTGGACGCCGAGTGGCACGGGGGTGCGGAAGTCCGGGGTGCCGTCGGGGTTCCAGGTGAACTTCTGCGCCCGTGCGGACCGGTTCATGTCGCAGCCACCGCTCGCCGAGTTGTTCGCGTGGTAGACGATCCAGTCCTCGGTGCCGTCCGGTGACTTGAAGAAGCCGTTGTGCCCCGGTGCGAACACCCCGTGGGCGTCGTTGCGCTGGAACACCGGGTCCGGCGCCTTCGTCCAGTGCGCGCGGTTGAGCGGGTCGGTGCCGGTGAAGGTGAGCAGGCCCAGTTTGCAGTCCGGTCCCCAGCACGCGCTGGCCGAGTACACGATCATGGTCTTCCCGTTGTGGTACAGCGGTTCCGCGCCTTCGTTCACCGGAGCGGTCTGCTGTTCCCACGGCAGGGTGGGCTGGCTGATCGTCCGGCGCGCGCCGCTGATCGTGTACGGATTGGACAGCGGGGTGATGGTCAGGCTCTGCGTGCCGTCCATCGCGCTGCCGAGCAGGTACAGCTTCCCGCCCGCTTGCAGCACGCTCGGGTCGAGTTCCCAGGTGTTCCCGAGATCGGCCTTGAAGTGGTACGGGCCCATCGGGTCGGTGCCGTCGCTTTCGAGCACGTGCAGCCGTTGCGTGGGCACGTAGTCGGCCACATCCTGCCCGGCCACGTAGTAGAGGTACCAGCGCCCGTCGAGCAGGTGGAACTCCGGCGCCCACAGGTTGCAGCAGCCGTTCGGGCGGCCTGCCAGGTCGAACACCACGGTCTCCGGCGCGTTCGCCAGCCCGGCCAGCGTGCGGGACCGGCGCATGGTGATCTTCGAGGTCCAGGTGGTGGTCGCCAGGTGGTGGTAACCGTCGTGGAAGACCAGCCACGGGTCCGGGCCGTTGGCCTTGACCGGATTGGTGAACGTGCCCGCGCCCAGTTCGACCAGCTGCCACTGCTGGTTGGTGCCACCGAGATCGGGCCACTGCACCACCCTGGCACCGTTCTCGGTGGAGAAGTCGTGGACGTCGAGCGCCTTGCCGCTGTTGCGGTTGAGCAGCCGCACGTGGCCGTCGGGCGAGTCGGCGAGCCGGAACTGCTGACTGGGGCGGTTTTCGTCCGCCCACTGCACGAGGTCCGCTCCGTCGGACATCGAGGAGCCGGCGAAGTCGAGCACCTTCCCGCTGTGCCGCGACCTGAGCCGGTAGTAGCCGCCGCCGGAGTCGACGAACTGCCACTGCTGCCACGCCCCGTCGTTGCGGGTCCACTGGGCGATCCGGGCGCCGTCGTGGGTGGCCAGGTCGTAGACGTCGAGCGCCTTGCCGCTGTGCCGGTTCACCAGCACATACGTGGCGTTCGGGGACACCGTCGCGGCCGTGGCCGGACGGGGTGCGGTGACCCCGCCGCCGAGCAGGACGACGAGCACGGCGAGGACGAGGGCGAGCCTGCGCGTGGTTCCTCCCTGCGACGCTGCACGGGTGAGAAGCTGTTAACGCTAACGGCAGGATCGCCGGTCGCTCAGCACCCGTCTTGTGGTCCGGCAGGCCGCGGGGCTAGCTTCTCCCGGAACGCTCCCGTCGACTCCGGATCGGGGATTCCCTTGCCTGCCTTGCGGAAGATCGTGTTCGCCGTGCTCGCCGTGCTGATCGCCACCGCCCCGACCGCGGTGGCGGCCTATCCGGATCCCGGTCCGGTCACCGGGGACGTCGGCGTGCACGATCCGTCGGTGGTGAAGCGGCCGGGTGGTGGTTACCTGGTCGCGCACACCGGCGACGGCGTCGCGCTCAAGTCCTCGGCCGATCGCGTCGCCTTCCGCGACGAAGGCTCCGCGTTTCCCGGTGGTGCCCCGTGGACCACCGCGTACACCGGCGGCAGCCGGAACCTGTGGGCGCCGGACATCTCCCACCACAACGGCCGCTACCACCTGTACTACTCGGCTTCGACCTTCGGCGCCAACCGTTCGGCGATCTTCCTGGCCACCAGTACCACCGGTGCCTCCGGCAGCTGGGTGCACCAGGGGCTGGTGGTCGAATCGCGGACCTCGGACGACTTCAACGCCATCGACCCCAGCCTGCTGGTGGACGGGCAGGGGCGCTGGTGGCTCAGCTTCGGCTCGTTCTGGTCGGGGATCAAGGTGGTCGCGCTCGATCCGGCGACCGGCAAGCGGTCGGACGCGGTGCTGCGGCACGTCGCCGGCCGCGGTGGTGGTGCGATCGAGGCACCGGTGGTGTTCCAGCGTGGTTCGCTCTACTACCTCTTCGTTTCGTTCGACCGGTGCTGCCAGGGCGCGGCGAGCACCTACCGCGTGCTGGTGGGGCGGTCGGCCGGCCCGACCGGGCCGTTCACCGATCGCGCGGGCGTCGCGATGACTTCGGGCGGTGGCACGGAAATACTCGCCGGGCACGGTTCCGTGCACGGCCCCGGCCACCCGGCGGTGCTGGCCGATTCGGACCACGACCTCCTGGTGTACCACTACTACTCGAACAGCGGCGCGGCCCTGCTCGGCATCAACTGGCTGGGCTGGGACGCCGCCGGTTGGCCGTACGTCCACTGAGGACGGTGTGTCACCAGCGCGGTGCGGCCGGGTCGAAACCCGGCTCGAAGCGGCGGAAGTAGCCGGTGTCGTCGCGCTCCCGGATGCCGCAGGACAGGTATTGCTCGTGCAGGCGCGCCAGCGCGTCGCGGTCCAGTTCGACGCCGAGGCCGGGTCCGGTGGGCACCGCGACCGACCCGTTCTCGAAGGCGAGCGCACCGGGCACGACGACGTCGTCCGCCGGGTCCTTCCACGGCCAGTGCGTGTCGCAGGCGTAGGTCAGGTTCGGCGTGGCCGCGGCGAGGTGGGTCATCGCGGCGAGGCTGATGCCGAGGTGGGAGTTGGAGTGCATGGACAGCCCGAGGCCGAAGGTGTCGCACAGCCCAGCCAGCGTGCGGGACCGGTCCAGGCCGCCCCAGAAGTGGTGGTCGGACAGGACGACCTGCACCGCGTCCGCCTTCACGGCGGGCTTGACCTGGTCGAAGGCGACCACGCACATGTTGGTGGCCAGCGGCATCGGCACCTCCCGCGCCACCGCCGCCATGCCGTCGATACCGGTGGTCGGGTCCTCCAGGTATTCGAGCAAGCCGTCGAGTTCGCGGCCGACCCGGATCGAGGTCGGCACGCTCCACGCGCCGTTCGGATCGATCCTCAGTGGATGATCGGGGAAGGCCCCGCGCAGTTCCCGGATCGCCTCGACCTCGGCGTCCGGGGCGAACACCCCGGCCTTGAGCTTGATCGCGCCGAAGCCGAACTCGCCGATCATCCGCTGGGCCTGGGCGACCAGCTGGCCGGGGTCGAGCGCCGGGCCCCAGGCGTCGTCATCGGCACCGGGGTGCCCGGGCCACTTGTAGAAGAGGTAGGCGCTGTAGTCGACGCGTTCGCGCACCGCGCCGCCGAGCAGGTCGCTGACCGGGCGGCCGATGACCTTGCCCCGCAGGTCGAGGCAGGCCACCTCGCACGGGGAGAGCACGCGGTCGGCGGTGCTGCTGCCGGTGACCATGCCGCTCATCCCGTGGCCACCGGTCCCGCGGTCCGCGGCGAGCACCCCCCGAACCCGGCGGGCGATCTCCTGGGTGTGCCAGACGTCCACCCCGGTCAACTCGGCCGCAACGCGCCGGAGCCGGTCGAGGTGCCCGGCGTCGCCGTAGGTCTCGCCGAGCCCGGTCATTCCCGAGTCGGTGACCACCTCGACGACCGCCCGCAACGCGAACGGCTCGTGCACCCCGACCGCGTTGAGCAACGGCAAGTCAGCGAAGGCCACCGGGGTGATGCGCACTTCCCGTACGCGATGGGACTCGGGCTTCGACACGGGGGCAGCCTAAACCTTGGTTGTTCACATGTGAAGACGGCAATCACATATGAAGACGCGCTGATGAAGCGGTCGGCTGGGATCCACCGCCCGGATCGATGCCGGTGATGGCACGGGGAAAGAAAGTTCAGGCCGCAGAACCTTGCCGGTGCGGCGTGTCGCGCGACCGCGTCATCACCCGGTGGAAGCCGCGTGCACGGCGGCGACGACACCGCCGTCGACCAGGAGGTCGGTGCCGGTGACGAAGCCGGCCGCCGGGTCGAGCAGGAAGGCCGCGGCGGCGGCGACGTCGTCCGGGGTGCCCAGGCGGCGCGCCGGTGACATGGCCACCATCGCCCGCATCTGCTCGCCACCCTCGGCGGCGAGTTCCTGTTGTGCCATCGAGGTCGAGATGATGCCGGGGCTGATCGAGTTGACCCGGGCACCGCGGTCACCCCAGGCACCGGCGGCCGCGGCGCGCACGCGCAACGCGTTGGCGCGCTTGGCGATGCTGTAAGCGGTACCCGGGTTCGCGGGCGCCAGGAACGGCAACGCGAGCAGTTCGGCCACGGGCGTGGTGGCGAGCGCCTGTTCCTGTGCCTCGGTGAGCCCGTTCGGCAGGTGCCCGGCCATGCTGGCGATGACCACCCCGGCCCCGCCGGCGGCGACGACCCCGGCGAACCGGTCCAGCACCACGGCCACGCCCAGCAGGTCGACCCGCAGGATCGCCTCCGTCGAAGCCTGCGCGGGCGAAAGCCCCGCGGTGTGCGCGAGGTGCGTGACGCGGCCGAGTCCGTCGGCGGTGTTCGCGAGTGAGGTCACCGCGTCGGCATCGGCGACATCGGTGACCTGCTCGACCACGTCGTGTCCCTCGCCGCGCAACAGTTCGGCGGCTTCGCCGAGCCTGGTTCCGTCCACGTCGGCCAGCACCAGTTTCCGCCCGCTGCCCACCCGCCGCGCGATCGCCAGCCCCATGCCGCCGACCCCGGTGACCACCGCGATTTCCTCATCCGTCCGCATGGCCGACACGCTAGCCTGCATCGGTGTGAAGGCCGCCCTGGTGATCGTCGACGTGCAGGAGATGCTGGTCCCGCTGGTCTGGCGCGGGCCGGAACTGGCGGGCCGGATCGCCGCGCTCGCCCGCAGGTGCCGGGAGGCGGGCACCCCGGTGGTCGCGGTGCGGCAGGTCGGCGCCGCCGGCACCCCGTTCGACCCGGAGTCACCCGGAGCCCAGCTCAGTGCACTGCTGGAACTGGAACCGCCCGACGTGGTCATCCGCAAGACGGCGACCGACGCGTTCTACCGCACCGAACTCGCGGCGTTGCTGACCGGCTGGGGAATCGACACCGTGGTGCTGACCGGGGTCGCCACCGACTTCTGCGTCGACGCGACCGCGAGATCCGCGCAGAGCCACGGTTTCGACGTGGTGCTCGTCAGCGACGGGCACGCGCCGGGCGCCGAGGGCGATCCCGGCGCCGGACTGACCGCCGAGCAGGTCGTCGACCGGCACAACCGGATCCTCAGCCAGGCCGTGCACCCGGGCGGCACGCTGCGGCTGCGCTCCGCCGCCGAGGCGCTCGACTAGGGTTGTGCGGTGGAACCGGGTGAGGTGGTCGCCGGTCGGTACCGGCTGGTTTCGTTGATCGGCCGTGGGGCCATGGGCGTGGTGTGGCTGGCGCACGACGACCGCCTGGACCGCCGCGTCGCGGTCAAGCAGCTGGTGCTGGACTCCGAAGACGCCAAGGCACGGGCCGTGCGCGAAGGCCGCAACGCCGGGCGGCTGCGGCACCCGAACGCGGTCGCGGTGCACGACGTGGTCGAGCACGACGGCCGCCCCTGCCTGGTCCTGGAGTACCTGCCGTCGAAGAGCCTGGCCACCGCCGTGGGCCTGGCACCGCGCGAAGTGGCCGCGATCGGCGCGCAGCTGGCGGACGCGCTGGCAGCGGCCCACGAAGCCGGCATCGTGCACCGCGACATCAAGCCCGACAACGTGCTGCTCACCGAAGACGGCACGGCGAAGATCACCGACTTCGGCATCTCACGGGCGATCGGCGACGCCTCGGTGACCGCGACCGGCGTGCTGGCGGGCACTCCCGCCTACCTGGCACCGGAAGTGGCACGCGGTGCAGCAGCCGACAGCCGCTCGGACGTGTACTCGCTCGGCGCGACGCTCTACGCGGTGCTCGAAGGCGGTCCGCCGTTCGGTGTCGAAGACAACGCCATCGCGATGCTGCACAAGGTCGCCGGCGGCACGGTGGAACCGCCGCGCCGGGCGGGGGAGCTGACCGGCGCGCTGCTGTGGCTGCTGCACCGGGACCCGGACGCGCGCCCGTCGATGCGGGCCGCGCGGGAGGTGCTGGCGGCGGCCGCGGCGGGCCGCCCGGTGGCGCCGCCGTCACCGCGGACGCCGACGCTGCTGCTGCCCGCCCGGCGGTGGCTGTCCCGGCGGACCGTCGCCGCCGGGGTGGCCGGTGCCGCGCTGGTGGCGGCCGGGGTGGTGGTCGGCGTGCTGATCAACGGGCCCGACTCGGCCGGTGCGCCGATCGCGGCGCCCACCTCGTCCGCGGCAGCGCCGTCCTGCACGGCGCGGTTCACCGTGTCCGGCGCCTGGCCGGGTGGCTACCAGGCCGAGGTGGCCGTGCGCAACGGGAGCACGCGGCAGGTCACCGGCTGGGAGCTGAGCTGGACCCTGCCCGGCGGCCACCGGATCGCCAACCTGTGGAACGGCCGGTTCGCCCAGGACGGCGACGCGGTGACCGTCACCAACGCCGACTACAACGCCTCGATCCCCGCCGGGGCGGCCGTCGAAGTGGGCATGACGGTGACCGCGCCGGACGCAACCCTCGCGACTCCGGAGGTCCGCTGCCGGGAGCGGTGATCAGGCGAAGCGGCCGTCCTCGCGGTGGAGCCAGTACCGCCGCAGCATCCGCAGCACCACGGAGACCTGCAGGGCGTTGATCCCGGGCAGCGGCGCCAGGTCGCGGGTGAGGAAGTCGGCCATCTCGTCCTCGTTCCGGAACACGCCCTGGTGGATGACCGAGGTCGTGCCCGCGACGATCGAGACGTAGCGGGCGGACGGGTGGCGGGCCAGTTCCTCGGCGACCGCCTGGATGGCGCCGGGGGAGATGGTCAGCGCGATGACCACCTCCAGGCCGTACCCGAGCAACGCGGGTTCCACCTCGACCCGCGGCCGGATCACCCCGCGCCGCAGGACCGACTGGATCAGCCGGTAGGCGGTGGACTGGCTCAGGTCCAGCACCCGCCCGGCTTCCGCGGCGGTGACGCGCCCGTTCTCCCGCAGCAGCCCGATCACCCGCTGCTCGTCTTCACCGGGCGCACCCGCCGGTGGTTCGACGGGTTCCTCCGGCTGCGACAGCGCGGCCAGCTGGGCCTCGCCGAGCCGGTGGAGACGCCAGGAATCCGCCCTGGTCAGCGCCCGCAGCACCAGTTCGGAGTGGGTACCGGCGACGCCAGGCACGCCGGGGATGCGCTCGGTCAGCAGCTCGCGGGCCTGCGTGCGATCGGTCTGGTGCACGGCCAGGTAGACGTCGGACCGGCCGGAGGTTTCCGCGACCAGCTGCGCCTCCGGCAGCCGCGCCAGCGCCCGCGCCACCCGCCCCGCGGCCCCCGGCTGCGTGGTCACCCAGACGTGCCGGGGGTGACCGTCGGCCCGAGCCGACCACTCGACCTGCCCGATCACCCGCAGGATCCGCTGTTCCTCCAGACGGGCCAGGTGGCGCCCCACCGTGCTGGCGGACCGGCCGAGCGCGTCGGCCAGCACGGCCACGGACGCGCGCGGGGCCACCTGCAGGGCGGCCACCAGGTCGAGATCGGCCTCGGTCAGCACCGGCTGACTGTATCACCCAGATCGACCTCATTGGTGACTGAATCCTGCGATTCACGGTTTGTGCTTGCACTATTCGGCCACTTGCGCTTGTAATGGGCCGATGAGCACCAGGGAAGCCAAGCCGGCGTCGCGGTTGCTGAACGTGCTGCTGCGCGCCCTGGACGGCGTCGAGCGCCTCGGCAACAAGCTGCCGCACCCGTTCTGGCTGTTCGTCCTCCTCAGCGGGGTGCTGGCGCTGGCCAGCTGGGGTCTGTCCGCGGCCGGTGCTTCGGCGGTGAACCCGGCGACGGACAAGACCGTGGTCGCGAAGAACCTGCTCTCCGCCGACGGCGTGCGGATGATGGTCGAAGACGTGGTGAAGAACTACACGTCGTTCCCGCCGCTGGGCACGATCCTGGTGGTGATGCTCGGGGTGGCCGTCGCCGAGCGGTCCGGGTTGCTCGCCGCGGTGCTCCGCTCCGGGGTCTCGAAGGTGTCCCCGCGCTGGGTGACCTTCGCGCTGGCGTTCACCGGCATGGTCGCCCACGTCGCCTCCGACGCCGCCTACGTGGTGCTGATCCCGCTGGGCGCGATGGCTTTCCGCGCCGTCGGCCGCAGCCCGATCCTCGGCATCGTGGTGGCGTTCGTGTCCATCTCGGCCGGTTACGACGCCAGCCCGCTGATCACCCCGTCCGACGCCATCCTCTCCGGGCTGACCACCGCGGCGGCGCACACGATCGACCCCTCGTACGTGGTCACCCCGCTGGCCAACTACTTCTTCTCGCTGGCGTCCTCGGTCGTGCTGGCCGCGGTGATCACCCTGGTGACGGAGAAGGTGCTGGCCAAGCGCGCGGAGTCGATGCCGGTGGACGACGCGGCCGCCGGGCAGGACGACCTCGGCTCGCTGAAGCTGAGCACGCCGGAGAAGCGCGGCCTGCGGGCGGCGCTCATCGCGCTGGCGGTGTTCCTCGTCGCGCTGGTGCTGGCGGTGCTGCCCGGTTCCTCACCGCTGCGCGGCGAAGGCGGCAGCATCGTGGAGTCGCCGCTGCTCACCTCGATCGCGATCTTCCTCGCACTGGGCTTCCTGGCCGCGGGCTGGGCCTACGGCAAGGCGGCGGGCACGGTGACCGGCAGCCGGGACATCCCGGGGTTCATGGCGCACGGGTTCCGGGAGATGGCGCCGATCCTGGTGCTGTTCTTCGCCATTTCCCAGTTCCTGGCCTACTTCAAGTGGACCGGCATCGGTGAGATCACCGCCATCCACGGCGCCGAGGCGCTCAAGTCGGCCGGGGTGTCCGGGCCGGTGATCCTGCTCGGCATCCTGCTCGTGGTCACCGTGATCAACCTGGTGGTGACCAGCGGTTCGGCGCAGTGGGCGCTGGTCGGCCCGGTGTTCGTGCCGATGCTGATGCTGCTGGACATCCCGCCGGAGACCACCCAGGCGCTCTACCGCATCGCCGACTCCTGCACCAACGCCATCACGCCGATGAGCCCGTACTTCGTCATGGCGCTGGGCTTCCTCCAGCGGTACCGCCGCTCGGCGGGCATCGGCACGCTGCTGTCCATGACGATCCCGTTGTCGCTGACCCTGCTGGTCGTGTGGACGCTGCTGTTCTTCGTGTTCTGGGTGTTCGGCATCCCGCTCGGCCCCGGCGCGCCCGTCCGCTAGAAAGGATTCCCGTGTCCCCCTCCCCCTGGTCGAAGCAGGCCCTGCCCGCGATGCTCGACGACCTCAAGGCGATCGTCGAACTGGAGACCCACAGCTACGACAAGGCCATGCTCGACCGCGGCCTCGACACCATCCGCACCTGGATCGGCGAGCGGCTCGGCGAACCGCGCCACGAGGTGCGGCACACCGACGCGGTGCGCGGCGACGTGCTCGAACTGACCTACGAGGGCACCGCTCCGGGCGAGGTGCTGCTGATGAGCCACTACGACACCGTGTGGCCGACCGGCACGCTCGACGGCTGGCCGTTCACCATCGAGGACGGGCGGATCAGCGGGCCGGGTGCGTTCGACATGAAGCTCGGGCTGGTGCAGTCGGTGTGGGCGCTGCGCGGGCTGCGGGAACTGGGCCTGCCGCACCCGTCGGTGAAGTACCTGTTCAACGGCGACGAGGAGATCGGCAGCCCGTTCTCCCGGCCGCTCATCGAAGCCGCCAGTGACGGCACCCTGGCGAACCTGGTCTTCGAGGCGTCACTGGACGGCAAGGTCAAAACGGCGCGCAAGGGCGTCGGCCTGTTCGACGTGACCGTCACCGGTGTCGAGGCGCACGCGGGCCTCGACCCGGACAAGGGCGCCAGTGCCGTCCACGGACTGGCCGAGGTGGTCACGCAGATCGCCGCCACCGGTTCGCGGGAGCACGGGACCACGGTGAACGTCGGCACGATCAGCGGCGGCACGGGTCGCAACGTCACGGCGGGGCAAGCGGTCTGCGGGATCGACGTGCGTGTCGCCGAAGCGGCCGAAATGAAGCGGATCGACGAGAGCTTCGCGGCCTTGCGCGCCAGCGATCCGCGGGTGACCGTGTCGGTGGCGGGGGAGTGGAACCGCCCGCCGATGACGCCGAACGAGCCGTCGCGGGCGCTGTTCGCGCGGGCGCGTTCGGTGGCCCAGGACCTCGGCTGGTCCCTGGAGGAGGCCACCGTCGGCGGCGCCAGCGACGGGAACTTCGTGTCGGCGCTGGGCCGTCCGGTGCTGGACGGCATGGGTGCGGTCGGCGGCGGGGCCCACGCGCGCCACGAACACGTGCTGGCGGAGCACATCCCGCACCGCACCGCGCTGACCATCGGGCTGCTCGCCGGGCTGAGCTGACGTGCTGCGCCTGTCCGTGCTGGACACCTCGCCGATCGTGCGGGGGTCGACCCCGAGGCGGGCGCTGCACCAGACGGCCGACCTGGCGCTGCTGGCCGACGAGCTGGGTTACCACCGGTACTGGGTGCCCGAGCACCACAACATGCGCGGGGTCGCCAGTTCCGCGCCCGCCGTGCTCATCGGCCACCTCGCGGGGCTGACGCGCCGCCTCCGCCTCGGTGCGGGCGGGGTGCTGCTGCCCAACCACGCCCCGCTGGTGGTGGCCGAGCAGTTCGGCACGCTCGCCGCCCTCCACCCCGGGCGGATCGATCTCGGCATCGGGCGGGCTCCCGGCGGTCCACCGTCCGTTGCGGACGTCGTGCGGGGCGGCCGGGCCGAGCGGCCGTTCCGGCAGCAGCTCGGCGAACTGCTGGCGTACCTCGATCCGGCCGGGGACGCCCCGGTCAAGGCGATCCCCGTGCTCGGCGGCAACGCCCGCCGGTGTGGTTGCTCGGGTCGTCGGCCGACAGCGCCGGGCTCGCCGCGGAACTCGGGCTGCCCTACGCCTTCGCGCACCACCTCAACCCCGCTCGGGCTGCCGCCGCCACGCGGGTCTACCGTGACCGGGCCGCGACGCCGGAGCTGCTGGTCAGCGTGTCCGTCATCGTGGCCGAGACCGACGCACGCGCCGAATGGCTGGCCGGATCCACCCGGCTGAAGGTGCTCAGCCGGCTTCGGGGGAAGCGGATCCAATTGCCCAGTCCGGAAGACGCGGCGGTCTACCCCTGGACCGACGGCGACCGCGCCGCGATCGCCGCGGAAGTGGGTGCCGTGGTCGTCGGGAGCCCGGACACGGTGGCCGGCCGGCTGCGGGCGATCGTGGCCGAAACCGGGACGAGCGAACTGATGATCACCACGCCGGTGTTCCACCACGCGGATCGGCGGCGTTCGTACGAACTGCTCGCCGGGGCGGTTACCGTGACGGGGTGAGGATGCCGATCGCCACCCACCACTCGCCGGAATCCGAACCGGCCGCACGCGGCCGGGCACTGGGCCGGGCCCGGCGTGCCGAACTGCACGCCTCCTTCGCCCGCTACGCCGAGCTTTTCCAGGCGGAAGGCGGGGAACCGGGGCAGGTGGCGGAATGGGGTGCGCGGGCGCTGGCGGAAACGGCGGACTGGGCGCCGGGGCTGGCCGCCGAGATGACCGGCATGGCCGAAGGTGCCGGTCTCGAACCGTGGCAGCTGGGGGCCTTGAACGGCCGCACCGAAATCCTGGCCGCGCTGGCGGTCACCGGGGAAGGGGAGTGCTCGGCGGCGGTCCTGCTGCCCCCGTCCGGGGCGCCGCGGACCGTGCAGACCTGGGACTGGCACGACACCTTCCGCGACGGCATGCTGCTGTGGTCGCTGGAACCGCGGCCGGGCCGCCGGGTGCGGACGTTCACCGAATTCGGGGTGGTCGGCAAGATCGGGGTCAACAGCGACGGCCTCGGCCTGCACTTCAACGTGCTGCGGCACGCTTCGGACCACCAGGGCATCGGGGTGCCGGTGCACGTGGTCGCCCGCCGGATCCTGGACGAGGCGAGCACCGTCGCCGAGGCCGTGGCGCTGGCCCGGTCGGCGCGGCTGTCGGCGTCCACGGTGCTCACCGTGGTCACCTACGACGGCTCGCGCGGTGATGCCGTCAGCCTCGAGCTCTGCCCGCGGCGGGTCGGTGAACTGCCGGTGGGCGCCGACGGGGTGCTGTTGCACACCAACCACTTCCTCGACGCGGAGCTGGCCGAGGGGGAGCAGACCACGAACGCCGTGTCGAGCACCTTCGACCGGCTGCCCGGCCTGCGGGAGCGGGTCGCGGCACTGGACACCGAGGACCGCACCGAGCGCGCGCGGGCCCTGCACTCCCATTCGGGCGAAGGCGCCCCGCTGTGCGCCCACCCCGATTTCACCCGGCCCGCCCACCTGCGCTGGGAAAGCCTGGCCACGCTCAGCCTCGACCTGGCCGCCGGCCGCCTGTACGCCCACCAAGGCGGCCCGTGCACCGTCACCCCGACCGGCTGGCAAACCCTTCCGGCGGTGAGTTCAGGAGCGGGGTAGGCGGTAGTCGGCGTGGACCAGGTCCAGCAGTTCGGCCACCGAGGTCTCGGCGGAGGGGCGGTCGAAGGTGATTTCCCCGTGCTGCAGCAGGTTCACCCGGTCGCAGACGTCGACGACCTGGCCGTAGTTGTGCGCGATCAGGATGATCGCCAGGTCGCCGCGTTGCTTCAGGTCGTTCAGCAGCCGCAGGATCAAGCCGCTTTCCTTGGCGCCCATGGCGGCGAGCGGTTCGTCGAGCAGCAGCAGTTTCGCGTTGGAGTACACCGAGCGCGCCACGGCGATGGCCTGCCGTTGCCCGCCCGAAAGCATGCCGACCTCGGCGGTGACCGACGGGATGCTGATGCCGATCGAATCCAGCGCCTCCCTGGCCCGCCGCCGCATCTCCCGGCGCCGCAGGAACGGGAACGGCCGGTGCACCAGTTCCTTGTTCAGGTGCAGGTTGAGGTAGACCGGCAGGTCGTTGACCATGGCGAGGTCCTGGAACACCGTTTCGATGCCCAGCGAGCGCGCGTGCACCACCGACTTCAGCGTGACCGGCTCGCCGTCGAACAGCAGGCGCCCGCCGTCCGGCTGGTGGTAACCGGTGAGGATCTTGAGCAGGGTGGACTTGCCCGCGCCGTTGTCCCCGATCAGCCCGAGGATCTCGCCCCGGCGCACGTGCAGGTTGACGCCGGTCAGCGCGCTCACCGGCCCGAACCGCTTGCTGACGTGCTCGGCTCTGATCACTTCGCTCATGCCGGCTCCCGTGTCCCGAGGCGTTCGCGCAGCAGCAACAACGACACGTTGAGCACCATGGCGATCAGGATGGCCGCGCCGAGCACCACGTTGAACGCGTTCGCGCTGACCCCGGTCAGGTTGAACCCGTCGAACACGATGCCCAGCAGCAGGGCGCCGAGGAAGGCGCCGACCACCGTGCCGGAGCCGCCGAGCAGCGCCGTGCCGCCGATGACCGCGGAGGCGACCGCGAAGAACATCATGGTGAACCCGCCGTTGGTCGGGTCGTAGGAGCCGACCCTGGTGCCCTGCAGGATGCCGGCCAGCCCGGCCAGCGTGCTGGTCACCGCGAAGTTGACCACCTTGATCCGCGGCACCGGGATGCCGGATTCCGCGGCACCGACCGGGTTGCCGCCCGCCGCCCGGGTGTGGATGCCGAACCGGGTCGCCGACAGCACCGTCTGCACCACCGCGACGACCACCAGCGCCCAGGCGAACTCCGACCACCGCGCCCCGCCGAACACCGCCACCAGCCAGCCGTCGCGCGGGGCGGCGACCGGGCGGGCCTCGGAGATGATCAGCACCAGGCCCTGGAGCAGGAACGCCATGCCGAGGGTGGTGATGAACGACGGGAGGTTCAGCACGGTCCGGATCAGTCCGTTGACCACCCCGATCAGCGTGCTCACCAGCACCGCGCCGAGCAGCGCCAGCCACAGCGGCGCACCGTTGACCGAGAACAGCACCAGCACGAACGGCGCCAGGGTGAACACGAACCCGGCGGACAGGTCTATCTCCCCGCAGATGAGCAGCATCACCTGCCCGGCGGCGATGATCGCCCACGGCGCCACGTACTGCGCGATCGTCTGGTAGTTCTCCGCGGAGTTGAACGCGTCGGTGGTGGCGGTGAAGTAGCCCGCGGCGGCGATGGTGACCAGGAGGATGCTCAGTTCCCTGATCCGCAGCACGCCGAGCAGGGCGGCCCGTCCGGTCACCGGGTCAGCACCGAGGGCGGCGGCAGCGGGATCGACGGCGGCATCTGGACCAGCGCGTTGTTCGGCCCGCCCTCGAACTTGCTGCCCGCCGACGCGTACGGGCCGACGTTCTCCTTGGTCACGAAGGTCAGCCCGGTGTCGGTGACCGGCGGCGCGACCAGCGTGCCGGAGAGCCGGTACAGGTAGAGGTAGAGCACGGACAGGAAGCCCTGCAGGTACGGCGACTGGTCGATGGTGAAGTCCAGCGCGCCGCTGCTCACCCCCTGCACGGTGTCGTCGAGCAGGTCGAACCCGCCCCCGCCGAGCTTGCCCTGCAGGCCCCGCTCGGTGATCACCCGCGCGCAGGCCGCCGTGCTGCCCGCGTCGACGGCGTAGATGCCTTGAACACCGGGATTCCCGGTGTAGGCGGCGGTCATCGCGTTGAGTTCGCCCGCCTGCTCGGCGCCGGTGTTCACCGACCGCACGGTCACCCCGGGCGCGGCCTGCTTGAGCGCGTCGATGATGCCGTCGAGCCGAGGTTGCACGTTGTTGCCGCCCGGCTGGGAGATGCCGACCAGGATTTCGCCGGAGGTCACCTCGGTGGCGATGCGCTCGCCCATCCGGAACCCGGACAGGTAGAGGTCCTGGCCGACGTAGGTGAGCGGGTAGTTGCCCGCCGCGTTCGCGTTGTAGGCGAGCACCGGGATGCCCGCGGCCAGTGCCCGCTTGGTCGGCTCGACGAAGGCGTTGTTGTCGGTCAGCGCCACCGCGATCCCGTCGGCCTTGCTGGTGATCGCGGTCTCCATCGCACTGGCCATCTGCGCCACGTTGCCGTTCTCCGAACCGGTCCACTGCGGTTCGGGCAGGCCGAGCAGGGCGGCGGCGTCGGCCAGCCCGGTGCGGGTCGGCACGAAGAAGGAGTTCGTGGTGACGTGGTTGACAAAAACGAAGCGCCAGTCCGGTGTGTCCGGGAAGCTGCCGGCCCCGCCGCCTTCGTCCTGGCCTTCCTGGACCCCGGTGCACGCGGACAGCAGCGCGCCGGCGGCCAGCACCCCACCACCGGCGCCCAGGTAGCTCAACGCCCTCCGGCGCGAGGTGGTGCCCTGTTCCGGCCTGTCGGAATTTTCGAACCTCAACGTTCGACCCCGCATCCGTCTCGGCGGCATTGGGTGAATCATTCGATGATTCGCCGGTGGAGTCAAGGGCTGCCGGTTTGACTTCGGCAGCGGCCCCGCCGATGATCCTTGGCGTGGAGAGCAGCAGTTCAGCGGCCGGTCCACTGGGCAGGCACCGGACCATTCACGGGCAGGTGGTGGAGTGGATCGGGCGGCGCATCGTCTCCGGTGAGCTGTCCGACGGCAGCAGGCTGCCGAACGAAGCCGAGCTCGCCGCCCAGCTCAAGGTGAGCCGCGGTGGCGTGCGCGAAGCGGTGAAAGCCCTGGCTGCCAAGGGAATGGTCGACGCGCGGCCCCGGATCGGCACCCGGGTGCGCCCGCGCAGCGAGTGGAACCTGATGGACCGCGAGGTGATCGACTGGCACGGCCAGGTCGCCGCGCCGGAGTTCCTGGACGACCTGCTGGAGCTGCGCCTGATGGTGGAGCCGGGAGCGGCCCAGCTGGCCGCCGAGCGCGCCACCGGGGAACAGCTGGCCGCGCTCGAAGCCGCCTACGCCGCGATGGCCGAGTTCGCACCCGGCCTGCCCGCGCACGAACAGTCCTTTGTAGACGCCGACCTGACCTTCCACCTGACCCTGTTGCGGGCCAGCGGGAACCAGCTCATCGAGCAGCTCGGCCGCCTGCTGGAAACCAGCCTGCGGCACGGGCTGGCGGCCAGTTCGCACGCCCCCGGCGGGGTGGCGGCCACGCTGCCGCTGCACCGCGCGGTGCTGCTCGCCGTGCGCGGCCGCAAGCCCACCGCGGCGGCCAGGGCGATGCGGCGGCTGATCGAGACCACCACCGACGCGGTCGGCCGGATGGTCGAGCCCTGAGCTGTCAGCTCCCCTTATGGCGGTCTTGGGAACCGCCGCCTACCGGCGTGCTGCCCGCTGTGTTCTGCTCCGGGAGCACGGCCCCGTCCGCAACGGTGCGGGCCCGGCCGGGCGGGGAAGGACTCCGGAAGTTGATCGTGTTGCACACGGCGGTCGCCATCGCCGTGGTGGTGCTGCTCATCCTGGGTCTACCTGCTGGCCCGCCGCGTGCTCGGCCGGGAACGCACCGGCGAGTCGATGGCCAAGGGGTTCAACTCCACCGGCCAGCTCCTGCTGCTGATCACCGGGGTGGGCGGCTCGCTGGGCGCGGTCATCGGCAAAACCGGCCTGGCGGACGTGCTCGGCGGCTTCTTCGCCGCCGACGCCGGGGTGCCGGTGGTGGTGACGATCCTGCTGGCCTGGCTGGTCGCCGCCGTGCTGCACCTGGCCATCGGCTCGATCTCGGTGGCCGCGATCACCGCGGCGGGCATCCTGGTGCCGATCATGGGCGGGCTCGACGTGCCGCCCGCCGTGCTCGGCCTGGCCATCGGCTCCGGGGCGTTGTTCGCGCTGCGCGTGAACAGCAACTTCTTCTGGATGTTCCACAGCCTGCTCGGGGTGACCACCCGGGGGGCGCTGAAGGCGCTCACCTTCGTCACGGCGCGGGCTTCGGTGGTTCCCTGGTGCTCGTTTCGGCCCTCAGCTTCGTGGTGTGACCACCGTCCGGACAGGAAAGAAGGATATGCAGCCCCTCCGCGGAGTGACCGTCGTTTCCCTGGAGCAGGCGATCGCCGCTCCCTACGCCAGCCGCCACCTCGCCGATCTCGGCGCCAGGGTGATCAAGGTCGAACGCCCGGGCGCCGGCGACTTCGCGCGTGCCTACGACACGCGGGTCAATGGCCTGAGCTCGCACTTCGTCTGGGTGAACCGGAACAAGGAATCGCTCACCCTCGACATCAAGGAGGCGCGGGGGAAGGAGATACTGCGGCGGCTGCTGGCCGACGCCGACGTGTTCATCCAGAACCTCGCTCCGGGTGCCGCGGCCCGCGCCGGACTCGGTGCCGCCGAACTGCGGGCCGCGCACCCGCGGCTGATCGTCTGCGACATCTCCGGCTACGGCACCCCGGGTCCGTACGAGACGATGAAGGCGTACGACCTGATGGTGCAGAGCGAAGCCGGACTGCTCTCGGTCACCGGTACCGGTGACGACCTGGCCAAGGCGGGCATTTCGGTGTCCGACATCGCCGCGGGCATGTACGCCTACAGCTCCGTCCTCGCCGCGCTGCTCGAACGCGGGCGGACCGGCGAAGGCACGCACATCGACGTCTCGATGCTGGAAGCCACCGTGGAGTGGATGGGTTTTCCGCTCTACTACGCCTATGACGGCGCGCCGCCGCCGGTGCGCGCGGGGGCGGCGCACGCGACGATCTACCCGTACGGCCCGTTCGAGGCCGGGGACGGGAACGTGGTGATGATGAGCATCCAGAACGAACGCGAGTGGCACGCGTTCTGCGAGGAGTTCCTCGGCCGTCCCGAACTGGCGGCCGATCCCGACTACGCCACCAACGCCGGCCGGAACACCCACCGCGAGGCGCTCGGCGCGCTCATCTCGGCGCGGTTCGCCGCGTTGACCGCCGCCGAGGCGATGGAACTGCTCGCCGCGATCCCGGTCGCGCACGCCAGGGTCAACACGATGGCCGAGGTCTGGCACCACCCGCAGCTCGCCGCACGGGACCGCTGGCACGAGGTCGGCACCCCGGCGGGTCCGGTCCCGTCGCTGGCGCTGCCGGGCCTGGTGACCGGGCAGCCGCGGATGGACCCGGTACCGGAACTCGGCGAGCACACCCGCGCCATCCTGGGTGAACTGGGGCTGAGCGGCGGCGAAATCGACGAACTGGTGGCGGAGGGCGTGGCATGACCCCGGCGAACGCGGTCAGCTGGCTGTTCGTCCCGGCCACCCGGCCGGAGCGGTTCACCAAGGCCACCGGCAGCGGCGCCGACGTGGTGATCATCGATCTCGAAGACGCCGTGGCCGCCGAGGACAAGGCGAGCGCGCGCGAAGCCCTGCGCGACGCCTGGCCCGCCGATTCCCCGGTGCCGGTGGTGGTGCGCGTCAACGCCATCGGCACGGCCGAAGCCGAGGAGGACTTGGCCGCGTGCCGGGCGCTGTCACCGGCCGCCGTGGTGCTGCCCAAGGCGGAAACGGCCGCCGGCGTCCGGGCTGCGGCGGACGCGGCCGGGGTCCCGGTGCTGCCGTTGGTCGAGTCGGCGCGGGGCCTGGTGAACCTGGCCGGGATCGCCGCCGCCGAACCGGTGGTGCGGCTGCTGTTCGGCAGCATCGACCTGGCCCTCGACCTCGGGGTGACCGCGGACGCGGCGCTGGACGCGTCCCGGAGCGACCTGGTGCGCTGGTCGGTGGTGCGTTCGCTGCCCGCCCCGGTGGACGGGGTCAGCACGGCCATCCGCGACACCGAGGCGGTCAGCCGGGACGCCGCGCGGGCGAAGGGCTGGGGCTTCGGCGGCAAGCTGTGCCTCCACCCGGTGCAGGTTCCGCTGGTCCACGCGGCTTTCGCGCCGACGGCGGCCGAAGTGGACTGGGCCCGGCGGGTGCTGGCCGCCGACCACGGCGGTGCGTCGGCGGTGGACGGTGAGATGATCGATCGCCCGGTCGTCGAACGCGCCCGGCGGATCACCCGGGAGGCGGGCCGGGCCTGAAAGGGGGTCGCGGATGGCCGTGCTGGCCCTGCCCACCTGCGCGACCTGATCGCCGTGGTCGAGTCGGGCAGCCCGTCCCGCGCCGCCGGCCGGCTGCACGTCTCGCAACCGGCGAGCAGCCAGCGGATGGCCCAGCTCGAAGCCCACCTCGGGGTGCGCCTGCTGGACCGCGGCCCGCGCGGCGTGGTGCCGACCACGGCGGGCCGCGCCCTCTACCGCGACGCCCAGGAACTCGTCCGGCAGTTCGACCGGCTCGCCGAGACCGCCGCCAAGGGCAGCCACCACCTGCACGGCCCGGTCGCGGTCGGCCTGCCGACGACGGTGGCCACCCAGCTGGCGCCCGCGTTGTTCTCCTGGGCCAGGTCCCGGCACCCGGGGATCCACCTGCAGCTGTTCGAGTCGATGAGCGGGTACCTGCACGAACTGCTGCTGGTCGGACGGCTCGACCTGGCGGTGGTCTACCCGGAACAGGACCGGCCGCGGCCGGGGGAGACCCCGCTGTACTCCGAGGAGCTCTACCTGGCCGGCCAACCGGAACCGCGGCCGCCGTCCGCCGCCGAGGTGTCCCTGGCCGACCTGCGTGCGGTGCCGCTGGTCACCCCGGGTGGCCGCAGCAATCTGCGCACGCTGATCGACCGCGCCTTCGCCGCGCGCGGGCTCGTGCCGACGGTCGTCGCCGACGTCGAATCGCTGGGCACCATGGTGCGCAGCGCCGGGGGCGGCGAGGCGTGCACGATCCTGCCGCTGTCCGTGGTCGCCGGCCACGGCGCCCACGCCGAGCTGGGGGTGCGGCGGATCGTCGACCCGGTGCTGCGGCGGCACGTCGCGCTGCGCGCGTCGGCCGAACTGTACGAGCCGCGGGACACCGTCGCCGCGGTGCGCGAGGGCATCGTCGAGGTGACCGGGGAACTGGCTGCCGAAGGCCGGTGGCCGGGCATCCGACCGGCTCAGAGGTAGGCGGCGGTGCTGCCCCCGAGCGGCAGCTCGGGCAGGCCGAGCTTGCGGTGGTCCCACGACCGGGTCCGCGTCACGTCGAGCCGCACCGCGACCCGCTTGGCGAGCATGAACTCCACCATCGGCCGGACCTCTTCGCTGTAGGGCCCGTGGTAGCGCTCCCACACGCTGACCCCGACCGCCCACAGCGCGTCCGGGTCGTCCACGATCGTGGCGTGGCCCTCCAGCGCCACCCCGCGCAGCTGGTCGTAGGTGTGGCCGGTCTCGACCATCACCGTCACCCGGCCGTCGCGCCGCAGGTTCACCGCCTTCTGCGACTTCGCCTTGGTCTCGAACCACAGCACGCCGCCGAGCACCGCGTACCACATGGCGGTGAGGTGGGGCTGGCCCGACGGGCCCACCGTGGCCAGCGTCGCGACGCGCTGCTGCACCAGGAACTCGGTGACCTCCTCGCCGGACATCACCACCTGTGCGCGCTGGTTCGTACCCATGCGTTGGCCTTTCGGTGAGACACAATCCAGAATGAGACTGTGTCTCAGAGTGAACCGGACAGCCTGGCCGTCCGCAAGAGGCGGGCGACGCGGGCCCGGATCGCCGCTTCGGCCGCCCGGCTCGCCGGTGCGCAGGGGGTCGGCGGCACCACGGTGGACCGGATCGCGGCCGACGCCGAGGTCGCGCGGGCCACCTTCTTCCGCTACTTCGACACCAAGGAGAGCGCGGTCGCCGAGGGCATCACCGGCCCGTGGCTCACCCTGGTCACCGAGGCGCTGGCGAACCAGCCGGCGCACCTGCCCGCCTGGGACGCGCTGGTGGCGGCCTTCGGCGGGCTCGCCGGGCAGTTCCCGGCGCACCGCGACCAGATCTGCGAACTCGCCCGCCTCACCCGCTCGTCACCGGCTCTGGCCGCCTGGACCGTGCGGGCGTACCAGCGCTACGAAGAGGTCATCGCCGAACTGCTCACCCCGCGGTTCAGCGACCTCGCCGAACCCGATCCCCGACCGCGGTTGCTCGCGGCTCTCGGCATGGCCGCGGTCCGCATCTCGCTCGACGACTGGGTCACCCACGGTGGCGAACTGCCCGTGCTCATCCAGCGCGCCCTCGACTCGATCTCGGCGGGACCGACGTGACGGCCTACCATCGACCCGTGGCAGAGCCCCTCGACCCCCGGTCCGACTTCCTGTCCTTTGTGGAGGTCGCGCTGGACCGGACCCGGGATCGGCTGCCCGGGACCGATCGCGCGGCGATGTCGATGGTGCTGCTGACCCACCGGGTGGCGAACGCGCTCGTCTACGACCTCGAGTCGACCGTGCACCGGCCGGCCGGGTGGAGCTGGTCGGCCTTCCGGCTGGTGTTCACGCTGTGGGTGTCCGGCCCGCAGGAACCCAGTCGCGCCGCCGAGCTGACCGGGATGAGCCGGGCCGCGGTGTCCAGCCTGGCCAAGACGCTGACCACCGCCGGGGTGCTCGACCGGGTGCCCGACGAGCGGGACCGCCGCACGGTGCTGCTGGCCCTCACCGACCCCGGCCGGGAGCGCCTGGAGGAGACCTTCCGCCGCCACAACCAGCGCGAAGCGGCGTGGGCCGGGCTGCTCGAACCCGCCGAACTCGAGGCGCTCAACCGCATCCTGACCAAGCTCGCCACCGCCGCGCACACCGAGGACTGGGTCAACCTGCGGTTCTGAGTTTTGTGACCTGGCTCACTGGCGTCAGCGATCCGCGTCCCGTACGTTCCCCGGTAATCAAACCTTTGATTACCTCTTCGCCGGGGAAAGGGACTGCCGATGACGCACAGCCCTCCGCTCGCCGGTTCCGCCGGCACCGCACAACTGCGGCGCGTCGTCGGTGCGAGCCTGGTCGGCACCACCATCGAGTGGTACGACTTCTTCATCTACGCCTCCGCCGCCGGTCTGGTGTTCGGCACGCAGTTCTTCCCCGCGCTGGACGGCACGGCGGCGCTGCTGGCCTCGTTCGCCACGCTCGGCGTCAGCTTCGTCGCCCGGCCCATCGGCGGCATCGTCGCCGGCCACCTCGGGGACCGGTACGGGCGCAAGGCCGTGCTGGTGGCGACTCTGTTGCTGATGGGCATCTCCACCGTCGGTGTAGGCGTGCTGCCCCCCTACGCCGAAATCGGCGTCGCCGCACCGGTGCTGCTCGTCGTTCTCCGGCTCCTGCAGGGGCTTTCGGCCGGTGGGGAATGGGGCGGGGCGGCGCTGATGTCGGTGGAGCACGCACCACCGGGGCGGCGTGGTTTCTTCGGCTCGTTCCCGCAGATCGGCGTGCCGGTCGGGCTGCTGCTGGCGAACCTGGTCTTCTTCACCGTTTCGTCCGCCACCAACGACGCGCAGTTCCAGGCGTGGGGGTGGCGCATCCCGTTCCTGCTCTCGGTGGTGCTCATCGGCGTCGGGTTCTTCGTGCGCGCCAAGGTTTCCGAGAGCCCGGTGTTCACCGAGCTGCGTGATCGGCGGGCCCGGCGGTCGGCACCGCTGCGGCAGCTCTTCCGCGGCAGCCGCCGCGAGCTGGTGGTCGCGATCGGGCTGTTCATCGCCAACAACATGGTCGGTTACCTCCTGATCGCGTTCATCAACTCCTACGGCACCCGCACCCTGCACCTGCCGAGTTCGTCGATGCTGCTCGTCGGCATGGCCGGGGCCGTCGCGTGGGGCGTGTTCACCGTCCTTTCCGGACGGTGGTCCGACCGCTGGGGCCGCCGCCGCACCTATCTGGCCGGCACGCTGGCGATGGCGGCGTGGACCTTCCCGTTCTTCCTGCTCTTCGACACCGGGTCGATGCCGCTGATGCTGCTTTCGGTGGTCGTGCTGGCGTTCGGGCTCGGCCTGACCTACGGACCGCAGGCCGCGGCGTACGCCGAGCTGTTCCCGGCCTCGGTCCGCTACAGCGGGGTTTCCTTCGCCTACGCCTTCGGTGCCATTCTCGGGGGTGGGTTCGCGCCGTTGGCCGGGACCTGGCTGATCGGCGTCACCGGTTCGTCTTTGTCGGTGTCGGCGTACATGATGCTCGCCTGCCTGGTGACCCTCGCCGCCGTGCTCGCCCTGCGGGAACGACCCGCCGCCGAGCGGGAGGCGTTCGTCCTGGCGACCGATGGATAACTTCCTACCGCAGAAGGGAAAAGCACATGGCCAAGCCGTTCGCCTCGTCCGCCGACACCGAGGCGAAGGAGCAGACCCTGGAGGTGCTCGCCGACGGCGTCTACGCGCTGACCGCCGAGGGCGACCCGAACATCGGCGCGATCGAAGGCGAGGACTTCGTCGTCTGTTTCGAGGCGCTCGCCACACCGGTGGCCGCCCGCAAGTGGCTGGCGAGGCTGCGCGAGCACACCGACAAACCGGTGCGCTACCTGGTGCTGAGCCACTACCACGCCGTGCGGGTGCTCGGTGCCAGCGCGTTCGGCGCCCAGACGGTCGTCGCGCACGAGAACACCGCCGCGTTGATCGCCGAGCGGGGGGAGCAGGACTGGGAGAGCGAGTTCGCGCGCATGCCACGGCTGGCCGAGGCCGCCGACTCGGTGCCCGGCCTGACCTGGCCCACGCTCACCTTCGCCGACCGCCTCACCATCGACCTCGGCGGTGACCGCGGTGAACTCGTGCTGCGGTGGCACGGCCGCGGGCACACCGAAGGCGACATCACCGCGTGGCTGCCGCGGCACCGGATCCTGTTCGCCGGTGACCTGGTGGAAGCCGAAGCCGCGTTGTACACCGGCGACGCGTTCCACCGCGAATGGGCGAGCGGCACCCTGGACGCGGTCCAGGCGCTCGGTGCCGAGCAACTGGTCGGCGGGCGCGGCGCGGTCAGCCGGGGCCGCGAGGCCGTCGACGCCGCGATCGAGCAGACACGCGGCTTCCTGCGGGTGATGATCCGCGAGGTCGGCGCCGTGCGGGAACGCGGCGGCACGCTCAAGGAGGCGTTCGAGGCCACGCACGCCGCGCTGGCCGGAGACTACGGCCACTGGCCGATCTTCGAGCACTGCCTGCCCTTCGACGTGTCCCGCCTGTGGGACGAGTTGTCCGGCGTCGAGCGGCCGGTCATCTGGACCGCCGAGCGCGATCGCGAAGTGTGGGCGCAGTTGCAGGGCTGAGCGGAGGGGAGTCCCATGTCCACCGAACCATGGCCGCACGCCCCGGTGCTCGTGCTCGGCGCGGGTCCGGTCGGCCAGACCACGGCCCTGCTGCTGGCGCGGTGGGGCGTGCCGTCGATCGTGCTCGACCGGCGGCCCGCCCGTGATCCGGTCGGCTCCAAGGCGATCTGCCAGCAGCGTGACGTGCTCGACGTGTGGGAGGCGGTCGGCGCGGGCCGCCGGATCGCCGAGGAGGGCGTCACCTGGACCACCGCCCGCACCTTCCACCGCGGCACCGAACTGTTCAGCTACGAGTTCGCCGAACCGGGAGAGCCGGCGTTCCCGCCGTTCGTGAACGTCTCGCAGACCCGCACCGAAGCCGTGCTCGACGAGCGGATCGCCGCCGAACCGCTGGCCGACCTGCGCTGGGGGCACGAGGTGACCGGGGTCGACCAGGACGCGGACGGGGTGTCGGTGCGCCTGACCGGCGGCCGGTCGCTGGCCGGGTCGTACCTGGTCGCCTGCACCGGGGCACGCAGCGACGAACTGCGGCGGTGGCTCGGTGTGCGCTTCGACGGCCAGTCCTTCGACGACCGGTTCCTGATCTGCGACATCCGCACGGACCTGCCCGGCTGGGCCACCGAACGGCGGTTCCACTTCGACCCGGAGTGGAACCCCGGGCGCCAGGTGCTCATCCACCCGTGCCCGGATTCGACCTTCCGGATCGACTGGCAGGTGGCCGCAGACTACGACCTCGACGCCGAAGCCGCCTCCGGTGCGCTGGACGCCCGGATCCGCCGGATCATCGGCGACCACCCGTACGAAATCGTCTGGAAGTCGGTGTACCGCTTCCAAGCACGCGTGGCCGACCGGATGCGCCTCGGCCGCGTGCTGCTCGCCGGGGACGCCGCGCACCTGGTCTCGCCGTTCGGTGCGCGTGGATTGAACTCCGGGGTCGGTGACGCGGAGAACGCGGCGTGGAAGCTCGCGTATGCCGGGTACGGCTGGGCGCCGGCGGAACTGCTCGAGAGCTACCACGACGAACGGCACGCGGCGGCGCTGGAGAACATCGCCGTCACCACCGCGACGATGGATTTCCTGGTGTCACCGGACGAAACCCGGGCCAGGCGGCGGGACGAGGTGCTGGCCCGGGCGGCCACCGACCCGGCCGCCCGGGCGGAGGTCGACTCCGGACGGCTGGCCGAACCGTTCTGGTACGTCGATTCCCCGTTGACCACCCCGGATCCACGCCGTCCGTTCGCCGGACGGCCGCCCCGCGGAGAGGTACCGCCCGCCGCGCCCGGGGTGCTGCTGCCGGACGCACCCGTGGAGGTGCCGGGAATCGGCCGGACGCGGGTGCGGGCCCTGGCCAGGGACGGGTTCCTGGTGCTGGCCGGTTCCGTCACCGATCCCGTGGCCGGGGTCCCGGTGCTCCGGCTGGACGAGATCGATCCCGGCGGTGCGCTCACCGCTGCCCTGGGCGCCCGGCCCGACGAGCTGTGGCTGATCCGCCCGGACGCCCACATCGCCGCCGTGCTCACCGACCCCGCCGAGCTCGGTGCCGCGCTCCGGCGGGCACTCGGCTCACCTCGCTACAGTGGGTCCCCGCAACCGAGCGGGGCAGGAAGGAAACCGGTATGAGCGGCCAGATCCCCGCTTTGGTCACCCGTCTCTGCGACGACGCCGCGGTGTTCCCGCCGGGGCTCGCCCCGCTGCCGGACGCGGTCCGCGCCTACCGCGACCGGGCCGATGCCTGGTACGTGGACCTGGTCGGCCCGCTCGTGCTGGCGGCTTCGGCGTTGCCCGAACTCGGCGCGCTCCTGCCCGGCGACGGCGCGCGGCTGCCGCTGTCGATGACCCTGCCCGAGGGCCCGGCCGGGTTGCCCGGTGCGCTGGCGGCGCTCGACCGGCTGCCGGTCGAGCTGCGGTCGATCGAGGTCGCGGTACCCGGCGGCATGTCCGGCGAGCAACTGCTGGCCCAGCTCAGCGACGTGCCCGAGGTGGAGGTGTACGTCGAGATCCCGCGTGACGAACGCCGGGCCGAGATCGTCGCCGCGATCGCCGGGCGGTTCCGGGCGAAGTTCCGGACCGGGGGAGTGCGGGCGGACCTGTACCCCGACGAGACCGAACTGGCCGATGCGATCGCCGCGGTGGTCGCGGCGGGGGTGCCGTTCAAGGCCACCGCCGGGCTGCACCACGCCATCCGCAACACCGACCCGGAGACCGGCTTCGAGCAGCACGGTTTCCTCAACCTGCTGCTCGCCACGGACGTCCTGCTCACCGGCGGGCCGGCCGAAGCGGCCGCCGCGGCGCTGGCCGAGCGCGACGGCGCCAAGATCGCCGGTACGCTCACCGCGCTCGGCCCGCAGCGCACCGCCGCGGCCCGCGCGGCCTTCACCTCGTTCGGCACCTGCAGCATCACCGACCCGCTCACCGAACTGGTGGAGCTGGGCCTGGTCACCGCGCCGCGATCCGGCGCCGGTACGGAAGGAACAACCGCATGACCGTCATCGAGATCCCGGACGATTCGCCGTTCGGCCACGACAACCTGCCGTACGGGGTGTTCTCCCGCGCGGGCGAACCGGCGTCTTCGCGGCGCGTCGGCGTCCGGCTCGGCGACCGTGTGGTGGACCTGGCGCCCCTGCTCGGCGACGACGTGTTCGCCACCGGATCGCTCAACCCGTTCCTCGCCCAGGGCCGGGCCCGGTGGACCGAGGTCCGTGCCCGGATCGGTGAGCTGCTGGCGGGCGACGTGCCCGACGCCGCGGTCCACCCGGTCGGTGAGGTGGAGCTGCACCTGCCGTTCGAGGTCGCGGACTACGTGGACTTCTACGCCTGCGAGCACCACGCCAGCAATCTCGGCAGGCTGTTCCGGCCGGATTCCGAGCCGCTGATGCCGAACTGGAAGCACCTGCCGGTCGGGTACCACGGCCGGGCGGGCACCGTGGTGGTCTCCGGCACCGACGTCGTCCGGCCGTGCGGCCAGCGCAAGGCGCCGGACGAGCCCGCCCCGACGTACGGCCCGAGCCGGCGGCTGGACATCGAAGCCGAGCTGGGTTTTGTCGTCGGCACCGGTTCCCCGCTCGGTGCCCGCGTCGGCGTCGAGGAGTTCGACGAGCACGTATTCGGCGCGGTGCTGGTGAACGACTGGTCCGCCCGTGACCTGCAGGCGTGGGAGTACGTGCCGCTCGGCCCGCACCTGGGCAAGAGCTTCGCCACCTCGATCTCGCCGTGGGTGGTCCCGCTGGCCGCGCTCGACGCCGCCCGCGTGCCGCTGCCCGGCCAGGACCCGGAACCGCTGCCGTACCTGCGGGGCGCGGACTGGGGCCTGGACATCGACTTGGCCGTGGTGTGGAACGGGGAGACGGTCAGCCGCCCGCCGTACCGGGAGATGTACTGGTCGCCCGCGCAGATGCTGGCGCACCTGACCGTCAACGGCGCCTCGGCGCGCACCGGTGACCTGTTCGCCTCGGGCACCATCTCCGGGCCGGAGAAGCACCAGCGCGGAGCGTTCATCGAACTCAGCTGGGGCGGTCGCGAACCGGTCACCGTCAAGGGCGAAGACCGCACCTTCCTCCTCGACGGCGACGAGGTCACCATCACCGCCACAGCCCCCTCCCCGAACGGCGGCCGAATCGGCTTCGGTGAAGTCACCGGCACGATCCGGCCCGCCGTCGAAGACTGAGCCACGGCCGCCGCCGGATCCGCCACCCGGCGGCGGCCGGCCTCGTCGAACGCGGGGTCGAGGTGGACCTGTACGAACGCGAAACCCATCTCGGCGACTGGCGGGAGCTACTGCGCTCCGCGGTGCCGCCAGGTGAAGACCTCGGGCACCGGGTCGCTGCCGGACCGGCCGTGCGGGCGGCACCGGGTGAGCCGTCGCAGGGCGAGGTAGCTGCCGCGGACGGCGCCGTGCCGGGTGAGCGCCTGCTGGGCGTAGGCGCTGCAACTGGGCGTGAACCGGCAACCCGGCGGCAGGACGGGGGACAGCAGCGTGCTCGACCTGCTGGTCACCGCCGAACGCCGGCTCATCGTCGCCGGTGGCGGGGTCATCGACGCCGACGCCGGCGCGGAACTGGTCCAGCTGGCCGAACTGCTCGGCGTGCCGGTGATCCCGGCGCTGATGGGCTGGGGCTCGATCCCGGACGACCACCGGCTGATGGCGGGCATGGCCGGGTTGCAGACCGCGCACCGCCACGGCAACGCCACCCTGCTCGCCTCGGACTTCGTGCTGGGCATCGGCAACCGCTGGGCGAACCGGCACACCGGTGGCCTGGACACCTACACCGCCGGACGGCGGTTCGTGCACATCGACATCGAGCCGACGCAGATCGGCCGGGTGTTCGCGCCGGACTACGGTGCCGTCTCGGACGCCAAGGCGGCGCTCGAACAGCTACAGGCGGCGGCCGGTGATCGTCGTGCGGCCGGGAAGCTGCCGCCGTGGGCGGACTGGGCCGGGGCCTGCGGTGACCGCAAGCGCACCCTGCCCCGCCGGACGGGCTTCGCCGAGGTGCCGGTCAAACCGCAGCGGGTCTACCGCGAGATGAACGCGGTCTTCGGGCGCGATGTGCGGTATGTGTCCACGATCGGGCTGTCGCAGATCGCCGGCGGGCGGTTCCTGCGCGTCTACCACCCGCGGCACTGGCTCAACTGCGGGCAGGCCGGGCCGCTGGGCTGGACGGTGCCCGCCACGCTGGGCGTGTGCGTGGCCGAGCCGGAGGCCACCGTGGTCGCCTTGTCCGGCGACTACGACTTCCAGTTCATGATCGAGGAACTCGCCGTCGGCGCCCGGTTCCACCTGCCCTGCAGCCACGTGCTGGTGAACAACTCCTACCTCGGGCTGATCCGCCAGGCCCAGCGCGCGTTCGCCATGGACTACCAGGTCGACCTGGCCTTCGGCAACATCGCGATGGGCCAGGACCTCGACGGCATCGTCGAATTCGAGGAGCTGTCCGGTTCGGCCGCCGCCGCGGTGCCGCAGCCGATCGGGCTGGATTGAGTGGCCGGGTTCTGGGAGGGCGCCGCCGGCGGAGCCGGTACGCCAGCCGCGACGGGGTGGCGGTCGCCGATCCACGGCACAGGCCGCGCCGGCGAACTGGGCCGACCTGCTGACCACTCGCCGGCTGGAGGCGTCAGAAGGCGTAGCGCACACGCAGGTAGGGGGCGTGCGCGTGGATGAGGTTCAGCAGCTCGTCCAGCAGTTCGCGCTTGAGGCCGTGCCGGTAGCGGACGTTCACCCCGCCGCCCTGGCTGCGCTTGACCTCCTGCAGGCCGGGGCGCCACAGCAGTTCTTCGGCACGGGGGTGCCAGCGCAGGTTCACGTCGTGCAGCGCGCGGTTGTGGGTGAGCATGATCACCTCGGCGGCCAGCTGGTCCTTGGTGGCGGCGGAGGTCGCGTCACCGAGGGCGTCCAGCAGTTCGCGCCAGTCGTCCAGCCAGCCCTCGTGCACGACGACCGGGCTGAGGTTGACGTGCACCTCGTACCCGGCGGCGTGGAACTCGTCCAGGACGGCCAGGCGTTCGCTGATCGGGCTGGTGCGGATGTCGAGCAGCTTCGCGGTGCGCTCGGGCATCAGCGAGAACCGCACCCGCGTGCCGCCCCGCGGGTCCCAGTCCAGCAGGTCGCGGTTGACGTACTTGGTGGCGAACGAGGCCTTGGCGTTCGGCAGGCCGCCGAACAGCTCGACCAGGTCCCGCACGTTGTCGCTGACCAGGGCGTCCACCGAGCAGTCGGAGTTCTCCCCGATGTCGTAGACCCACGCCCGGTCGTCGATCTGCCCCGGCTCGGTCATCGGCCCCTGGCGGGCGGCGTGCCGGGCCAGGTAGCCGGTGATCCGGTCGATGTTGGCGAACACGGTGATCGGGTTGGAGTAGCCCTTGCGCCGCGGCACGTAGCAGTAGGCGCAGGCCATCGCGCAGCCGTTGGCGGTGGACGGCGCGATGAAGTGGGCCGAGCGCCCGTTGATCCTGGCGCTCAGCGACTTCTTCACCCCCAGCACCAGCGCCTCCCGCTTGATGCGCACCCAGCGCTTGGCGTTGGCCTCGTCACCGTGCAGCTCGGGGATGCGCCAGTGGCTGTCCACTTCGACGCGCTCCGCGTCCGGGAACCGCGCGAGCACGTCGCGACCCCGTGGCAGCTCCGCGGCGGCGGGCTCCACGTAGATGCGGGTGGGGGAGATCAGCGGCGTGCTCATCCCTCCAGTGTCCGGGTGGGACCGGCGAGCCGCCCGGTGATCCCCGTCGCCGGCCCATCACCCGGAACGTCCGGTCGTCCTCCGCAGCTTCGGGAACCGGTACGACGGGGGCGCTCGCCCGTGCCGGACCGGCCAGTAAGCTCGGCGGCCGTGGCGGACACCCAGTACGAAGACCTGTTGCGGCTGGTGCTCACGAAGGGGACGGCCAAGGCCGACCGGACGGGCACCGGCACCCGGAGTGTTTTCGGGCACCAGCTGCGTTACGACCTCTCGCGGGGTTTCCCCTTGGTCACCACCAAGAAGGTGCACCTGAAGTCCATCGTCTACGAACTGCTGTGGTTCCTGCGCGGTGACTCGAACGTCGGCTGGCTGAACGAGCACGGGGTCACCATCTGGGACGAGTGGGCCGACGCCAACGGCGACCTCGGCCCGGTCTACGGCGCGCAGTGGCGCTCGTGGCCGACCCCGGACGGCAGGCACGTCGACCAGATCAGCGCGGTGCTCGACACCCTGCGCAGCGACCCGGACTCGCGCCGGATGATCGTGTCCGCCTGGAACGTCTCCGAGCTGGAGAACATGGCGCTGGCGCCGTGCCACGCGCTGTTCCAGTTCTACGTCGCCGACGGCAGGCTGTCCTGCCAGCTGTACCAGCGCAGCGCCGACCTGTTCCTCGGCGTCCCGTTCAACATCGCCGGGTACGCCCTGCTCACGCACATGGTGGCGCAGCAGGCCGGGCTGGCGCCGGGTGACTTCGTCTGGACCGGTGGCGACTGCCACATCTACGACAACCACGTCGAGCAGGTGACCGAGCAGCTCTCGCGCACCCCGTTCGAGTTCCCCCGGCTGGACCTGCGCCGGGCCGATTCGCTGTTCGACTACGCCTACGGCGACGTGGCGGTGCTGGACTACCGGCACCACCCGGCCATCAAGGCCCCGGTGGCGGTGTGAACGTCGGCCTGATCTGGGCGCAGGCCCGCAACGGGGTGATCGGCGCGGACAACGGGATCCCGTGGCGGCTGCCCGAGGACGTGGCGCACTTCAAGGCGACCACGCTCGGGCACCCGGTGGTGATGGGCAGGCGGACCTGGGATTCGCTGCCGCCGCGGTTCCGCCCGCTGCCCGGCAGGCGCAACATCGTGGTGACGCGGAACCCGGGGTGGAGCGCCGGAGGGGCGGACCGGGCCGGGTCCGTGCCCGAGGCCCTGCGGCTGGCCGGTGACGCCGGTTCGGTGTGGGTGATCGGCGGCGGGGAGATCTACCGCGCCGCCCTGGCGCACGCCACCACGTTGTCGGTGACCGAGGTGGACTCGGCGGTGGACGGCGACACCTACGCCCCCACCCCGGACGCGGACTGGCGGGTCGCCGAGGACCCCGGCTGGCGGACTTCGGCGACCGGCCTGCGGTACCGCATCCTCCGCTACACCCGCGCGTAGGGTCGTTCCGGTGGAGATGCTGCACCTGCGTTACTTCGTCGCGGTGGCCGAGGAGCTGAACTTCTCCGCCGCGGCCCGGCGCCTGCACCTGGCGCCGTCGCCGCTCAGCCAGCGGATCAAGGACCTCGAGCACGAGCTGGGCGAGCGGCTGTTCGACCGCAGCACGCACCACGTCACGCTCACCCCAGCCGGGGCGGCGCTGCTGCCGATCGCCCGTGACGTGCTGGACCGGGTCAACTCCATTCCGTGGCGGCTGCGCGAGGCCACCGGCGGGCGGCGCGCCACGATGTTCCTCGGCATGCCCGCCGGGGTGCACCCGGACCTGCGGGCGCGGGTCAACGAGCTGGCCGAGCGCGTGCGCGAGCGGATCGAGCTGAAGCGCTGGCCCGGCACCACCCAGGCGCTGGTCGCCGCGGTGCGCGAGGGCAAGCTGGCGCTGGCACTGGCCCGGCTGCCGGTCGGTGATCCGGCGCTCGACCAGGTGACGGTGATGTCGGAACGGCTCGGCGCGGTGGTCCCGGCGGACCAGTTCGCCGGCCGGGACGCGGTCGCGCTGGCCGAACTCGCCGACCTGTCCTACGTCGCCACCCCGGCGGAGATCACCCCGGCCTATTTCGACCAGCTCGACCGGGAACTGCGCGAACGCGGTATCCGTAAACGCATCAAACTGGCCGACACCGGTTACGGTGGTGCATCCGAAATAATTTCCAGCGGATCGGCATTCTCCATTTCCATGCTGGCGCCGGAAAGCCCGATGAGCGGTTACCGGCTGGAGAACGTGACCGTGCTGCCGTTCACCGATTTCCAGCCTCGGCTGGACACCGGCCTGGTCTGGCTCCGTGACCGCGCGGTCGGCGGTGACCTGGGCGAACTGGTCGCCGCGGCCAGGGGTGTCTTCGACGGAATTCTCTGTCGTTGACCCCATAAAATGGTATGACCGCTGCGGTCATACCATTGTTCTCGATTTGATCATTCCCATTCTGGTCGAACGCGCCTAGCTTGGTGGGTGGAGCAATTCGGAACGAGGCGCGAAAGGACTGGAGATGACGCAGTCGAACGGCCCGCTGGACGGGATCCGGGTGATCGATCTCTCGACCGTGGTGATGGGCCCCTACGCCGCCCAGATCCTCGGTGACCTGGGCGCCGACGTGATCAAGATCGAGTCGCCCGCGGACACCGTGCGGGTGGGCAGGTACCGGACCACGCCGGGCATGACCCCGCTGAACCTCAACGTCAACCGCAACAAGCGCAGTGTGGCGCTGAACCTGAAGGACCCGGCCGAGCGCGAGCGGGCGCTCGAGCTGGTCGGCACCGCGGACGTGCTGATCACCAACATGCGCCCCGGCGCGCTCGAACGCCTCGGCCTGACCTACGACGACCTCGCCGGAACCAATCCCGGCCTGGTCTACGCCCACGCCCAGGGCTTCCGCGGTGATTCGGACCGCGCGGGCCACGCCGCCTACGACGAGACCGTGCAGGCCGCGTCCGGCCTGGTCGACATCACCAACCGGGCGCTGGGCACCCCGGCCTACCTGCCGACCATCCTCGGCGACAAGGTCTCCTCGCTGACCATCGTCTACAGCGTGCTCGCCGCGCTGCTGCACCGCGAGCGCACCCGGCGGGGTCAGCTGGTCGAGATCCCGATGACCGACACGCTGCTCGCGTTCAACCTGGTCGAGCACCTGGCCGGGCACGTGTACGAGCCCGCCGGTTGGGCGACCGGCTTCGGCCTGTCGATGAACAAGGGGCACCGGGCGGTGCGCACGGCCGACGGCCTGGCCTGCGTGATCCCGTACAACCCGCGCAACTTCCGCGACTTCTTCGCCGCCGCCGGGCGGCCCGACCTGGCCGAGGACCCGCGCGTCAACGGCGAAGCCATCGACGGCGACGACCACGAGGCGCTCGCGGAGCTGATCGACGAATGCGCCCCGGCGCTGACCACGGCCGAATGGACCGAGGTGTGCGCCGAGCACAGCATTCCGATGGCCCCGGTGCTGGAACTCGACCACGCCGCCGAGGACGACTACGTCCGGGACGGCCACCTGCTCGACACCGTCGAGCACCCCACCGAGGGCCCGATCCGCACGGTCGGCATCCCGGTGCGGTTCTCCGCCACCCCCGGCTCGATCCGCCGCCTGGCCCCGGTGCCCGGCCAGGACACCGACGAGGTCCTCGCCGAGCTGGCCACCCGCTGAGGAGGAAGCCATGAGCGTGCGCACGGAACGGATCGGCAGCACCCTGCTGATCACCATCGACCGCCCGGCGGCGCGCAACGCGGTGAACGCCGCGGTCGCCACCGGCCTGGCCGCCGCGCTGGACGAGCTCGACGCCGGTCCCGCGCTCCGGGCCGGGGTGCTGACCGGCGCCGAGGGCAGCTTCAGCGCCGGCATGGACTTCAAGGCCGCGCTGCGCGGCGAGTCGCCCCAGATCGCCGGGCGCGGGTTCGGCGGGCTGACCGAGGCCCCGCCGTCGAAACCGCTGATCGCCGCGGTGGAGGGCTGGGCCATGGGTGGCGGGTTCGAACTGGCGCTGGCCTGCGACCTGGTCGTCGCCGCCGAGAACGCGGAGTTCGGCCTGCCCGAGGTCCGGCGCGGCCTGATCGCCGCGGGCGGCGGGGTGATCCGGTTGCCCCGGCGGATCCCGCACCACATCGCGATGGAGTTGCTGCTGCTCGGCGAGCCGGTCACCGGCCGGCGGGCCGGTGAGCTGGGCCTGGTCAACCGGGTCACCGCCGCCGGTGAGGCCGCCGCCGTCGCGCTGCAGCTGGCCGAGCGGCTGGCGGAGCACGCGCCGCTCGCCCTCGCCGCGGTGAAGAAGGGCGTGCGGGCGGCCGGTGACCTGCCCGAACCCGAAGCGTTCGCCACGCAACGCGAGGTGCTGGGCGAGCTGATGGCTTCGGCAGACGTCCGCGAGGGCATGACGGCGTTCGCCGAACGCCGCGCCCCGCGGTGGACGGGGGAGTGAGATGAAGATCGACGAAGTGCGGCGCCGGGTCACCACGCCGCTGACCAGCCCGGCGTTCGCGCCGGTGGTGCCCAGGTTCACCGACCGCGAGTACCTCAACATCGTCTACCGCACCGACGCCGACGCGCTGCGCGCGGTGGTCCCGGAGCCGCTGCGGATCGACGAGCCGCTGGTGCGGTTCGAAGTGATGAAGATGGGCGACGTCAGCGGTTACGGCCCGTACACCGAGGCGGGCCAGGCGATCCCGGTCAGCTTCGAGGGCGAGCGGGGGGAGTACCTGCACGCGATGTACCTCGACAACTTCCCGGCGACCGCGTCCGGCCGCGAGGTCAGCGCGTACCCGAAGACCGTGGGCTCGCCCGCGCTGCACGTCGAGCACGGCGTGCTGGTGGGCACCCTCGACTACGGCACGCTGCGGGTGGCCACCGCGACCATGGGTTACAAGCACCGCGAACTCGAGCCCGCGGCCGCCGAGGCGCAGATCACCGTGCCGACGTTCATGCTCAAGACCATCCCGGGCTACGACGGCACCCCACGGGTGCAGGAGCTGGTCCGCACGCAGATCACCGACGTGGTGGTCAAGGAGGCCCACACCGGGCCCGCGCGGCTGCAGCTGTTCCAGCACGTGCTCGCGCCGCTGGCCGACCTGCCGGTGCTCGAGGTGGTCGAGGCCAGCCACATCCGGACCGACCTGACGCTGGCCCCGGTCACGCCGGTCTTCGACTACCTGGAAGGAGAACGGTGATGAGCCGGGAATTCCGCACCGCCGCGGTGATCGGCGCGGGCACCATCGGACTTTCGTGGACGGCGTTGTTCGCCGGGCACGGCCTGACCGTGCGGGTCAGCGATCCGCGCCCCGACCTCGCCGAAGCCGTGGCCGCCGCACTGGAGGCGTTCACCCCGCACCTGGCCGCGCAGGGGCTGGACACCGATGGGCTGGCGGACCGGGTGCAGCTCGCCGACGACGCCGACGACGCCGCCGCCGCGGCCGTCCGCGACGCGGACGTGGTGCAGGAGAACGGACCCGAGGACGTCGAGTTCAAGAAGGACCTGTTCGCCACCCTGGTCCGCGAGGCACCGGCGCACGCGCTGCTGCTGAGTTCGTCCTCGGCCATTCCGTCGAGCGCCTTCACCGGCGACCTCGACGAGGCGGGGCGCGTGCTGATCGGGCACCCGTTCAACCCGCCCCACCTGATGCCGCTGGTCGAAGTGGTGCCCGGGGAGCGCACGAGCGAGGAGTCGGTGCGCGACGCGGTGGAGTTCTACACCCGCGTGGGGCGCACCCCGGTGGTGGAACGCAAGGAGATCCCCGGTTTCGTCGGCAACCGCCTGCAGAACGCCCTCAGCCGCGAAGCGATCTACCTGGTCGAGCAGGGCGTGGTGACGCCGGAGGAACTGGACCGGGTGGTGACGAACTCGCTCGGCCTGCGCTGGGCCGCCGTCGGGCCGTTCCTCGGCTCGCACCTGGGCGGCGGGCCGGGGGGTTACCGGCACCTGGCCGAGCACATCGGCCGGTCGATGAAGCGGATGTGGGCCGATCTCGGCAGGCCGTCGCAGGACGAACGGGAACAGGAACGGCTCATCGAAGCCGTGGAACGGGCTTACGGCTCCGCCGCGTACTCGGAACTGGCCGAGGCGCGCGACCGCAGGCAGCTCGCCGTGCTGTCCGCTTTGGACGGTACGGGGAAGGAGTAGGGAAGATGCACGACGAAAAGGTCGAAGACCAGCTGACCGCCGACTTCTACGGCTACGAAGCGCTGCTGCCGGAGGACGAGCACAAGATCCTCCGCCAGGCCAGGGAGTTCCTGCGCCGCGAGGTCAAGCCGCTGGTGAACGAGAACTGGGGCCGGGGTGAGTTCCCGGAGGAGCTGATCGGCCGGTTCCGCGAAAGCGGTCTCGCCGGGCTGCCCTACGAGGGCTACGGCGAGCACCCGGGTGCGGTCAGCCACCTGCTCAACGGCATGCTGGCGATGGAGATGACCCGCGTCGACGCCTCGGTGGCCACCTTCTTCGGTGTCCACAACGGACTCGCGATGTACTCCATCCACTCCGGTGGCAGCCAGGAGCAGCGGGACCGGTGGCTGCCCGCCATGGCGGCGATGGACAAGATCGGCGCGTTCGCGATGACCGAACCGCTCGGCGGGTCCGACGTCGCGGGCGGTATGCGCACCACCGCCCGGCGCGAAGGCGGCACCTGGGTCCTCGACGGCGCCAAGAAGTGGATCGGCAACGCGACCTTCGCCGACTACGTCGTGGTGTGGGCGCGTGACGTCGACGACAACCACGTCAAGGGTTTTGTCGTGGAGAAGGGCACGCCGGGGTTCGAGCCGGTGAAGATCGAGGGCAAGATCGCCTTCCGGATCGTGGAGAACGCCGAGATCACCCTGACCGGCGTCCGGGTGCCGGAGGCGAACCGGTTGCAGAACATCAATTCCTTCCGCGATGTCGCGGAGATCCTGCGGGCCACCCGCGGGGGTGTCGCCTGGCAGGCGCTCGGCGTGATGATCGGCGCCTACGAGGCCGCGCTGGACTACGCCGGGCGGCGCGAGCAGTTCGGCCGTCCCATCGCGGGCTTCCAGCTGGTGCAGGACCTGCTGGTGAAGAGCCTCGGCAACATCACCGCGTCGTGGGGCATGCTGGTGCAGCTGGCCAGGCTGCAGGACGCCGGTGTCTTCCGCGACGAGCACTCGTCGCTGGCCAAGGCGTTCGTCACCTCGCGGATGCGCGAGGTCGTCGCCTGGGGCCGCGAGATCTTCGGCGGCAACGGGATCCTGCTGGACAACGACATCGCCCGCTTCTTCGCCGACGCCGAGGCGATCTACTCCTTCGAGGGCACCCGGGAGATGAACACCCTGATCGTCGGCAAGGCGATCACCGGGCGCAGCGCGTTCGTCTGAGCCGCGCAGGAAGGAGCCACCCGGGCCCGGGTGGCTCCTTCCTGCGCTAGCCGTGGGTGATCTGGAGGCCGTAGATCTCCACTTCACCGTAGTTGTCGCCGGAGCACGGCTTCGACTTGCCGCAGTTGGCCTGCGTGTAGGCACCCGCCTTGAAGTACCCGCCGGAGAAGTCCGCCGAGAGCGTGGTCTTGAGCACCCCGTTGTAGTAGGCCTTGATCTTCCCGCCGCTCACCACGAACTTCGCCTGGAACCGCTCGCCGAGCTGGTAGTCGCCGTCGACCAGCTGGTGGTCCGAGGTGTCGCCGTCGGTGACGTAGAGCTTGCTGCCCTCCAGGCGGAACACCGAGACGTCGTCGCTGCTGTCGTGGATCTGCCCGGCCACGACGTGCGGCTTGTCGTTCGGGACCGCGGTGATGGCCTGGTCGATGGTCATCGTGTGCGTGCCCTTGGTGGCCGACCAGGCCGCGTTCTCCTGGCCGTTGTCGGTCATCTCCCGCAGTTCCGACCGCGGGTAGTTCGAGCCGCTCGTGGTCACCCCGTTGACCGCGGCGCGGAACCGCACCCCGTCGCACCCCGGCGTGGTGGTGAACCACGGGTCGATCGAGTACGTGGCGAGTTCGGGCTGCTTGACGTTCTTCGGCTTCTCCTCCTCGCCGATCGGCAACCCGAGGTAGAAGTTCCGCAGGTCCAGCACGTCCGCCGGATGGGTGCAGTCACCGCCACCGCCACCGCCGCCGTCGGCCCCGTGGACGGTCGTTTCGGCGATGCTGGTCCACTCGTTGACCGTGTTGCCGTGCCCGACCACGCGCAGGTACCTGGCGGAGGCGTCGGCGAAGTCGAAGTTCTGCGCCGCGAGCGTGGTGCCGCTGGTGGTCCTGCCCGCCAGCACGGTCTGCCACGAGGAGCCGTCGGCGGAGAGCTGGACGTCGAAGGTGTCCTTGCGGGTGTCCCCCTTGTGCCAGGCCAGCGACACCGAGCCGACGGTCTGCGCGGTGCCGAGGTCGTACCGGATCCACGCCCCGTCGCCCTCGGAGGACCACCGGGTGTTCAGGTCGCCGTCGAGGGTGTTGGCAGGCACGTTGCCGTCGTCCGGGCTGGCCGACACCCCCGCCACCTGGAGCGGGGGCCCCGCCGCGGCGGTGGTCGCGCCGGCGGCGGTGAACGCGCCGGGCACCCCGGCCACCACCACGGCCAGCACCACGCCAAGAGTTCGTCTCATCGGACCTCACTTAGGTTGACCGGTGTTTTCTCAGCCGCCATGCGACCAAGGTGGCGCAGCACCGGGGGACCGGTCCCCGCGGCGGCTCGGCAGGCTTCCGGGGCGAACTCCGACCTGATGGGAGAAGGATGCGGCCGATCAGACTGACCGCAGGCGTAGCCGCCTGCGCGTTCTCACTGGGAATGGTGGTGGTCCCCGGCGCGCTGGCCGCGGACGGGGACCCCGGCCGGTGCACGCGGCCCGCGCAGGTGCTCGACCTGCGGAACTGGAAGATCACCCTGCCGGTCGACGACCCGGCCCAGGCGGGCCCGCAACCGCTGGAGGTGCGCCAGCCCCGGCTGCGCGGATACCGCGTGGACCCGTGGTTCGTGCCGACGGCGGACTGCGACGGGGTGCGCTTCCGCAGCGCGGTGACCGGGGTGACCACGCCCAACAGCAGCTACCCGCGGTCCGAACTGCACGAGATGACCCGCGGGGGCACCGAGCACATCAGCTGGCCGCCGGACTCGGGCACCCACACCATGGTCATCGACCAGGCGATCACCCACCTGCCCAACGACAAACCGCACGTGGTGGCCGGCCAGATCCACGACGGCAGCGACGACGTCACCGTGTTCCGGCTGGAGGGGTCGAAGCTCTACGTCACCAACGGGGACGACCCGAACTACGCGCTGATCGACGACGACTACGTGCTCGGGACCCGCTTCGAAGCCAAGTTCGAGGTGCACGAGGGGCGGATCGACGCCTACTACAACGGGGTGCACAAGGTGACGCTGCCCGCCACCTTCCCCGGCGCCTACTTCAAGGCCGGGGCCTACACCCAGGCCAACTGCCAGCGGTCCACGCCCTGCGAGGCGGGCAACTACGGCGAGGTGGTGATCCACGGGCTGACCGTGACGCATCGGTGAGGTAGCGCAAACGGCCTGGATACACTACGTCCCGTGCGCACGGGAGATGTGGTCGACGGGCGTTACCAGCTGGAGGACGTGACCGGCGGCGGGGCCGGTGGGCTGGTCTGGACGGCCTTCGACCGCAAGCTCAAGCGCAAGGTGGCGCTCAAGCGCCCCCACGCGATGGTCAGCGAGGCCGACCGCATCCAGTTCCACCGCGAAGCCGAAACGGCCGCCCAGGTGCACCACCCCAACACCATCGCCATCTTCGACACCGTCGAAGCGGACGGGTGCTGGCTGGTGATGGAGTACCTGCCCGCCGACAGCCTGGACCGGGTGCTGGCCGAACGCGGGCCGCGCCCGGTCCGGTGGGTGGCCGGGGTGGGGGCGCAGATCGCGGCCGCACTGGCCGCCCTGCACGAACGCGGGATCGTGCACCGCGACGTGAAGCCGGGCAACGTGCTGGTCACCGAAGACGGTCTGGCCAAGCTGACCGACTTCGGCATCTCCGTGTGGCGGGAGCAGACCTGGACCCACGACGGCACGATCAGCGGCACCCCCGCCTACGTCGCACCCGAGGTGGCCGCCGGGCACCCCGCCTCGGAAGCCGCGGACGTGTTCTCCCTCGGCGCGACGCTCTACACCGCGCTGACCGGAACGCCGCCGTTCGGCACCGGTGAACCGGTCGACGTGCTCGACCGCGCCCGGCGGGGGGAAATTCCGGACCTGTCCGGCACGGGCGCGCTGGCGCCGCTGCTCGGCGAGATGATGGCGGTGCGGCCCGAGCGGCGGCCGGGCGTCGACCAGGCTCGGCAGCGGCTGGAGGAGATCGCCGGACCCGACCGGCCGGTCCCGTCCGCCGCCACCGCCGAGCGCGTGCGTTCGCGTCGCCGCCCGGTCCTGCTCGCGGCCGGGCTCGTGGTGGTCGTGGCCGCCGCGGTTCTGGTGCCGGTGCTGTGGCACGCCGATCCGGTCGCGGACCCGGTGGGGGACGAGCACACCGCGTCGCCGTGCGCCCTGCTCGATCCCGGCGCCCTCGGCGCGCACTTCGGGGTACCCGCGCGACTGCACCGGGCGATGGGCAACTTCAACCGCTGCGACGTCATCCTGTCCCCCGGCGCGGATCCGGCGATCGCGGTGGACGTCGAGGTGCAGTTGCTCCGGCTCAAGCAGCACCCCGTGGTCGGCCAGCTGTTCGAGGACGAGGGGCCGCAGGAGGACGACGAATGCGCCCGGCCGGTGCTGCTGGACGACCGCTACGGCATCCAGGTGGCGGCGAAGGGGGCACACCCCCAGGACCGGCTCTGCGCCACCGCCGACGTGGCCGTGGAGCAGGTGCGCGCCGTGCTGGAGCACGGCCCGATCCCGCGCCGCGAGGAACCGCTGCCCCCCGGTTCGCTGGCGCACGTGGACGCCTGCGGCCTGCTCGACGCCGCCGCGCTGGCCGTCTACCCCTCGATCGACGCCACCGCCGGCGCCCGCGGTTACGGCGGCTGGCGCTGCCGGTGGTTCGGCACCGCCGACCAGATCGACGTCCAGGTGCGGTACGACCAGCACTCCAGCACCTCGCCGATCGAAGGCGAGCGGATCGCCTTCGGAAACCACGAAGCCCACATCGATCCCAAGGCCGAGAAGTGCACCGTGCACGTGGTGCACCGGCCACCCGGCAGGCCGTCCGGGCCCACGATCGACGTGCTGATGCTCACCGTCGCCGGACCCCGCCCGGATGCCCAGTACTGCCCGCGGGCGGTCGAGCTCGCCGAGGCGGCGGCGTCCCGGTTGCCCCGGTGACCGGGAGGGGTCCCGCGAACACCGTTCATACTCAGCTCGCACGGCCGAAGCAAGGAGGCAGCCATGGGCCACGAAAGCCTCGCTCGCGGCATTCCCCCGTCCGCCGCGAGCACCGTCGTCGCGCTGACCGTCACCGGCCGGATCACCGCCGGTCCGGTGGAGGGGCGCACCATCCGCTTCGGCCGCAACCGCACCGAGGTCGACCTGTCGGTCGGCGAGACCGATCCCCGGGTCAGCCGCAGGCACGGGCTGCTGGTGCGGCGGGAGGACCACTGGTGGGTCAGCAACACCGGGCGGCTGCCCATCCGGCTGCCGGAGACGAAGTGGCTGTTCCCCGGTGAGCAACCGGTTCCGCTGCCCACCGGGTACACCCCGATGTTCATCCGCGGTTCCCGCGACCGCGAGCACCTGGTCGAGCTCTACATCTCCGGTGAGGAGGGCGGCCAGCCCGCGGCCCGCTACGACGCGGTCACCCACCAGCCCCGGCAGTGGCCGCTGAGCCCCGACGAGCGGTTGCTGCTGGTGGTGCTCGGCCAGCGCTACCTGTACCACGACGCCAATCCGCAGCCGATCTCCCGCCAGCAGGCCGCCCTGCTGCTCGCCGAACTGCAGCCGGAGGCGAACTGGAGCGTGAAACGGGTGGAGCACCTGGTTTCCGACGTCCGCCTGCGCCTGTCCGCGGCCGGGGTGCACGGCCTGCTGCGGGAGGAGGTCGGGGAACCGGTGGGCAACACGCTCAACGACAACCTGCTCCGCGAGCTGATCCTGTCCACCACGCTGGTGCCACCCGACCTGGCGCTGCTCGATTCCCTTTCCTGAACTCCACCGCCGTGGATTGATCGTTTGACCACCCGTTTGGCCGTTTCCCGCCCCGGTGGCCCTGGTTAGGCTCGCCAACACCTGTCGGGCTCCTGGATCCGCCCTTCGCCCGGCGAATCCGAACCGGGGGGAACGGATGCGTGAAAGCCGCGGGCTCGGCCTGCGACGCTGGGCTGTTTCGGCGGACTGCGAGGACCGGTACGAGGTCGTGCTGGTCGACGACGTCTTCGACGGCGGGAATCCGGCGCTGGCCCGGTTCGCCGCGGGCGCCGCCGATCCGGCGGTGCGCCGGCTGGTTTTTGTCGACGGCACCGTGGACCGCCTCTATGGCGAGCGCATCCGCGGCTACTTCGAGGGCCACGGGATCGAACCCCGGGTGGTGCCGGTCGCGGTGTCGGAGGAGCGCAAGACCATGGACACGGTCCTGCGGCTGGTCGACGCGATCGACGAATTCGGCCTCGACCGCCACGAACCGGTCATCGCCATCGGCGGCGGGGTGCTGCTGGACGTGGTGGGCGTGACCGCGGGCATCTACCGCCGCAGCACGCCGTACCTCCGGGTGCCCACCACGCTGGTCGGCCTGGTCGACGCGGGCGTCGGGGTGAAGACGGCGGTCAACCACGGGCGGCACAAGAACCGGCTGGGTGCCTACCACCCGCCGGTGGCCGCGCTGCTGGACCGGCGGCTGCTGGCCACCCTGCCCGAACGGCGGGTGGCCGACGGCATCGCGGAGATCCTGAAGATCGCACTGGTGCTCGACCCCGAACTGTTCGAACTGCTCGACGGCACCGGCCCCGAGCTGGTGCGTGACCGGTTCCAGCACGGCGGCGCCGAGGTGCTCGAGCGCGCGGTCACCGGAATGCTCGCCGAACTCGGCCCGAACCTGCGGGAGAAGCAGCTGGAACGGCGCGTCGACTTCGGCCACTCGATCAGCCCGGCCATCGAAATGCGTGCGCTGCCGCAGTTGCTGCACGGTGAGGCGGTCGCCATCGACATGGCGTTGTTCGCCACGGTTTCCTGCCGCCGCGGCCTGCTGCGCACCGAGGACCGGAACCGCGTCGTGCGGCTGATGCGTGACCTCGGCCTGCCGACCGAGCACGAACTGCTGACCCCCTCGGTGCTGCGGGAAGCGCTCGCCGAGACCACCCGGCACCGCGGTGGCAAGCAGCGGATGCCGCTGCTGACCGGTATCGGCTCGGTCGAGTTCCACCACGACGTGACCGACGGGGAACTGGTGCTGGCCGCCAAGGAACTCGGGGAGTTGTGATGGCCGGCCTGATCGTCGGGGACACGCGAGCGCCATCGGTGGTGCGGGGCGTGCACGGCGCGGCGGGCAGTTCGGAATGGAAGTGCTTCGCCCGGCGAGCCGGGCTCCGGGGCGATTGGGAAGCCGTGGAATGGGCCCGCGTCCCGCCCGGCGGGGTGAGCGGGGAACACGTGCACAGCCGCACGGAGGAGGTCTACTTCATCCTGTCCGGCCACGGCGAGATGCTGCTCGACGGGGTGGCCACCCCGATCGGTCCCGGTGACGTGGTGCTGACCGGCCTCGGCGCCAAGCACGGCCTGCGGGCCGCTCCCGACGAAGGGGTGACGTGGCTGGTGATCGAGGTCTCCGCTCCGGCGACCGCGGCGGTGTTGCGCGGGGTGGGCGCATGACCGGGCGCGAAGGGCCGAACGCCGCGGTGTTCCGGCTCGGTGAGCCCGGCGAGGTCGATCCGAGCTCGGTGTTCACCGGCCCGCTGACCGGGATCCGGCGGGTGCGGCTCGATCCCGGTGAAGTCGTCGCGCTGACGGCGAACGGTGCCGAGTTCAGCTTCTTCGTGCTCTCCGGTGAGGGCACCGCGAGCACCGATTCGACCGAAGTCCCGTTGCGGGAAGGGGTTTCGGTGACCGCCCCGCTGGGCACCGCGCTGCGCCTGGCCGCGGGGCCGGACGGGGTCGAGTACTTCCTGGTCGAGCTGGACGTGCCGGACCGGGGGGCCGGATGATCGTCACCACCACCGAGAGTCCATCCCGGACGGTCGAAGCCGGCCGGACGCCGGTGTCCTGGCGGTGCCTGGCCCGCCGCGGCATGTTGCACAGCGAGTGCGAAGCCATCGACCACGTGTCGGTCCCCGCGCACGAGGAATTCGCCCCGGGCGGCGTCGAAGGCACCGAGTCGGCGTGGTTCGTGCTCGGCGGCGACGGGGTCCTGGTCGACGCCGGTACGCCGCTTTCGCCCGGCGCGCTGGTGCTGGCGCCCGCCGCTGCTCCGGCGCGGTTCCGGGCCGGCTCCGGTGGCCTGGTGCTGCTGTGGGTCCAGGTGCTGCCCGCCGAGGTGTCGCGGGTGCTGCCCGTGCGGAAGCCAGTCGCGCCGTGACGGCCGTCCGGGCCCAGCACGCCGTGGCGGCCGGCTGGCCGTCCGGCACGATGAAGGCGGTGATGATCGCCGGGCCGCACCGGCTGGTGCACGGCGAACTGCCGATTCCCGGGCCCGCTCCCGGCCAGGTGCTGGTGCGGCCCCGCTACGTCGGGATCTGCGGCACCGACCTGGAACTGCTGCACGGCACGGCGGCCTACTTCCGCGACGGCCGGGCACGCCACCCGCACGTGTTCGGGCACGAGTGGTGGGGCGAGGTGGTCGCCACCGGCAGCCCGGACTTCGCGGTGGGCGAACCGGTGGTCGGGCACACGATGGTCCCTTGTGGACTGTGCTCGGCCTGCCGCCGTGGCCGCAGGCAGTTGTGCCGCCGCCTGACCGAGGTCGGGCTGTACCACCAGCAGGGGGCCGCCGCCGAGTACGTCCGGCTGCCCGCGTCCGCGCTGACCCGGCTGCCCGCGTCGCTGGCGGTGCCGTGGGCGGTGCTCGTCGAACCCGCGGTGACCGTGGTGGAAGCGTTGCGGCGCGCGGGGTGCGGGCTCGGCGACCGGGTGGCCGTGCTCGGCACCGGAACGATCGGCCTGCTCGCCGTCCAGCTCGCCCGGCGGCAGGCCGGCCGGGTCGAGGCGATCGGCGTGGACCCCGGCGGGCTCGAACTCGCGGCCCGGCTCGGTGCCGGAGCCACCCACCTCGCCGGTGCCGCCCCGCTCGGCGGCTACTCGCTGGTGGTGGAGGCGTCCGGGGCGGCCGGGACGCTGACGAGCGCGGTCGGGCTGGCCGAGGACGGTGGCCGGGTGGCGCTGGTCGGGGTGTCGAACGACCCCGACGGCGGACTGGTCCCGGGTGACCTCGCGCTGCGGGGGATCACCGTGCACGGCATCCGGCACGGGCTGGACCACTACGAGCAGACCGTGCGCCTGTTCGCCGAGGGCGTGCTGAACGGCGAATGCCTGGTCGCGGAGGTGGTGCCGGTGGCGGAGGCCGCGCGGGCGTTCGAGCTGGTGGCACACGGGCGTGCTGGGCGACCGAAGGTGATCCTCGAACTGGGAGTGGCATGACCGGCACGATCGAACGGGTTTCGCTGCAGACGGGCGACGTCCTTCCCGAGGACCACACGGGCCGAGAGCGGGCCGTGGTGGTCCTGCGCGGTGCCGTGCGCTGGGACGGCGGCGACCTGTACCGGGGCGACGGCGTGTACGGCGCCTGCCGCCTCACCACCGTCGTCGACGCCGAGCTGCTCGTGCTGCACAGCGAACACCGTGCCGTGGCGGGAAAAGCCACTGCCTGGCAGTTCGAGGTGGCGGGCCCGGGCACGGACGGCCCGCTGGCGACCACCGGCGGCTTCACCGGCATGGGCGTGCGCTGGCTCGCCACCGCCGACACCGTGGGCAGCACCGGGATCGTGGTGGCCACCTCGATCTTCGAGCCCGCCGGGCACCACGGTGAGCACCGGCACCCGAACGCGGACGAGTTCTTCTTCGTGCTCGAAGGCGGCGGTTACCACCTGACCGCACCGCGGCCGGTCCGGCTGGGACCGGGGGACCTGGTGCAGATCCCGGCGGGTGAGTGGCACGGCTTCCGCACCGATCCGGGCACGATCACCACCGCGCTCTACGGTTACCTCGGCGCGAGCAGCCTGGCCGAGGCGGGCTACGAACTCGGCGGTGGCAACTGATGGGCAGGCGCACCGCCATCGTCACCGGGGCCAGTTCGGGCATCGGCAAGGCCACCGCGCTGCTGCTGGCCGAGCAGGGCTTCGCCGTGGCCGTCGGCTACCGGTCCGATGAGGACGGTGCGCGGCGGGTGGCGTCGGCCTGCGGGGACGCGCTGCCGTTCCGGCTGGACCACGCCGACCCCGCCGGGGCGGCCGCCGCGGTCGAGCGCGCGGCCGGGGAACTGGGCGGGGTGGACGTCTTCGTGAACAACGCCGGGGTCAACCGCCGCGGCGAGTTCCTCACCGAATCGCTGGCCGACTGGGAACGGCTGCTCGCGGTCGACCTGACCGGGCCGTTCGCCTGCGCCCAGGCGGTGGCGCGGCTGATGGTGGCGCAGGGGCGCGGCGGCCGGATCGTCAACGTCAGCTCGGTGCACGACCAGATCCCGATCGACGGCGGCGCCGCCTACTGCGCGGCCAAGGGCGGGCTGCTGATGCTGACCAAGGTGATGGCGCTCGAACTGGCCGGGTACGGGATCACCGTCAACGCGGTCAGCCCCGGCGAGACGGCGACCCCGATGAACCACGTGCCGGACGGTGTGGACGCCGCGGAACTCGACCGGCCGATGATCCCGGTGGGCCGTCCGGGCCGGGCCGGTGAGGTGGCCGCGTTGATCGCGCACCTGGCCAGCGCCGAGGCGGCCTACCTGACCGGCGTGTCGGTGCCGATCGACGGCGGGCTGATGCTGATGAGCGCGATCCCGAACCAGGCATACGCCGGAAAGGCGGAGCGTCGATGAGCGGTATCCCCGGTGCGCGGGCCGTGCACCACGTCGCCTACACCGTGCCCGACCTCGACCAGGCGGTGGCGTTCTTCGTCGACGTGCTCGGCGCGGAACTGGCCTACCGGCTGGGCCCGGTCGAGGACCCCGGCGGTGACTGGATGACGCGCAAGCTCGGCGTGGACGCCGCGGCCTCGGCGCGGATCGCCATGCTGCGGCTGGGCCCGGTGACCAATCTGGAGCTGTTCGAGTACTCGGCCCCGGACCAGCGCCGGACCCTGCCGCGCAACAGCGACTGGGGCGGGCACCACCTGGCGATCCACGTGGACGACGTGGACGCCGCGGCCGCCTACCTGGCCGGGCAGCCGGGGGTGCGGGTGCTCGGCGAGCCGGAAACCATCGAGGACGGGCCGATCGCGGGGGACCGGTGGGTGTACTTCCTCACCCCGTGGGGCATGCAGCTGGAGCTGATCAACCTGCCGCCCGGCGCCCCGTTCGAGCGGGACACCCCGACGCGGCTGTACCAGCCCGAATCGCCGTGGCGGAACCGGTAGGTGCCGGATGCGGGAACCGGTGCTCGCGTTCGTGCGGTTGAGCAGGCCGAGGTTCCTGGTCGAGAGCCTGCTCACGGCCACGCTCGGACTGACCGCGGCGGTGCACCTCGGCCACGAGTTCCAGCTGGGCACGTGGGTGCTGGTGCAGTCGACCATCGTGCTGACCCACCTGATGACCCACTACTGCAACGAGTACTTCGACCTGGAGGCCGACAGCGCGCACACCGCGCCGAACCGGTGGACCGGCGGCAGCCAGGTGCTGGTGCGGGGCGCGCTGCGGCCGGAGGTGAGCCTGGCGGCGGCGTTCGTGTTGCTGTTCGTGGTGGTGTCGCTGGCCATGCTGATGCCACAGACCCCGCAGCGGGTGATCGCCGTGGTCGCCATCGCGCTCGCCTGGTTCTACACCGCGCCGCCGGTGCGGCTGAACTACCGGGCCCTCGGTGAGGTGACCACGGCTGCTTCGCTGACCGTGCTGTGCCCGCTGCTGATGAGCTTCTCCCTGTCCGGTGCGGTGTCGCCGCTGCTGGCCGCGGTCTGCGTGCCGCTGTTGCTGTGCATGACCGCGCGGATGACGGTGATGAACTTCTGCGACCGCGACTCGGACCTGCTGGCGGGCAAGCACACCCTGCCGAATCGGCTGGGGCCGCGGCGGGCCGGGCTGCTGGTGGCCGGACTGCACGCGGCGGCTTACCTGATCGTGGTCGGGGTGACCGCGGCGGGGGTGCTGCCGGTGCCCGCCGGGGTGGCGCTGGTGCTCACCGCGCCGGTCGGGTACCTGCTGTGCCGGCGGGTGCTCGGCGATCCGCCTTCGGCGGAGGCCCCGGAGCGGGCGACCACCACCGCCCTGCTCGGCACCGTGCACGCCGCGTCCACCGGCATCTTCGCGGTGCTGGGCCTGCTCGTCACGGCCGGGATCGAGCACGGGATGACCGGGTCGGTGTGGGCGTGCGTGCTGGTTTTCCTGCTGTACCTGGGTCTGGCCGGTGCGGTCCAGGTGAAGGACGCCCTCCGGCGACGGGATGTGGAGGAGGCGGTCCGATGACTTCTCCGGTGTTCGGTGCGCGGGCTTTGGTTTCGGCGCTGCGGCCAGCTGGTGTGCCGGCCGTGTTGGGTGGCGCGGTTCGGTGGCGTGGCGTCGGGGAGGTGGCTGGGTGACTCCTCCGTTGCTGGGTGAGTGGGCTTCGGTTCGGCGGTGTTGGTCGTTGGCGCGGTGTGGCGGAGGCGGTTCGGCAAGTCCTCACGTGTCGGATGAGCGGGCTTTTGTTTCGGTGGTGTGGCCCGCTGGCGCGGCCGGGGAGGCGGTTCGGTGATTCCTCCGGTGCTGGGTGCGCGGATTTCAGCTTCGGCGGTGTGGCGCGCTGGTGTGTTGGCCGGCGCGGTTTGGTCGCGTGGCGTCGGGAAGGCGGTTCGATGAGTCCTCCGGTGTCGGGTGTGCTGGTCGCCAGTGCGCCGTTGCCGCGGGGAGGTGGTTGGGTGACTCCTCCCGTGCTGGATGAGCGGGCGTCCGTTCCGGCGGCCCTGCCCGCCACCGCGTCCGCGGTGGTCGGGGTGGTCACCTTCGTCATCTACCTGATGGCCATCCGCCGCGGGTTCCTGGACGGGTACTCCACGCTGCCGGTGTTCGCCGCCTGCGCGAACGTGTCCTGGGAGTTCATCTACGCCTTCCTCTACCCCGTCGAATACCCGCTGCGGATCGTCCTGTACTGCTGGTTGCCGCTGAACCTGGTGCTGCTGTTCCAGGCGATCCGCTACGGCCGCAAGGACTTCCGCGACCTCTCGCGGGCTGGCTTCGGCTGGATGGTGGGCGGCTGGTTCGTCTTCGCCTTCTCGTTCCTCCTGCTCGCCACCCGCGAATTCGACGACCGCCTCGGCGTGTACACCACGGTTTTTGTGGTGGTGCTGATGGAAGCCCTGTTCATCGTGATGCTGCGGGCCCGCCGGTCCACAGCCGGGCAGACGATGTACATCGCGCTGCTGAAGACGGTGGTCGACGCGGCGGGCGGGGTCGGGCTCATCGCCCTGTACCCCGACCGGTGGTTGTTGCTGCAGATGGTCGTTGCCGAACTGGTGCTGGACGTGGTTTACCTGGTGCTGCTCCGGCGGCAGTTCGCCGCCGAAGGTGTCCGTGCCTGGCGGAAGGTCTGACGTGGGAACGCACGGTGTGGTGCTCGGCGGCGGTGTGGCGGGGCTGCTCGCCGCCGCCGCGCTCGCCGGTGCGGCCGACGCGGTCACCGTGGTCGAGCGCGATCGCTTCGACGGCGGCGGGCCGCGCGGGGGTGTGCCCCAGGCACGCCACGCGCACCTGCTGCTCGCCCGCGGCGCCGAGGCGATCGACGAACTGGTGCCCGGCACCGTCGACGCGCTGCTGGCCGAGGGCGCGCACCGGCTCGGCATGCCCGGCGACCTCATGACGTTCACCCCGTTCGGCTGGCTGCCCCGCGTCGACCACACCCAGTACCTGATCAGCTGCCGCCGCACGCTGCTGGAAACGGTGCTGCGCCAACGGGTTCTGCGTCACGCCCGGATCACCGTCCGGGCGGGCACCGAAGCCGCCGGCCTCGCGGGCGGCCCGGCCCGGGTCACTTCGGTGCTGGTCCGCGAACGGGGTTCCCGGCAGCCGAGGCGGATCGACGGCGACCTGGTCGTCGACGCGACCGGCGCGGGCTCGCGGGCGGACCGGTGGCTGTCCGAGCTGGGCGTGCCCGCCGTGCGCGAGCAGGTCGTCGACGGCGGGATCCGCTACGCCACCCGGACCTACCGCCCGCCCGCCGACCTCGCGGGGGCCTTCCCGGCCGTGTGCGTGCAGCCCGATCCGGCCGGTGCCGGGCACGGCGGCGTGCTGCTGCCCACCGAGGACGGCTCGTGGATCGTCAGCCTCGCCGGGATGCGCGGTCACGTGCCGCCGACCGGTGAACCGGATTTCCTCGCCTTCGCGGCCGGGCTGCGGCACCGGCTGATCGCCGACCTGATCAACACCGCCGAGCCGCTGGACCCGATCCGCGGTTTCGCGGCGCCGCCGGACCGCCTGCGCCGGTTTCCCCGGCTACCCGAGGGATTCGTGGCGCTCGGTGACGCGGTCTGCGTGCTGAACCCGGTCTACGGGCACGGCATGAGCGTGGCGGCGGTGCACGCGCTGGCGTTGCGCGGCGAACTGCGCCGCCGTGGGCTGGGGGCCGGTCTCGCCAAAGCCGTCGGCCGGGCGGTCGGCCGGGCCACCGCCGACGCGTGGGCGCTGTCGGTCGGCCAGGACACCCGGTACCCGGCCACCGCCGCGCCCCCGGCCGGCCGGTTGAGCGCGGTCCGCACCTGGTACGCCGACCGGGTCGGCCGGGCCGCGGCGGTGCGGCCCGAGGTGGCCACCGCACTGCTGGACGCCTACACCCTCAGCGCACCGCTGTCCGGCCTGCTGCGACCCGGCACGGCGCTGAAGGTGCTCGCCACCCGGCGCGGCGGCCTGACGAACGCCGCACCACCGATCAGTTCGCGCGAAGCCGCGCTGCTGCGCGAAACCGGCGCGACCACACGGGGAGAACGATGAACGCGAGACGGGTTCTGGCACTGGCACTGGCCGTCGCCTTCGGCACGGCGGCGTGCGGCGGACCGGGGGCCGATCCCGGGCCGGGCACCGGCGAGCAGCCGAGGGCCGGTGGTGAGCTGAAGTTCGCCACCGACGCGGATCCCGGCTGCCTCGACCCGCACCAGTCGCCGACCGCGGCCTCCCAGCTGGTCAGCCGGGGCGTGGTGGACTCGCTGGTCGCCCAGGACCCGCAGAACCTGACCATCCGGCCGTGGCTGGCCGAATCCTGGCAGGTGACCCCGGACGCCACCGGGTTCACCTTCGTGCTGCGCGACGGCGTGAGCTTCAGCGACGGCACCCCGCTGACCGCCGACGCGGTCAAGGCCAACTTCGACCGCATCGTCGACCCGGCGACCAAGTCGCTGCTCGCGGCGAGCCTGATGGCGGGTTACACCGGCACCACCGTGGTCGACCCGAAGACGGTCACCGTGGCGTTCTCCGCGCCCAACGCCGCCTTCCTGCAGGCGGTGAGCACCGCCTTCCTCGGCATGCAGTCACCCGCGGCGTTCGCGGGCGGACCGCAGGCGCTGTGCCAGAAACCGGTCGGCAGCGGGCCGTTCGTGGTCTCGGAACGGGTGGCCAACCAGAAGATCACGCTGGCCAGGCGGGACGGGTACAACTGGGGGAGCGAGGCCGCCAAGCACCGCGGCACCGCCTACCTCGACGCGGTGCGGATCGACGTCGTACCGGAGAACGGCGTGCGGATGGGCAGCCTGCGCAGCCACCAGGTGGACGCGATCGCCAACGTGCCGCCGAAGGAGGCCGACGGGCTGAAATCGGAGTTCCAGCTGCTCACCAAGTCGCAGCCGGGCATCGCCTACTCGATCAACCTCAACGGCAGCCGGGCGCCGCTGACCGACGTGACCCTGCGCCAGGCGATCGCCAAGGCGGTGGACACCGAGCAGCTGGTGAACACCCTGTACCAGGGCAAGTACCCGCGGGCCACGAGCGTGCTCACCCCGGCCACCCCAGGCCACGCCCCGGTGCTCGGCACCGGCCAGTTCGACGTGGCCGCCGCCGAGCGGCTGCTCGACCAGGCCGGCTGGCCCAGAGACGGCACCGGCGCGCGGAGCAAGGACGGTCAGCGGCTGAGCCTGGAATGGGTGTACGTCTCACCCGCCCGCGAGCAGCGGGACCTGCTCGCGCAGCTGGTCCAGCAGCAGCTCGGCGCGGTCGGCATCGAAGTGAAGCTGACCCCGCTGCCGCTGGGGGAGGTGCTCAGCCGCACGGCCAGGGGTGACTGGCAGCTGTCCGACATCAGCTTCGTCCGGGCCGACGGCGACGTGCTGCGCACGGTGCTCACCGCGCCGAGGGGCGGCACCCCGGCCGCGGTGGTGCCCGAGGTGCCCGCCCTGCTCTCGGAGGCGGCGGCCACCGTCGACGACGTCAAGCGCGCGGCCAACTACGAGCGGGCCCAGCGGCTGATCGTCGACGGGGCCACCTCCGTCCCGGTGTACGACCCGACCTACCTGCTGGCCGCGGACCAGGCCGTGCACGGGCTGGCCTTCGACCCCCAGGGCCTGCCGTCGTTCCACGAAACGTGGGTCGTGCGCTGATCGGCCGGGTACGCGGGTTCGTCCTCCGGCGGTTCCTGGCGGCGCTGCCGGTGCTGCTGGTCGTGCTCACCCTGGCCTTCGCCATGGTGCAGCTGGTGCCGGGCGACCCGGTGCAGCTGCTGCTGTCCGGGGCGGGTGCACCGCCGACGCCGGAGCAGGAAGCGGCGCTGCGCCACGAACTGGGCCTGGACCGGCCCCTGCCCGAGCAGTACCTGGGCTTTCTCGGTGACGCGCTGACCGGTGACTTCGGCCGGTCGATCCAGACCGGGGAACCCGTCACCGAGGTGATCGGCGCGGCCGTGCCACCCAGTGCCGGGCTGGCGGGTGTCGCACTGGTGTTCGGCCTGGCGCTGGGGGTCGGCGTCGCCCTGCTGGGCAGCGTGACGCGGTTCGCGCCGCTGCGCGCGGTGTGCAACGCGCTGCCGGTGCTGGGCATGTCGATGCCGGGTTACTGGGTCGGCCTGCTGCTGATCGAGGTGTTCTCGTTCCGCCTCGGCCTGTTCCCGGCCACCGGCGACGACGGTTTCGAACACCTGGTCCTGCCCGCCTTCGCGATGGCGCTGCCGGCGGCGGGGGTGATCGGGCAGGTGCTCGGGGACGGCCTGGCCGCGGCTCGCGCGGAGAGCTACATCGTCACCGCCCGGGCCAAGGGCGCCGGTCCCCGGCGGGTGCAGCTGCGGCACGCGCTGCGCAACGCGTCCATCCCGACGATCACCGTGGTCGGCACCACCGTCGGGAACCTGGTGGCCGCCGCCGTGGTCGCCGAGACGGTGTTCGGCAGGCCGGGGCTCGGGCGGCTGACGGTCTCCGCGATCACCAGCCACGACCTCCCCGTGCTCCAGGGCATGGTCGGACTGCTCGGGCTGCTCTACGTCGTGGTGAACCTGGTGGTGGACCTGGTCTACGTGGGCGTCGACCCCCGGGTCAGCCTGCAGCGGCGGAGGGACTGAGCCATGCGCGTCCGGGTCGGGCCCGTCCTCGCGACGGTGGTGCTGGTCGCCATCGCGGTGTGCGTGCTGGCGCCCGGGCTGGTCACCTCGGTGGCCCCGGACGCCGTCGATCCGGAACACGTGCTGCTGCCGCCGAGCACCGGTCACCTCTTCGGCACCGACCAGCTCGGCCGGGACGTGTTCAGCCGGGTGGTGCACAGCGCCCGCCCGTCGGTGCTGGTCGCGTTGCTCGGCGTGACGGCGTCGCTGCTGGTCGCGTCGGTGGTCGGGCTGACCGCGGGGTACTTCGGCGGCTGGCTCGACGCGGTGCTGATGCGGGTGGTCGACGTGCTGCTGGCCTTTCCGTCGCTGCTGCTCGCCCTGGCCGTCATCGGGATCCTCGGCGGATCGGTGGTCAACGTGACCATTGCCGTGGCGATCTCCAGCACCGCCCCGCTGTGCCGGGTGGTGCGGGCCCAGGTGCTGCACGTGCGGGCGCGGCCGTTCGTCGCCGCGGCCACGGTGAGCGGTGTCCGCCCGGTGACCACCCTGTTCCGGCACGTCGTCCCGAACGCGGCCGGGCCCGTGCTGCTGCTCTGCCTGATGGGACTCGGGGTGGCCATGCTGGTCTCGTCCTCGCTGAGCTTCCTCGGCTTCGGGCCGCGGCCACCGGCGGCGGACTGGGGCACGCTGGCCGCCGCCGGCCGGGACCACGTCGGCACCGCGTGGTGGCTGACCACCTTCCCCGGCCTCGCCGTGGTGTGCACCGTCCTGGCGGTCACCGCCCTGTACCGGGCGCGGCGGTGAGCCCGGTGCTGTCGGTGCGCGACCTCCACGTCGCCTACGCCGGGCGGACCGGTGAGGTGCCCGCCCTGGCGGGGGCGGAGCTGACCGTCGAACACGGGCAGACGGTCGCGGTGGTCGGTGAGTCCGGCTCGGGCAAGAGCACGCTGGCCCGGGCGATCACCGGCCTGCTGCCCGCGTCGGCGGTGGTGCGCGGGCGGATCGACTTCGCGGGCAGGTCACTGCTCGGCCTGGGGGAGCGGGAGCTGCGGGCGCTGCGCGGCCGGTCGATCGCGCTGGTGCCCCAGGACCCGATGGCCGCGTTGAACCCGGTGGTGCCGATCGGCGTGCAGGTGGCCGAGACGCTGCGCATCCACGGACTCGCCGGGCGCGCCGGAGCCCGGCGGCGGGCGGTCGAGCTGCTGGAGACCGCCGGACTGCCCGAGGCCGGCCGGTGCTTCCGGCAGTACCCGCACGAGCTGTCCGGCGGGATGCGGCAACGCGTGCTCATCGCGGCGGCCCTGGCCGGGCGGCCGGAACTGGTCATCGCCGACGAACCGACGAGCGCGCTCGACGCCACCGTGCAGGCGCGGATCCTCGACCACTTCACCGCGCTCACCGAACGGACGGGCACCGCGCTGGTGCTGATCACCCACGACCTCGGCATCGTCGCCGAACGCGCCGGGCACGTGGTCGTGCTGGCCGACGGGAAGGTGGCCGAGCAGGGCCCGCCCCGGCGGCTCCTCGGCGCGCCGGCGCACCCGCGGACCGCGGCACTGGTGTCCGCCGCGCACACCGGGCGCCTGCTCGCCCCCCGGGTCGCTCCGGTGCGGCCCCTGCTGGAGGTCGACGGCCTGACCAAGGTCTTCCGGTCCCGCGGCCGGCGCACGGTCGCCGTGGACGAGCTCAGCTTCTCCGTCGGCCGCGGGGAAACCCTCGGCCTGGTCGGGGAATCCGGGGCGGGCAAGTCCACCGTCGGCGGCCTGCTCGTCCGGCTGCTCACCCCGACGGCGGGCCGGATCCTGTTCGACGGCACCGATCTCGCCGCGTTGCGGGGAACCGGGCTGCGGCGGTTCCGGCGGCGGGTCCAATTGGTCTTCCAGGACCCGTTCAGCTGCCTCGATCCCCGGTTCACCACGGCCGAGCTGATCGCCGAGCCGCTGCGGGCGTTCGGCATCGGCGACCGGGCGGCCCGGGTGCGGGAGCTGATGGACCAGGTGGCGCTGCCCTCGGCGCTGCTCCGGCGGCGCCCCGGTGAGCTGTCCGGCGGTCAGTGCCAGCGGGTGGCGATCGCCAGGGCCCTCGGCCCGCGGCCGGACCTGCTGGTCTGCGACGAACCGGCCTCCTCGCTGGACGTCTCGGTGCAGGCGCAGGTGCTGCGCCTGCTGGCCGGGCTGCAGGAGGAACTGGGGCTGAGCATGCTGTTCATCTCGCACGACCTCGGGGTGATCCGCCAGGTCGCCGATCGGGTGGCCGTGCTGCGTGCGGGCCGTATCGTCGAAACCGGGCCCGCGGACGAGGTACTGGTCGCCCCGAGCCACCCCCACACCCGGGCACTGCTGTCCGCGATGCCCCTGTTCCCCCGGAAGGAATCCGACCCCACATGAGCAGCGAACCGCGAGTCGCCAGCCCGGTGGACTTCGAGGCGTACGGCCCGTACGCGCCGAAACCCCCGAAAACCCCGCCCGGGGAGAAGCCCGCGCGGCCGGGTCCCGTGTTCCCGAACCGGATCACCGCCGACGGCTCCAGCGGCTACCGGGCCGAGCCGGGGCGTTACCACCTGTACGCCGCCAAACCCTGCCCGTTCTGCCACCGGGTGACGATCACCCGGGCGTTGAAGGGGCTGGAGGAGGTCATCTCGGTGTCGTACCTGGACCCGATGCGGGACGGCCGGGGCTGGGCCTTCCGCGAAGGCGAGGGGCACGGCGTGGACGAGGTGAACGGGTTCGCGTTGCTCAGCGAGGCGTACCAGGCGACCAAGCCCGGTTTCGAGGGGCACTACTCGGCTCCGGTGCTGTGGGACAAGGCCGGGGGCAAGATCGCCAGCAACGACTTCCGGCACCTGAGCACCGACGTCGGCACGGCGTTCGACGAGTGGGCCACCAAGGACATCGACCTGTACCCGCAGCGGCTTCGCCCGCAGATCGACGAGCTCAACGAGTTCCTCTTCGAGCGGGTCCACAATGGACCCTACCGGTGCGGTTTCGCGCCGGCGCAGGCGGACTACGAGCGGGAGGTGCGCTCGTTGTTCGGGGCGCTGGACGAACTGGAGGAGCGGCTGTCGACCCGGCGCTACCTGTTCGGCGCCCGGCTCACCGATGCCGACATCCGGCTTTGGGTGACGTTGGTGCGTTTCGACTCGGTCTACGCCGTGCACTTCAAAGCCGGTTTGCGGCGTCTCGTGGACTATCCGAACCTGTGGGGGTACACCCGGGATCTCTACCAGCGGGAGGAGTTCCGGGGGACCACTGATCTGGCGCAGACGAAACGGCACTACTTCCTGACGCACACCTGGATCAACCCGTCCGGGCTGGTGCCGCTGGGTCCGGACCTCGACTGGTCGGCACCGGCGGGCCGGGAGCACCTCTCCTGAATCAGAAGCCGATGGGTTCGCGGATCAGCACCAGCGTCCCCCGGCCGGGGAAGACCTCCCGTTCCAGGATGAGGATCTTGGACAGGAAACTGGGCTGCCCGTAGACCCTCATGCAGCGTTCGTGCTCCAGCGGATACGCGTAGGCCCGGATCCGCTGGAGCCCGGTTTCCAGGTCCGGCACCACCTTCTGCGCCCCCGCCACCCAGATCACCTGGGCCGCGCCGAAGGCGTACGGGCTCAGCTGGCTGCCGCTGGCCGAGGCGGTGAGCAACTGGCCGTGCTCGGTGACCGCGTGCACGCTGCCGACCACCACGTCCGGGGTGGTGGTGCGCAGCCGCGCCTGTTCCGGGTCGAGCAGCACGTTCTCCTCGGCGAGCCGGGCCCGCAGCGAGTCGAACCGGCCGGATTCGTCGATGTCCTCGGCGATGCCGGACAGGCGCAGGGTTTCGCTCCCGGTGGTGAAGACGGTTCTGCCCGGCGGAAGCAATCCGGTCACCAGTTTCCGCGCGTCGGGCACGGTGGCGGCGATTTCGACGGTCAGGCCGTTCGCCCGCGCGGCTTCCGCGGCGCGGTCGACCGCCTCCGCCGTGGCCGCCTTCGCGAATCGCTCATCCGGGGTCAGGGGCGTGCTCACGGGACTCCTCCACTGCGGCCGGACGCTTGGTGCGGTCCAGGCTACTCGTCGTGACCGGACGGGGAAGGGTGCAACGGCACCAATTCCAGCCCCCGGAACAGGAGGTTTTCCCGCCAGCGCAACTCTTCCGGTGCCACGGCCAGCGTCAGCTCCGGGAACCGCGCCAGCAGCCTGCCGATCGCGACCTGACCCTCCAGCCGGGCCAGCGGCGCACCGAGGCAGTGGTGCACGCCGTAGCCGAAAGCCAGGTGCCGGTTGGGTTTCCTGGTCACGTCCAGCCGGTCCGGTTCGGCGAACTGGTCCGGGTCCCGGTTCACCGAACCGAGCATCACCAGCACGAACTCGCCCTGCGGGATCTCCACGTCGCCCAGGCGCAGCGGGGCGGTGGTGAAGCGCAGCGTGGTGGTCGCGGCGGTGCCGTCGTAGCGGAGCAGCTCCTCGACCACCGAGGGCAGCAGCTCGGGATCGCGCCGCAGGGCCGCCAGCTGCTCGGGATTGGCCAGCAGGTTGACGATGCCGTTGCCGATCAGGTGGCCGGTCGACTCGTAGCCGGCGGTCAGCATCAGGAAGGCCATGGACACCAGTTCGACCTCGTCGAGCCGGCCGCCGCGGGCGAGGTCGGCCAGCAGGTCGGTGTCGTCCCCGGTGCGCTTGCGCCCGACCAGGTCGGCCAGGTAGCCCGCCATCTCCGCCGAAGCCCGCCCGGCGGACTCCGGGCTGGTGGCGAAGGCGATGCCGTTGGACATCTCCCGGAACCGGTCGCGTTCGGCGGCGGGCACCCCGAACAGCTCGCCGATCACGGTCACGGTCAGCGGGAAGGCGAAGTCGGTCAGCAGCTCCACCCGCTCGCGGCCGGCCATCCGGTCCAGCAGCCCGTCCACCACCTCTTCGACCCACGGGCGCAGCAACTCCACGCGGCGCGGGGTGAACTCCCCGCTGAGCAGCTTGCGCAGCCGGGTGTGCTCGGGCGGGTCCAGGTTCAGCATGTGCGACTGGAGCACCTCGGCCAGGAAGGTGCGCCGCACGCCCTCCTGCTCCTGCTGGTCGTGCAGCGGTGCGGCCCGCCGGGAATCCTTGCTCAGCAACGGACTCGCCAGCGCCTCACGGGCGTCGGCGTACCGGGTCACCAGCCACACCCGCAACCCGTCCGGCAGCACCGCCGGGCAGACCGGCCGCTCCTGCCGCAACCGCTCGTACAGTGCGTGCCGGTCCTGGAGGTACTCGCCGTCCAGCGCGACGGTGTCCGTGCTCATGGATCTCCGATCCAGTCGTTCGCGGGCTGCTCGCCGGCGAGGATCCGGTGGGCGAAGCGGTGGAGCTGGCGCGTGGCCCGGGTTTCCCAGGCGCGCTGCCCGGCCCGGCGGGCCGCGGCGAGGGCCAGGTTGCCGTGGCGGGCGGCGGCTGGCTCGTCCCCCGCCGCCCGGTCGATCCTGGCCAGCACCAGCCGGGCGGGGGGCTCGTGCAACAGGAAACCGGTGTCCCGGATCGAGTCCAGCGCGGCCTCCGCGTGCAGCCGCGCGGTGTGGGTGTCCCCCTCGCGTTCGGCCACCGAGGCCAGCCCGATCTTGGCTTCGATCCGGCCGAACAGGTACGGCCCCATGCCGTCGGCGATGCTCTGCGCCCGCGCGTGGTGCGTGGCCGCCTTGCCCAGGTCGCCCTCTTCCTCGAAGAGCCTGCCCAGCACGTTGAGCGCGTCGACCTCGGTCCGGCGGTGCTTCACCTGCCGGGCCAGGGAAAGCCCGCGCGTGCAGCTGCTGGCCGCGGCGCTGTGCTGCCCGGTCTGGGCGTAGGTGCTGGCCAGCGCCACCAGGCAGCGGCTGATGCCGAACGCGTTGCCCAGCTGCTCGTAGACCTCCAGCGTTTCGGTCAGTTCGCCGATGGCCTCGTCGAACCGGCCGAGGTCGCGGTAGGTCAGGGCGAGGCTGAAGCGCCACGACGCCAGCACGTACCGGCTGACGCCCTCGGGCAGGGTTTCGCAGCAGCGGGTCAGCAGCTCCAGCGATTCGGGCAGCCTGCCGAGGTAGCGGTAGGCCACGCCGAGTCCGTGCCGCGCGCCACCCGCGTACCCGTCGTGGTTCGGGAAGGGGTTCTGCTCGCACAGCTCCAGCGTGGTGGTCAGGTGCTCGACGGCCTCGGTCAGCTGCCCGGTCCACAGCAGGGACACCCCGAGCGTGTGGTGGCAGGGGATCTGGTAGATCGAGCGGTCCAGCTGCCGGTACAGCTCCAGCGCCCGCCGGAGCGCGTCGATGGCCAGCACCAGCCTGCCGGTGGTGTTGTAGGCGTGGCCGAGGCTGAGCAGCATGATCGCCTCACCCGCCAGGTCACCCGCCGCGGCCGCGGCCCGGTGCCCGATCTGGGCCACGGTCACCCAGTCGGCGAACCGGGGGGCCAGCGCCAGCGGTGAGGTCATCGCGTCGGCCAGGTACCAGGCGTAGGGCCGGGGGCCGTGCTCGGCGGCGTGGTTCACCGCGGCCCGCAGGTTGGGGTCCTCCTGGTCGAACCAGGCGGCCGCCGCCGCGCGGTCGGCGAACTCCGGCACCCGGACCCGCGGCAGGTGCTCGGGGGGCTCCGGCGGCTCGCGCGTCGGTTCGATCAGCCCGGACGCCGCCTTGGTGGTCTGGAAGTAATAGGAGTAGAGGCGGCCAAGGGTGCTGTCGCGGATCGCCGCGTCGTCCTCGAACCGGCCGCGGTACAGCGCGTACTGCCGCACCAGGTCGTGCAGCTGGTGGCGGCCGGGACCGGCGTCCTGGACCAGGCTGGCGTCGGCGAGCGCGCCGAGCAGCTGCCCGGCGCGGGGCAGGTCGGTGTTCAGCAGGGCGGCCGCGGCGTAGGTGTCGAAGTCCGGGCCCGGCACCAGCGCCAGGCTGCGGAACAGCCGTGCCGCGTCGGTGGTCAGCGACGCGTAGGACAGGTTGAACGCGGCCCGCACCCCGGTCTGCTCGTCGTTCTCCACCGCCAGCGCGGCCAGCCGGTTGCCCGCGCGCAGCCGCTCCACGTACTCGCGCACCCCGCTGTGGCGGCGGGTGGACAGGTTGGCCGCGGCGATCCGCAGCGCCAGCGGCAGGTACCCGCACAGTTCGGCGAGTTCCCCGGCGGCTTCGGGCTCGGCGCGCACCTGGGCCTCACCGAGCACGGTGCCCAGCAACGACATCGCGTCGGCCGGGGTGAGCACGTCGAGGGTGAACCGGTCGGCGCCGTCGCGCGCGGTCAGCCCGGACAGCAGGTCCCGGCTGGTGATCAGCACCGCGCAGCCCGGTTCCGCGGGCAGCAGCGGGCGCACCTGCTCGGCCGCGTTGGCGTTGTCCAGCACGATCAGCACCCGCTTGTCCGCCAGCAGGGAGCGGTACATCGCCACCCGCTCGTCGGTGTCCAGCGGCACCAGGTCCGACGGCAGGCCGAGCGCACGCAGGAACCTGGCCAGCACGTCGGCGGGCAGCACCGGCTCGGCGAGCGCGTACCCACGCAGGTTGACGTACAGCTGCCCGTCGGGGAACCGCGGCCGCAGCCGGTGCGCGACGTGGGTGGCCAGCGCGGTCTTGCCGACCCCCGGTAAGCCGGCCAGCACCGCGATCGGGGTCGCGTGCCGTTCCGGTCCCGCCTTGAGCAACGCCGAAACGCTTTCCGCGACGGATTCACGCCCGATCAGCCCGGCGATGTCGGCGGGCAGCTGGGCCGGGGTCGGCAGCTTCCGCGGCGCGGGAGCGGGCGGCGGGGCAGGAGCGGCGGGTTCGCTCAGCGACGGGGCGTCGGCGAGGATCGCCACGTGCAGTTGCTGGAGTTCGTGCCCGGGATCGATGCCGATCTCCTCGGCGTGCAGCTTCCGGACCTCTTCGTAGACGGCCAGCGCCTCGGCCTGCCGGTTGCTGCGGTACAGCGCGAGCATCAGCTGGCGCCAGTACTGGTCGCGCAGCGGGTGCGCGGAGGTCAGCGCGCGGAGTTCCCCGATCAGATCGGCGTGCCTGCCCAGTTCCAGGTCCGCGGCGACCCGGCGTTCCACCGCGCTGTGCCACTCCTCGGTCAGCCGCGGCACCTCGACGCGTTGCAGCACCTCGGAGGAGACGTCGACCAGTGCCGGTCCGCGCCACAGCGCCAGCGCCACCCCGAGTTCGGCGGAGGCGTCGGTGAACCGGCCGGCGTCGGCCGCGTGCCGTCCGCGGTTCACGTGCTCGCGGAACTTCTCCAGGTCGAGTTCGCCGGGCGCCAGGTTGAGCGCGTACCCGGTCGGCCGGGTCACGATCCGCTTGCCGCCGTCCTGTTCCACCGCGTCGAAGGAGCGCCGGAGCCGGGAGACGTAGGTGTGCACGGCGGCCACCGCGCCCGACGGCGGCGCGTCCGCCCAGATGGAGTCGATCAGCTGCTCGGTGGTGGTCAGGTGGTTGGCGTGCACGGTGAGCGTGGCCAGCAGCGCCAGTTGCTTGGCGCCGCCCAGCCGGGCTCGCGCGGTCGCGCCGTGCACCTCGACGGGGCCGAGAATCCGAAACTCCACTGCGGCTCCTGGCACTCTCGAACCGGTATTCACCGTGACTGTCACGTTACACGCCTGGCGTAATGCCGCAGCGACGCTTCAACGGGGTGGCAGGGTGGGCGCGCGAATGCCACGACCGGCCCAGTTGTAAGGGAACTGCAAGGGGGTCCTGCGAAGGTCGGTACCACGGAACACCAGTGCAGGGGGAGTTGCCGTGGCGCTGATCTCGATGGTCCTGGTCCACCGCCGCACCACCCGGTTCATCGACGCGGTGAACCGGGGCGCCGCGTCGCTGCGGCGGAAGGTGCGTGGATTCGCGGCGTGCGTTTCCGGCGCGCTGGTCGTGGAGGCGAAGCTCGCGCGGGCGGCCTTGGCGGGCCGCGTGCGCCCGTTCAGCACGATCGACGGCCGCCGGGCGGCGGCGAAGATCGTGGAGAGCGAGCCGGACGCCTCACCGCGGCGGATCGCCGGGCGCACGGGCCTGTCGACCGGCACCGCGCGGGACGTCCGCGACCGGGTGCGGCGCGGGCAGGACCCGGTGCCGCTGAAGCTGCGCACGGACGGCGCGGACTGCGGCGCCGCGGTCCGCCGGGTGGTCGAGCGCGGGGTGCGGGACCGGGCCGGGATCCGGCGGACGCTGGGGCGGAGCCCGGCTCTCGGCTTCACCGAGGAGGGCCGGGCGCTGCAGCGCTGGCTGTCCGCGCACACGACCGAGATCGACCGGTGGGACGCCCTCGTCGGCGCGGTGCCCCTGCACTGCACCGCGCTCACCGCCGAACTGGCGAACGAGTGCGCCGAGGGCTGGGCCGGGTTCGCCGACGAACTCCGCCGCCGGACGCCCGGCGACGCGCTGTGCGGGTGAGGCGGAGGTGCTGACCCCGGCCGAAACCCGCGCCGCCGCCGAAGCCAGGCAACGGCTGTGCGACGAGGTGAAGCGGTTGCTGGTGGAACGGCTCGAACTCGACGTCGAGCCCGAACTGATCGGGGACGACCAGCCGTTGCTCGGCGGGGGGCTGGAGCTGGACGCCATCGACACCCTCGAACTGGCGATGGCCGTCGAGGAGCGGTACGGGGTGGTGATCACCGACGGCGACACCGGGAGCCTGCTCTCGCTCAACCGGCTCGTCGACCACATCGCGCGGGAGAAGGAAAACCGTTGATGGAGAAGGTGCACACCGGCACGGCGCCGGAGTACTGGGCGCTGCGCGGCGGCTGCGGGCTGCTGGACCACGCGGGCGCGGGCCTGTTCACCGCGGCCGGTCCCGGCGCGACCGCGTTCCTCGGCCACACCGCCACCCGGAGCGTGGACTTCCTGCAGGACGGCCGGGTCTGCGCGGCGTTGCTGCTGCGCGAGGACGCCACCGTGGTCGCGGAGGTGCTGATCCACGCCACGGGTGAGGGGTACCTGGTCGAGGTGTGGCCCGCGCAGGCCGGTGCCGTGCGCGAGCACCTCGCCGGACTGGCCTCGGCACGCGACGACGTGGTGCTCACCGACGTCAGCGACCGGTACCGCGTGTTCGCGCTGGAAGGCCCGGAAACCCCTCTCGTCACGCAGAAGTCCGGGCCGTTCCCGGCCGGGACGGTGGTGGCCCGCCGGAGCGGGGTCACCGGCGAACACGGCTGCGTCCTGCACGTGCCCGCCGACGCGGCGGACGAGGTGCGGCAGCGGCTGGCCGACTCCGGCGCGGTGCCGTGCGGCAGCGCGGCACTGGACATCTGCCGGATGGAGAACCGCTCCGCCAACCTCGAGCGCGAGGCGTCCGGCGAGGGCAGCGATCCGCTCGAACTGGGTCTGCAGTGGATGGTCGACTTCGACCGGACCTTCGTCGGCAAGGCCGCGCTGCTGACCCGGCGTGCCGAGGCCACCCTGCGGCGGCCGGTGTGCTGGGTGGCGCGGCAGGAACTGACCGCCGTGCCCGCGGCGGGCACACCGGTGCGGATCGGCGAGCACGAGGTCGGAACCGTGGTGCACGCGGTGTTCTCGCCGTCGCTCGGGCTGGCCATCGGCGTCGCGCGGGTGGACCGGGCGGTGGCCGCGTCCGGCCTGGACTTCGCGCTCGGCGGGCCGGGGCACCGCATCCGCACCACCTCGGCGCCGTTCCTGGTGCCCACGAGTTCCGGCGTTCCGGTCGGCTGACGAGGAGCACGTGAATGGCACGGCGGCCAGAGCGGGTCGTGATCACCGGGGTGGCGCTCAACTGCGCCCTCGGCGCGCACACCGATCAGGTGTGGCGGGCGATCGTCCGTGGCGACAGCGGGATCCGGCCGGTCCGGCGCCTCGACGTGTCGACGCTGTCCTGCCACCGCGCCGGTGAACTCGGCGTGGTGCCCGCCCCGGTGCGGCGGCCGAAGGGCAGGCTGGACCGGGCGAGCGAACTGGCGCTCACCACGGCGGCGGAGGCGATCGGGCAGGCCGGCCTGCACCCGGCGGAAGCCGACCCGTACCGGGTGGGGATCGCGCTCGGCACCTCGGCCGGTGGGCTGGCGGAGGGCGAGCGGTTCCACTGGCAGCTGCTGCACGACGGGCCGGAGGCCGCGCGGCGGCACCACCTGCTGGTCTGCCCGCCCCACACCGCGGCGGACGCGGTCAGCGCGACCTTCGGGCTGAAGGGGCCGAAGGCGGTGTTCGCCAACGCCGGTGCCGCGGGCGCGAACGCCATCGGGTACGCGGCCGACGTGGTCCGCGCGGGCCGGGCCGACGTGATGCTGGCCGGTGGGGTCGACCTGCTCGACATCGTTTCGTTCGCGGGGTTTCACAGCCTCAAGGCGCTCGATGCCCAGCCGTGTGCGCCGTTTTCGCGTGGTTCGGGGCTCAACCTCGGTGAAGGCGCCGCCATACTCGTGCTGGAGGCGGAGAGCGTGGCGGCCGGACGCGGTGCCGCCGTGCTGGGTTACCTCCGCGGGTACGCGCTGACCAGCGACGCCCACCACGCCACGGCCCCCGATCCGGTCGGTGACGGCATGCGCCGGGCCATGGCCGAGGCGCTGGCGCGGTGCGGACTGGAGCCGGGCGACGTCGACTACGTCAACGGCCACGGCTCCGGCGTCCCGGCCGAGGACGCCGCCGAAAGCAAGGCGGTCGACGCGTTGTTCGGCTCGGTTCCGCCGCCGATGAGCAGCACCAAGTCGCAGGTGGGACACCTGCTCGGGGCCGCGGGTGCGGTCGAGGCCGCGGTGTGCGTGCTGGCGTTGCGCGACCGGTTGCTGCCGCCGACGGTCGGCGTGGACCCGGCGGTGCCGGTGGACCGCGATCTCGTGCCGTCGGCCGCCCGCGCGGCGGAGCCGGAGGTGATCCTGTCGAACTCCTCCGCGTTCGGCGGCAACAACTGCGCGCTGGTGCTGGGCCGCGCTGCCGGTCCCGTGCCCGAGCTGGCGCACCGCCGGGTGGTCGTCACCGGCGCCGGGGTGGTGTCGCCGTTGGGCATCGGGCAACGGGAGTTCGTCGCCGCCATCCGGTCCGGAGCCGTGGGCACCGGGGCCGTGGACACCGTCCGCTTCCGCCACCACGTCGACCCCGCCTACGCCCGCCGGCTCGACCAGCTCGGCCTGCTGGTGCTGTCCGCGACGCGAATGGCGTTGCGGGACAGCGGGTTCACCGTCACCAGGGCGAACAACGAGCGGGTCGGCCTGGTCTTCGGCACCGGCACCGGCCCGCTGGAGACGGTGGCCAAGCTGACCGAGACCATCGGTCGGGAAGGTCCGCACCGGGTCCACCCCCGGCTGTTCCCGAATTCGGTGGCGAACGCCGCGGCCGGGCACGCCTGCCTGAGCCTGCAGCTCAAGGGCCCGCTGTCGACCCTGGCCACCGGCTGCGCCGCCGGGGTGCTCGGCCTCGGTTACGCCACCGACCTGATCCGCCGGGGTGAAGCCGACGTCGTGCTCGCGGTGAGCGCCGACGAGCTCACCCCGATGCTGCGCTTCGGCTACGACCGGCTCGGCCTGCTCGCCACCGGCGCCGCTCGTCCCTACGAACGGGAGAGCACCGGCTGCGTGCTCGGTGCCGCCGGCGCGGCGCTGGTGCTGGAAAGCCTGGACCACGCGCGCGCCCGGGGCGCGACCGCCCTCGCCGAGGTCGCCGGCCACGCGGTGACCTCGGACGCGCACCGGGTGGCGGGCAACGAGCCGGACGGGCAGGCGTGGTCGGAAAGCTTCCGCCGGGCCGTGGCGGACGGCGGGCTCGCTCTCGCCGACATCACCGCGGTCTACGGCGACGCGCGGGGCACCGCGGTGCTCGACCTGGCCGAAGCGCGGGCGCTGGGGCGGGTGTGGCGGCCCGGCGAGGTCACCCTGGCCAACGTCGGCGCGCAGGCCGGTCACCTGCACAGCACCACGGCGGTGCTGTCCGCGATCTGCGCGCTGGAGACCGTCCGGACCGGCTGGGTGCCGCGGCTGACCGGCCTGTGCGATCCGCTGCCCGAGGTGACGGGCTATCTCGAACCGGGGACGGACGCGGCCACCCGGTCGGTGCTGGTGACCGCCGCCGGTTGGGGAGGCACCTACGCCAGCGCGGTGCTCCGCCCGGTGGAGCACTCCGCCGGGTGGTGAGGCGCGAAAAAAGTCGCACTCGGGCTACTTTCGGCGGAATGGCGGGTTCGGCCGATGTGGAATCGTCGAATATTCGCGGAGCGTTTCCGGGACAATTGTATTCCGAGGTTGACATTTTGCGGTGGCCGTCGCCTAGACTGGGCACCGCAGGTCGATCAGGGGGAAGCGGCGGCCGCGGCCGTCCGGGGGGACAGCAGCTGGGGACGAATTTCGGTTTGCCCCTTTGGCATCACGGCCGCTGATCCGTGCCGCTCCTGTCAGCGTTGCCGGTCCCGGAACTCCCTTCCGCCCCACCACGCGCCGGAACCAGGAGGACCAGCGAGCCGATGAGCGACTACGACCGGAGAAGGCACGGAATCCACCAGCTCGACCGGCCCGCAACGATCGCCGATCCACGCGGGTACGTTGAGGCGATCCGCGAACTCGGTCCGCTCTTCTTCGACGAAGTGGGTCAGCTCTGGGTGTGTTCCGGTTATCGCGAGGCCGCGCAGATACTCGGCGATTTCCGGCATTTTTCCTCCGCGCGCGGGCGGCAGCGCGGTGAACTCGCCGAACGCGGCCTCGGGCCGGGTGCCGAACTCGCGGCCATGGTCGCCGAGCAGATGCTGTTCGCCGATCCGCCCTCGCACACCGGACTGCGTGCACCGCTGCGCGAGCAGTTCACCGCGGCCAAGGTCCGCGCCCGCGACGACGAGGTCCGCGAGCTGGTGCACGGCATCCTCGGCCAGTTGCCGGAGCAGGGGGAGATCGACCTGGTCGCCGGGCTGGCCGGCCCGCTGCCCGCGGCGCTGGTGGCCCACCTGCTCGGCCTGCCGGGGGAGCGGGAACGGCTCGGGCAGTGGGCCGAAGGCTACGAACGCCTGCTGGGCAGCCTGTCCTCGCTGCCCGACGTCCGCGACGGCGCGGTGGTGCCGGTGCTGCGGGAAGCGATGGCGGTGTTCACCGCGCAGCTCCGGGCCCGGCTGGCCGAGCCTGCCGACGACCTGATCGGCGCACTGGCCGGACCGCTGGCGGGCCTCGACCTCGACGACGCCGAACTCGACCGGCGGCTGCACGTCCTGGCGGCGAACTGCGTGGTGCTGGCCGGTGGTGGTTACCAGACGCTGACCCAGCTGGTGGCAGGCGGCCTCCTGCTGCTGGAGCGGTATCCCGAGCAGCAGCGGGCCCTGCGCGAGGACCCCGGGCTGATCGATTCGGCGATCGACGAGTTCATGCGGCTCGACGGGTCCAGCCAGTACGTCGCCCGGCAGGTCACCGCCGACGTCGAACTGGCCGGAGCGCGGCTGCGGGCGGGCCAGAGCGTGCTGGTGCACCTGGGCGCGGCGAACCTCGACCCGGCGGTGTTCGACGAGCCGCACACCCTGGACATCACCCGCCGCGGTGCGCGGCACCTCGGCTTCGGTTTCGGCAGGCACTACTGCGCCGGCGCGCCGTACGCCGAGCAGGCCGCCCGCTGGGCCGTCCTCGGCTTCCTGGAGCGCTATCCGCACTACGAAACCGCGCCGGGGCCCGACGCGGTGGTGTGGGGCACGCACGCCAACACCAGGGCGCCGTCGAAGGTGCGCCTGCGCGTGTCCTCCGGCGAGCGCCCGGAACAGTCCGAAGTGGACAGCACGCTGCTGTTGGCACGCGTCGACGACAACGAAACCCCGGCGAGCGAGTTCGCTTGCTGGCACCAGCCCGTCGAGCGGTGGGCCCGGACCACGCCGAACGCGGTCGCCGTGCGCGACAGCGACGGCGAGTGCGGTTACGCCGAACTGGACGAGCGGGCCAACGCGCTGGCCAGGACCCTGCGCACGCACCACGTGCAGCCGGAGTCCGTGGTCGCGGTGGTGATGGAGCGCTCGGCCGGGTTCGTCGTCTCGGTGCTGGCGGTGGCCAAGGCGGGTGGCGCCTTCCTGCTCGCCGCCCCCGATTCGCCGATCGAGCGGCTGCGGCACACGCTGCACGAGGCCTCGGCGGAACTGGTGCTCGCCGACGCGCGGACGGCCACCCGGTTGCACGGGGCCGGGCTGTCCACGCCGGTGCTGGTCCCGGACACCACCGGGCGGTCCCCGCTGCCCCCGGTCACCGGCACCACCGGTGGCAACACCGCGTACGCCGTGTTCACCAGCGGCACCACCGGGCGGCCGAAGGGCATCCTGATCCCGCACCTGGCCGTGGTCAACCTGCACCTGGCCCAGCGGCGGGTGCTGCGCCTGACCCCGGCCGACCGGCTGCTGCAGTTCTTCTCGCCCAACTTCGACGGCTGCGTGTCCGACCTGGTGATGGCGCTGACCGCCGGCGCCACCCTGGAATTGGCACGCGGACCCGAACTGACCGTGGGGCCACCGCTGCTCCGGCTGCTGCGCGACCGCCAGATCACCGCGGTGCAGCTGACCCCGTCGGTGTGGGCCGCGCTGCCCGGCGCCGACCTGCCGCACCTGCGGCTGGCGATGGCCGCGGGGGAGCGGCTGCCCGCCGCCACGGTCACCCGCTGGCACCGGCCGGGCCGCCGGTTCCTGAACCTCTACGGTCCCGCCGAGACCGCGGTGTGGGCGACCTGGCACGAATGCGTGCCCGGCGAGACGCCGCCGATCGGGCGGCCGATCCCGAACAAGCGCGTCTACGTGCTCGACGAGCGGCTGCGGCCGGTCGGCGTCGGCGTGCCGGGGGAGATCTGCGTCGGCGGGGCCGGCGTGGGCCGGTACCTGTCCCGTCCCGAGCTGATGGAGGCCAAGTTCGCGCCGGACCCGTTCGGGCGGCCGGGTGAACTGCTCTACCGGACCGGTGACGTCGGGCGGTGGCAGCCGTCGGGCTCGCTGGAGTTCCTCGGCCGGACCGACCGGCAGGTGAAGATCCGGGGCCAGCGCGTGGAACTGGACGAGATCGAGCGGACGCTGGGTGCCGCGCCCGGGGTGGCCGAGGCCGTGGTGATCGCCGAAGACGGCCGCCTGGCGGCGCTGGTCGTCCCGGCCGGCCACGACTTCACCGAGCGGGCGGTGCGGGAACACCTGGCCGCGCACCTGCACTCGGCCATGGTGCCCGCCCGGCTCACCGTGGTCGCCGAACTCCCGCGCACCGGCACCGGCAAGCGGCGATTCGACCGGTCCGCCGCGGAGACCGTTGCCCCGGCGCGGCCGGTCGAATCCACGGATGCGGTCGACTGGCTGATCCACCTCTTCGCCGAGTGCCTGCGGGTTCCGGCCGCCGCGGTGAAGGCCGATTCGGACTTCTTCGCCGAGGGCGGTGATTCGCTGGCGCTGGCGGCGCTGCTGGCTGGGACGGAACGGCAATTCGGTGTTCGGGTCGACGTGGAACGGTTGCTGGAGGACCCGAGCCCGGCGGGGGTGGCGCGGATGGTGGGCGGGGCGCCGGTTCGGCTGGTGGAACCGGCTTTCCGCTGAGTGTCACGGGGCCGTTCGGCTTCGCTGCCGACCGGACCGCGCCGTGCCTGGCTGGAGGGGTTCGCCGAGGGCGAGTCGCCGGCCGGGGTGAACGCCGCTCGGGGTCAGGCTCGTTCGAAGGCCAGGCGCAGGCCCAACGCGATGAGGACGGTGCCGGTCACCCGTTCCAGGTTCCGCCGCACCCGGTCACGGGCGAAGAACTTCCGCGCCATGCCCACGAAGGTGGCGATCAGCAGGTACCACCCACCGTCGATGAGGACCTGGAGCAGGGCCAGCGGCAGCGTCGCCGCCAGCACGTCGGCACCGGGCGGGATGAACTGCGGGTAGAAGGCGAACATGAACACCGCGACCTTCGGGTTCACCAGATTGGTCAGCAGCCCCGAAACCGCGGCCCGGCGCCAGTCCTGCCGTACCGCGGCCTCGTCCACCGGCAGGGCGCCGGCGGTGCGCCGGGAGGCCAGCCAGGCCTGCACCCCCAGCACCAGCAGCACGACGGCCCCGGCGACCCGCAGCACGGTGTACGCGGCTTCACTGGCCGCCACCAGCGCGGCCACGCCCGCGGCGGCGGCCAGCGCCCAGGCCAGCAGGCCCGCTTCGATGCCGAGCACCACCGGGAGCACGGCGCGGGCCCCGCCGATGGCCGCGCGCCGGATCACCAGCGCGGTCGTGGGGCCGGGCACCATCGCGCCCACGGTGATCGCGAGCAGGAAGCCGCCGAAAGCCGACCAGGTCACGGGCGCCAGTATCGCACCGGTGCTCAGCGAACGCGCAGTTTCCGCATCAGCTTCAACCCCGACAGCATGCCCTTGACGTACTTTTCGTAGTCCTGTCCCGGTTTCGCGCCCATCACCTGCTTCTTGAGCACCGCCCGGTTCTGCACGTCGGTGTACTTCAGCAGGCCCTGGTCACCGTGCCGGGCACCGACGCCGGAGTTCTTCACCCCACCCGACGGGGTGCCCTTGGCGGCGTAGGCGGTGGCCAGGATGTCGTTGATGTTGACGTTGCCGGATTCCAGCCGGTCGGCGACGGCGGAGGCGGCGCGCAGATCACCGCTCCACACCGAGGCGTTGAGGCCGTAGTCGGTGTCGTTGGCCAACTCGATCGCCTCGTCGACGGTCCGGTACCCGTGCAGGGCGACCACCGGCCCGAACGTTTCGGTGACCCCGCAGAGCATGTCCTTCGTGACGCCTTCGAGAATGGTCGGTTCGAAAAAAGCCGGGCCGAGGTCGGGCCGGGCTTTGCCCCCGCAGAGCACCGTGGCGCCCCGGGCGACGGCGTCCTCGACGTGTGATCTGACGCGGTTCAGGTGGTCGACCGAAACCAGTGAACCCATATCCGGCCCGAAATCATACGCGGCACGCACGTCGAGCGAGCGGGTTCGGGCCACGAACGCGTTTTTGAACTCGTCGTACCGCGATTCCGGCAGATAGATCCGCTCGATGTGCATGCAGATCTGCCCGGTGTTGCCGAACGCCCCGAAAACGGCGCCCTCCACCGCTTCGGCCAGATCGGCGTCGTCGAGCACGATCATCGGGTTCTTGCCGCCGAGTTCGAGGCAGCAGCCGATGAGGTTGCGGCCCGCGCGTTCGCCGATCACCCGGCCGGTGGCGGTGGACCCGGTGAACATCACGTAGTCGGCCTGGTCGATCAGCGTCGGGCCGACATCCGGGCCCTCCCCGCAGACCACCTGGAACAGACCCCCCGGCAGCCCGGCCTCTTCCAGCAGCTCGATGCCGTAGAGCGGGGACAGCGCGGTCTTGTTGTCGGGTTTGAGCACGACCGCGTTGCCTGCCATCAACGCGGGCACCGCGTCGGAGATGCCGGTGGCGAACGGGAAGTTCCACGGCGCGATGATGCCGACCACGCCCTTGGGCTGCCGGATCTCGGTCGAGCTGGTCAGCAGCGGCACCGGCCCGCCGCGCCGGACCGGGGCCAGCAGCTTGGCCGCCCGGCGCAGGTAGTGGCTCATCACCATGGCCGGGTCGCAGGTCTCCTCGATGGCCATCCGCCGGTTCTTGCCGCTCTCGACCTGGATGAGGTCGGCCACGACCGGCGCGCGGTCGACGAAGAGCCCGTGGGCCCGCTTGAACACCGCCAGCCGCTGCTTGAGCGGGGTGGCCGCCCACTTCCGCTGCGCGGCCCGCGCCACGGTGAACGCCTGCTCGATGTCGGCCGGTGCCGACTGCGGCAGCTCGACCAGCGTTTCACCGGTGTAGACCTCGGTGAGCTGCCAGGTGGCCCCGGTCGAACCGGGCACCCTGGCGACGAGTTGCCGCAGCAGCGCTTCGGTGGCCGACGCCGGGCGGGTGAGCGCGAGCGGGGTGGCGGTCATGGTCCTCTCCCGGTCAGTGGTCGCCGGCGAGCACGAGCTGCGCGCCCATCTCGCCGATCATGATGCAGGGCGCGTTGGTGTTGCCGCCGGTGATCGACGGCATGATCGAGGCGTCGCAGACCCGCAGCCCCTCGACGCCGCGGACCTTCAGGTCGGGGCCGACGACGGCGAGTTCGTCCACGCCCATCCGGCAGGTGCCGACGCCGTGGTACACCGAGGTGGCGCGGTTGAGGATGGCGTCGCGCAGGTCCTGGCCGCGCAGGCGCTCACCCGGGTGGATCTCCTCCTTGATCGTGCCCCCGAACGCACCGGAGGCGAAGATCTCGCGCACCATCTCCGAGCCCTCGGCGAGCACCTCGAGGTCGGCCGGATCGGCCAGGTACTGCGGGTCGATCAGCGGGGGCGCCGCCGGGTCCGCCGAGGCGAGCCGCAGCGTGCCGCGGCTCTTCGGGTAGATCAGCGTGGCCAGCACGGTGAGCGCGGTCCGCTTGTCCACGTCGTGCCGGATCGGCGCGTCCTGGTTGGGGGAGACGTAGGCCCACGGCAGCAGGTGCAGTTGCAGGTCGGGCACCGCGCCGGCCTGGGAGGTGCGGAGGAAGGCGACCGCCTCGAACACCGAGTTCGCCAGGAAGGTGGTGCCGGGCCGGAGCAGTTCCCTGGCCAGGCCGCGGGCGAAGTACGGCGGCGTGCCGGTGTTGCGGCTGGAGGTGGCGTGGAAGGTCAGCGCGTGGAACATGTGGTCGTGCAGGTTGTCGCCGACCGGCAGGTCCGCGACCACGTCGATGCCGTGGCCCCGCAGGTGCTCGGCGTGGCCGATGCCGGACAGCATGAGCAGCTGCGCGGAACCGACGAATCCGGCGGAGAGGATGACCTCCTTGCCCGCCCGCAGCGTCCGCCGGGTGCCGTCGGCGTCGGTCACCTCGACCCCGGCCGCGCGCCCGTGCTCGATGAGCACCTTCCGCACCAGCACCCCGGACTGCAGTTCCAGCGTCGGGGGAGCGAGGTGGTGGAGGTACCCGCGTGACGCGCTGTAGCGCAGGCCGCCGGCGGCGTTCTGCTGCATCCGGCTGACGCCCTCCTGCGACTCGGCGTTGTAGTCGTCGAGGACCCGGCAGCCGATGGTGTCCGCGGTGGCCTGCACGAAGCGCAGCGAACCCTCCTGCGGGGCCTTGTTCCGGGTGATCCGGATCGGCCCGCCCGCGCCCCGGAACGCGTTCTCGCCGTCCTCGAAGTCCTCCATCCGCTTGTACGCGGCGTTGACGCTGTCGGCGTCCCAGCCGGCGTTGCCCTCGGCGGCCCAGGAGTCGAAGTTGGCCCGGTTGCCGCGGACGTAGACCATGCCGTTGATCGAGCTGGAGCCGCCGACCACCCTGCCGCGCGGCACCGGCATCCTCCGGTCCAGCGCGTGCTTCTGCGGGACCGAGTAGAAGCCCCAGTCGAAGGGTTTCTTGAGCTGGGGCACCGCGTGCATGGGGCCGACCAGCCCCGGCTTGCGGACCATCAGCTTCTCATCGGTGCGGCCGGCTTCGAGCACGATGACGGTCGCCCCCGACTGCGCCAGGCGGCCCGCGATCGCCGCTCCCGAGCTGCCGGACCCGACGACCAGGTAGTCGGCCTCGACGCCGCGCGGTGCCCTCTTCGCCATCTGCGCTCCTCGATCCGGCCCGCCGGGCAAAACTGCAACCTGTTCTAGTTTTGCCTACCGTAGAGCCTCCGCCGCCGGTCCGCAACGGCCTCGGCGGCCACGGTCCCGGCGGGCGGGTGGCGGGGGGCCTGGATCTTGTCAATGAGGGCGGCGTGGTGCTCCTTGCCTTCGGTTCGTTCGCGGTCGTAGTAGGTGTGGCTGGTGGGGTCGTGCAGGGCGGCGAGCGCGGCGAGGAAGAACGCGTTCGAGTTTCCGGTTGCCGGTGCGTGCGGGGTGCTCGCCCTTGATCGAGGTGCCGGAACGGTCAGTGACCGGAGCGATGCCGGCGTAGGCGGCGAGGTGGCCGGAGGACTTGAATCCGGAGGCGTCGCCGATCTCGAGGGGGATGCGGGCTGCGGCCCTGACGCCGAGCTCCCGGTGCGCCGGGGCATCACCCCGCTGCGGACCGGGTACTGGCTCCGCCCGACCGCCGACGGCCGGGCGAACCGGGTGCGCTGGTGGGAACTCCCGCCGGAAACCCGTTCGCCGGCCGAAGGAGCGGCGGCCCTGCGGTCTGCGCTCGCCGAGTCGCTGGCCACCCGGGGCGGACCCGGCCGGACGCTGGGCGCGGCCTGTCCGGCGGCCTGGACTCCACCGGCCTGTGCTTCCTCGCCGCGGCCACCGGAGCCGATCTCGTCACCCGCCACGCGGCTCCACCGGACGCGGCCAACGAGGACACCGCGTGGGCGCACCGGGCTGCCGCGCACCTCCCCGGAGCCGGGCACCACACCCTGCCCACGGACCGCGGGGAGACCCTGTTCGGCTTCGGCTACCAGGCCGCCGGCGGTCTCGCCCACGTCCACGACCTCGCCCGCCGGGCGGTGGCCGAGGGCGCCACCGTGCACCTGACCGGTTTCGGCGGCGACGAGCTGTTCGGCCGGATCCCGGTCAACGCCTGGTCGCCGGCCGGGGCCCGGCCGTTCGGCAGCCTCGGGCTGCTGAACCGCTACCGGCCGGCCAACCGGTGGTCCTGGCCGTCGATGCTCCGCGGGCTGGCGGACGGGGCTTCCTTCGCCAGGTACCTCGCCCTGGCCGCGGACCGGATCGATGCGCCGCGGCCGCGGTGGCACGAGCCCGCCTCCGAGCCGGGGTGCCGCGGTGGGTCACGCCGGACGCGGTGGCGGCGGTCCGCGACCTGCTCACCGCGGTGGCCGCGGAGGAGCCGGAACCGCTGGACGCCGACCGGGCCCGGTACCAGCACTGGCTTCGACCGCGTTCGAGGGCACAGTTGGTCATTTTCGCCTACGAAAGCGGTCTGGGCGGAGCGGGGTCTTCCGGAGGCACGCGGCTGAAAATCGCCCCTTTGATCGATTTCATACGATCAGAGCTTTCGCATTCGACCGCTGTACGGTAGAGCAGGTCCAGTTCGAACATCATGTCCGAATTCGGCCCATCCGCACTCGTACCGTAATCCGTTCGGGGGAACCACGCGAATCCGGTACGGCCGATCGGAGTCATGTGCAGGGCGATTCGGTGGAACTTGGTCCGTTGGCGTAACTGAAAACGTCATACTGGCGACACTGGGGTTAAGTGCCGATGAACGGCACTGGCGCGCCCGTGCCTGGAGGCGGGCGCACGAGCAGGGCGGGCGGCCGCCGGGGTCGGGAGTTACTGGGGTCCATGACAATCGTCGAAGGTGAAGTGCGCGCTCATTCACGCCGGCTCGGTGCCGGTGAACTGGCCGAGGTGTACGCGGAACTCGCGAGAACCGAGCCCGAACTGGACCCCGCGGTCCCGGCGGTGGTTTTCCGCGGTGTCGAACCCGCGCCCGAGCAGGCCGAACGCCTGCGCCGCTTCGGCTGCGCGGTGCTGGTCCGCGACCACGCCACCGGCACCGGGACGCTGCTGCTCGGTGGAAGCGCGCACGGCACCTGGTTGCCGCTCAACGGGAATCCGGCGGAGCACGTGGCCGTGGTCCTCACCCGGGTGGAGCAGTCGCGCCTGCGCGAGTGGTCGGGAGCCGTGGCACGTCCCGAATTCACCACCATGCACAAACCGGGGTCGGACTCACGCGGTGTCGTCCAGTTCACTGTGGACGGTGCCGAGGTGGTCGCCAAGATCGGTGACGCGGCGGCGATCACGGGGGAGGTCGACTTCGCCTGCTCGGTGAACGCCTTGCTGGCCGGGGAAGGCAGGCGCGCCCTGTTCCCCGAAGTGCTCGGGCTGCACCGGGAGGGCACGCAGGCGGTGAGCCTGATGGAGGCGGGCACGCCGATGCCGCTGGCCTCGCTGTTCACCGACGACGCCAGGACCACCCTGGACGCGAAGGCGCTCGACCTGCTCGAACCGCACCTGGACCAGGTGAGCGCCTGGTACCGGCTGACCGCCAAGACGCAGCGGCCGACCGTGGCCGACTACCTCTACCGCGAGCGGTACCACGTGCTGCGTGAGCGGGCCGACTTCACCGGCACCTTCGGCGCGCTGTTCCCGGAGGTGCCGCTGGCCGACGTGCTCGCCGCCGCGATCGACCTGCCGGACGGCACGCGGCTGCCCGGGTTCGACGCCGCGGTGTCCTGGCTGGACCGCCACGTCCCGGACCTGCTGCCCGGCGGCGGAAGCGCCGTGCACGGCGACATCTACGCCGCCAACATGCTCCTGCGGGCCGACGGCAGCCCGCTGCTGATCGACCCGCGCACGGTGTGGGAGGACCGGGACCGGCCCGACGTCGGTTACGGCGACCCGGTGTACGACTTCTCCACCCTGCTGCACGGGGTGTTCCCGATGGCCGCGATCCTGCGCGCCCTCGAAACCGGGACCACGGAAACGCTGGTGGACGCCGGAATCCGGCCCGCCGGCGGGGTGCTCGACCTGACCTCGCTGCGCCTTCCCCTGTCCCTGCCGGAAAACGTGCGCGCGCTCACCGAGCGGATGCTGCGCGACCTCCCGCACCCCGAGCCGCGGACCCGCACCACCGCCCGGCTCCTCCTCGGTGCCGCCTCCGCGCTGCTGGGGTGGCTCAAGTACCCGCGCTCCCTGCGCACCCCGCAGGCCTGGCTGGCCACGTTCACCTACGTGTGCTGGTACGTCGAACAAGCACGAACTGTTCTGTCAGACGGCGTTTCAACCGGAAAGAAGGACTCGTGACCACGCTCAACTACGACGACCTCGCGACCGAGTACGCGCGCCACCGCCGCACCTACCCCGGTCTGGTCGAGCACATCGTGCACCGCGCGGGCGTCACCGCCGACCACTCGGTGCTGGAAGTGGGCTGTGGGACCGCGAACCACATCACCGAGCTCTGCCGCCAGACCGGCGCGCGGGGCCACGGCGTGGAGCCGTCGGAGGAGATGCTGGCGGTGGCCAGGACCCAGCCCGCGAACCTGGACCTGCGCCAGGGGTACGCGCAGGAACTGGATTTCCCGGCGGGCACCTTCGACCTGGTGATGTCCGTGGACATGATCCACTACGTCACCGAACCGCTCGAATACTTCAAGCGCGCGTTCACCGCGCTCAAGCCGGGGGGTTACTTCGTCACGGTGACCGATTCCGACTGGATCATCCGGAACCGGTTCCCGATCGCCAAGTACTTCCCCGGCATCATCGACGCGGAAGCGGGCCGCTACCACCCGATCCCGCGACTGGCGGGTGATCTCGCCCTGGCCGGGTTCGCCGACCTCTACGAGCGGGTCGTCGAAAGCGAATACGAATTGACTGAATCGAGCCGGTTCCGGGACAAGTCCTATTCCTGCCTGCACCTGATCAGCGACGAGGAATTCACCTCCGGTCTCGCCGCGCTCGACGCCGACCTGGCCCGCGGCCCGCTGACCGGGAACCTGCGCAGCCTGGTGCTGTGGGGGCGTCGACCCGAATGATCGAGCGCTACAGCCTGCCCCCGATGCGGGACCTGTGGACCGACGAGGCCAAGTTCGCCTCGTGGGTGCACGTGGAGGTCCTGGCGAGCCGCGCGCAGGCCGCCATCGGCGTGGTGCCGCGCGAGGCGCTCGCCGCCATCGAACAGGGCACCGTGCCCACCCCGGAGCGGGTGCGCGAGTGCGAAGCGACCAGGGACCACGAGATCCTGGCGTTCCTGGAGGCCTACACCGAAACCATCCCCGGCGGGCACGGCCGGTGGGTGCACCACGGGATGACCAGTTACGACCTGGTCGACACCGCGCTCGGGCACACCATGGCCCGGTCGTGCGACCTGGTGCTCGAAGCCGCGACGGGCCTGCGGGACGCGCTGGTCCGCCGGTCGGCGGAGCACTGGGACTCGGTGTGCGTCGCGCGCACGCACGGCATCCACGCCGAGCCGACCACCTTCGGCCAGAAGCTGGCCCTGCACGCCAGTGCGGTGGACCGGTGCCTGACCCGGCTGACCGCGGCCCGTGCCTCGGTGGCGGTGGGCACGATCTCCGGGCCCGTCGGCACCTACTCCAAGATCGATCCCCGGGTCGAGGAGATGGTGTGCGCCGAACTGGGCCTGGGCATCGAGCCGATCCCCAGCCAGGTGGTGGCCAGGGACCGGCACGCCGAACTGCTCAGCGCGCTCGCCGTGCTCGGTGCGGTGGTCGAACAACTCGGCCTGGAACTGAGGTTGCTGCAGCGCACCGAAGTCCGTGAGGTCGAGGAGCCGAGGACGAGTGCGTACCAGGGGTCGAGCGCGATGCCGCACAAGCGCAATCCGACCTCCAGCGAACGGATCTGCGGCCTGGCCCGGCTGCTGCGTGCCTACGCCGACGCCGCTTACGAAAGCGTGGCCCTCTGGCACGAACGGGACCTGGCGCATTCACCGGTCGAGCGCGTGGTGTTCCCGGACGCGTTCACCATCGCGCACTACCAGGTGACCAAGGCCGCGGAGATCGTCGACGGCCTGGTCGTGCACCCGGACCGGATGCTGGCCAACCTCGAATCCACGCGGGGGCTGATCTACAGCGCCGACGTCCTGCTCGACCTCGTCGAAGGCGGAATGGACCGGGAGCAGGCGTACCGCGTGGTGCAGGCCGCCGCGACCGAGACCGCCGAGACCGGCACGCACCTGCGCGAGACGCTCGCCGCCCGTGCCGTGCCCACCACCGACGACCAGTTCCGGCCGGAACGGTTCCTCACCCGGGCGCACCTGCTGCGGGAACGATTGGAGAAGAAGTTCGATGTGGAAGTGTGAAATCGTCGACGGCAAAACCCTCGACGTCGACGAGGTGACCGCGCTCTACCGGGCGTCCACCCTCGGCGAGCGCCGGCCGATCGAGGACACCGAGCGGTTCACCGACATGGTCCGCAACGCCAACCTCGTGGTGGTGGCCAGGGTCGAGGACCGGATGGTCGGCATCGCCAGGTCGATCACCGACGGCGCGTACGTCACCTACCTCTCGGACATCGCGGTGGACGTGGAGTTCCAGCGGCAGGGCATCGGCCGGGACCTGATCGAGGCCACCCGGCACGCCCACCCGCGTGCCAAGCTCGTGCTGCTCTCGGCGCCCGCGGCGGTGGACTACTACCCGCACATCGGGTTCACCCAGCACAACTCCGCCTGGACCCTGGACGCGCTGATCCGATGAGCGCCGGAGTACCGGCCCGGCGGGCCCCGCGGATCGGCGTCACCACCTACCAGGAGCAGGCTTCCTGGCGCGGGTGGCACCGGCGCGCTTCCCTGGTGCCGCGGGGTTTCCTCGACCCGATCGCGGTCGCGGGCGGGCTCCCGGTGCTGCTGCCGCCCGACGGCGGCGAAGCCGAGGCCCGCGACCTCGTGGCGTGGCTCGACGGCCTGCTGCTGGTCGGCGGCCCGGACATCGACCCGGCGCACTACGGGGCCGGCCGGGCGGGTGCCGGGGAGGCGGAACCCCGCCGTGACGAGTGGGAGATCGCGCTGACCCGTGCCGCGCTCGAAGCCGAGGTGCCCTTCCTCGGCGTCTGCCGGGGGATGCAGCTGCTGAACGTGGTCTGCGGCGGCACCCTGCAGCAGGACATCGGCCGCGCCGAGCACCAGCCAGAGGGCAGCCGGTTCGGCCCGGTGCCGGTCGAGCTGGACCCGGAGCGGCTGCCCGGCAGCGTGCTGGGCGGCTCGGCCGAGGTGCGCTGCTACCACCACCAGGGCGTCGACCGGCTGGGTGCGGGCCTGACCGCCACCGGCTGGTGCCGCGACGGCGGCGTGGAGAGCCTGCTGCACGAAGGGCACGAGTTCGTCGTCGGCGTGCAGTGGCACCCCGAGGCGGGCGAGGATTCGGCATTGTTCAAAGCCTTCGTCCACGCGGCCGGTGCGCGATGCTGAAGGCGCTGCTGCCGCACAGCCACCGCGGCCGGGTGCTGGCGCTGGGCGCGCTCATCGACGCCGTGGCCACCGGGGTGTACCTGGCGGTCGCGACGCTGTACTTCGTCCAGTACATCCACATCCCGGAGACCTCGGTCGGGGTGGCGCTGGCGGTCGCGAACGTGTGCGGGCTGCTGGTCCCGATGCCGGTGGCGCGGCTGACGCGGCGGCTCGGCGTGACGCGGGTGTACATCGTGCTGCTCGCCGTGCGCGGTGCGGGGGTGGCCGCCTACGCGCTGGCCGACGGCTACTGGCGCTACCTGGTGGTCACCTGCGTGTTCACCATGGCCAGCCGGGCCGCGCTGCCGCTGCTGCAGGTGCTGATCGGGCAGCTGGAGGGCGAGCAGGACCGCACCCGGACCATGGCGTCGATGCGGACGGTGAACAACATCGGCCTGGCGCTGGGCTTCCTGGTCGCCAGCGTGGTGCAGCTGCTGCAGAAGCAGGCCGGGTACCTGGCGCTGTTCGTGGTCTGCGGGGCGGCTTTCGCCCTCGCCGCCGTGGTCACCGTCCGCGCGACCAGGGGAGCGGTGAACAAGGACGCCGCGGCCCCGGTCCGGGAGAAGCGCGCCAAGTCGGTGTACCGGGACGGGCGCTTCATCACCGTCGCGGTGGCCAACGCGGTGCTGATGATGCACGACTCGATGTTGTTCATCCTCATCCCGCTGTGGGTGGTCAAGCGAGCCGGGCTCTCCCCGACGGCCAGCTCCATCCTGCTGGTGCTCAACACCGTGATCACCGTGCTGCTGCAGGTGCACGTGTCCAAGTACGTCAGGGGCGTGCGCAGCGCGATGCGGATGCTGCGGTGGTCGGTGGTGGCGCTGGCGGTCGCCGGCGTGCTGCTCGGCGTCGCCGACGACGGCGCCAAGTGGCAGCTGATCGCCCTGCTCGCCGCCGCGGTGGTGCTGCTGACCGTGGGCGAGAACCTGCACGCGGTCGCCGGCTGGGAGCTGTCGTTCCTGTTGTCCGACCCCGAGAAGCGCGCTCAGTACCTGAGCCTGTTCAGCCTCGGCTACACCGGCCAGCAGATCGCGGGCCCGGTGCTGATGACCGCGCTCGTGCTGCCGTGGGGGCTGCCGGGCGTGCTGGTGATCACCGCGCTGTTCGTCCTGGCGGCCGTGGCCACGTCGGTCGCGGTACGCGGGTACGCCCACCAACCGGAAGACGAGAAGGCACCGGCATGACCAAGCACGTCATGGTTTTCGGCAGCGGGAACGGCGATCTGCCCGGCCGCATCCGCGCCCTCGAAGAAGGGGTGCGCACCACGCTGGTGTGCCGGCCCGACCACCTGCACCGGCTCGTCGAGCCGGAGCACCACACCCGCCTGCTGGTGCTCGGTGCCGAGCTGAGCACCGAGGAGTGCGTGGGGCTGGCCGAGGTGGTGCACCGCGCCGACCCGGTCACCCACATCGCCACCCTCGGCGAGCACGACCAGGACCGGGCGGCGGCCGTCGGCGAGGCGCTGGGCGTGGCCACGCACAGCGTGGAAACCGTGCGGCTGGCCCACCACAAGGACGCGATGCGCCGCCGCCTGGCCGAGGCGGGGATCGACGAAACCCCCGCGGAAGTGGTGCCGGACGTCGACGCGCTGCTGAACTTCGCCAAGCGGCACGGCTTCCCGGTCGTGGTCAAGCCGGTCGGCGGCCTGGCCAGCTTCGGGGTGACCGTCGTGCACGAAGAAGCCGGGCTCGAGGCCGCGTTCACCCGGGCGGACACCGCCTCCGAGCACGGGTGGCTGCGCCGCCTCGGGGTGTTCGCCGAGGCGTACCTGGACGGCCCCGAGTACAGCGTCGAGGCGCTGTCCGAGGACGGCGAGCACGTGGTGCTCGCGGTGACCGCCAAGGTCACCGATCCGGTCACCCGCGTCGAACTCGGGCACGTGGTCCCGGCCCCGCTGCCCGAGGACGTCCGGCGGCGGTGCGCCGAACTCACCGTGCGGGTGCTCGACGCGATCGGCGTGCGGACCGGGGCGACGCACACCGAACTCATCCTCACCGGGGACGGCCCGCGGGTCGTGGAAACCCACGTGCGGATGGGCGGGGACGAGATCTGGGAGCTCGTCCACGAAGCGGTCGGCGTCGACCTGATCGACGTCCAGCTGCGCCAGTCCATCGGCCAGAAGGTGCTGCCGGGCGTCCGGTCCACCCTGGCCGAGCCGCGGCCGGGGAAGGCCGCGGCGATCTGGTTCGCCACCCCGCCGCCGGGTGGCGAACTGGTGGAGGTCACCCAGCCGCCGGACACCGGGGCCGTGATCGGCATCGCCGTCCAGCCCGGAACGGTGTTCGACGGCCTGATCAGTTCCTATTCGCGGCCCGCGTCCGCGCGGTGCACCGCGGGCAACGCCGACGAAGCGCTGGCGGCGGCCCAGCGCGCCGTCGCCGGGATCTCCTTCCTCACCCGGGTCGGCGGCAACCCCGGCTGATCCGCACCTCCCCTACCCCCCTTTCGAGAGGACTCCCATGCCCTCCCTGAGATCCGAAGGATTCGCCGATCTCGTCGCCGACGCCGCCGACCGCGCGCGCATGGCGAACGACGGCAGCAAGCTCGTCGAAGCCGCCCTCACCCTGGACGGCCGAGTCGAGGAGAACGTCGGGCTGCTGGCGGTCACCCCGGCCGACCGGATCGTGCTCGACCTGGTGCGCGCCGGATCGCTGACCGTGGACGTCGGCGCCGACGGCCCGGACCGGGTGGTGCTGACCGGCACCGGCCGGGTGACCGTGCGGCTCGACGGCCTCACCCACCCCGTGGACCTGCACCGGCTCGGTGCGCTGCGGTGGGACGGGGTCGACGAGGCCGGGGTGAAGGCCGCGGTGGCGGCCGAAGCCGCGGCCACGGCCGCCGACCTGGCCCGCCTGCACCGCGAACTCGTGGCGCTGCCGCGGGAACAGGTGCTCGAACGCGTCGACCACATCGAGTACTGCCTGCTGCACATGGCGCCCGTGCTGATCCACGCCAACGACCGGGTGTACTCCAACCTCGGCAAGGGCAACCTGCCCGGCAAGTCCATGGGCGCGGGGCACCCGAAGTCGCTGCTGAACCAGTTGCGCGCCACCGAGGTGGCCGAGTGGTCCCCGGAGGACGCCTGCTTCGTCGCGTGCCTGACCGCGGTGCTCTCCTCCGGGCCGCCGGTGCGCGCCGAGGAGTTCAACGGCGCCCAGCTCACGCCATCCACAGTGGACCACTTCCTGTCCTCGCGGATCGCGGCCTACGGCGGGGCGGTGCCGGAGGCGCCGGCGGCGAGCCTGGCGGAACTGGAGTCGCGGGCCCAGGAGTGCCAGCGGCTGCGGGACAAGGCGACCAGCGCGGGCCTGCGGCCGTACCGCGTGATCAACGGGCTGAACCTGCACAAGGTGGAGCACCTGACCGAGGCCCCGGTGCTGCTCACCGACGTGCCGCGCGGGTTGCGCGGCCACCTCGCCGACGTGCTCGGCGCCGAGCTGCCCGAGCACATCGACGAACTCGCTCCACTGTGGACGGAGTACGCGTCGGGCCTGCTCGGTGCCCCGGCCACGGAGCCGTACACCACGGCGTTCGAGGGCGCGCTGCACGCGCTGCTCACCGCGATCGCGGAGGCGTTCTACGCCGACGTGTCGATGAGCCGCGGCCCCGAGCGGTTCGACCCGCTGCGGATCGACCACGGCTCCGCCGACCCGCTCGACCTCGGCACCGGCGACTTCTACTGCTGCGTCACCCCGCGCAAGGCGTTCGTCGACCGGTTCACCGACGAGCCGGCGGACCTGTCGAAGACGCTGGCCGCCTACAGCGCCAGGATGCGGTTCAACACCTGGCACTACCTGCCGCACACGCTCGGCATCGTGGAGCGGGAACCCGGCCGCGACGACTGGTTCTTCGCCCCGACGATGCCGGACGTGACCCAGTGGTCGGACCAGCACCACACCGGGCACGTGGCCTTCGGCGTGCGCTACGCCATCCGCGTCCCGTTCGGCATCACCTACGACGGCCGCGCGCTGCCCGGGATCTACGACCTGCGGTTGCTGCGGGCCAGCGCGCCGACCTTCACCGTGGCGGACCTGCGCCGCGCCATCGCCGCCGGTGAGGTGCTGCGTGGTTTCTACCAGGCCATGTCGGTCCACGAGCCCGTGGTGACCGACTTCGGCAGGGACTGGTACCGGCGCGTCTATGGATGAGGTGCTGCGGCGGGCCACGGCGGCCGAGATCAGGGCGTGGTACGCCACAGGTGAACTCCGGCCGACGGAGTTCACCGAGGCGACGCTGGCGTTGCAGGCGGAATCGGCGTCGTTGCACGCGTTCGTGACCGTCACCGCCGAGCTGGCCATGGACCGGGCCCGCGCGGCCGAGCGCCGCATCCGCGAGTTCGGCGCGGCCGCCTGGGACGGCTGCCCGCTGCTCGGGGTACCCGTGTCGGTCAAGGACCTGACGCCGACGGCGGGGGTGCGCACCACCCGCGGTTCGGTCCGCACCGCGGACTGGGTGCCCGAGGTGGACGCTCCCGCGGTCGCCCGGCTGCGGGGCGCGGGTGCGGTGCTGATCGGCAAGACGACGACCTCCGAGGGCGGCTGGAGCGCGGGCACGGTCAACCCGCTCGGGCCGCCCGCGGCCAACCCGTGGGACCCCGGGCGCAGCGCCGGTGGGTCCAGCGGGGGAGCGGCGGCCTCGATCGCCGCCGGGATCGGCGTCGCCGCGCTGGGCACCGACGGCGCGGGCTCGATCCGCGTCCCGGCCGCCTTCTGCGGGGTGGCCGGGTTCAAGCCGACCTTCGGCCGCGCGCCGTACGCCCCCGTCAGCCCCGAGGGCCTGTCGCACATCGGGCCGATCACCCGGGACGTGGCCACGGCGCGCCTGGTGGCCGAGGTGATCAGCGGCCCGCACCCGGCCGACCCGCTGTCGGCCCCCCTGCCGCCGTGCCCCGCGTTCGGGGACCGGCCGAGGGTGGCGTGGCTGCGCTGGCCGGACGGCGGCACCGAACCCGAGGGCGTGGCCAGGGCGGCGGCCGCCGCCCTCGGTGACGTGTCCGAAGTGGACATACCGTTCGCCGATCCGTACCCGGACCTGGTCACCATCCTCGCCGCGTTCGACGCGGGCCAGGCGCCCGCGGACGACGCGTTGTCCGACCCGCACCGGTTGCGCGTGGTCGAGCACGGCCGGTCGCTGACCGCGGCCGAGCTCGCGGCGGCGTTGTCCCGGCGGGCCCTGCTGCGCCAGGCGATCGACGCGTTGTTCGCCGAGTACGACGTGCTGGCCATGCCCACGGTGTGGATCGAGCCGTTCCCCGTCGACGCGTGGCGGCCCGATCCCGGCGGTGACGACCTGGGCTGGCTGGCCTGGTGCCGGGCCGCCTACCCGTTCAACCTCACCGGGCACCCGGCGGTCTCCGTGCCGGCGGGCACCACGACGGCGGGGTACCCGGTCGGGCTGCAGCTCGTCGCGCGGCACGGTGCCGACGGCGAACTGCTGCGCGTGGCCGAACTGTTCGAGCAAACCCGGCCATGGCGGGACCGTGGCCCCCGAAAGGACGCGGTGCGACGGTGACCGAAACACTGGTGAATTCGACAACCGGTAGCGCCGACTTCGTCGAGCGCCACGGCCTGTGGACCGACGACCAGCGCGCCGCCGCGGCCGAGGTGCTGGCCCTGCTGAAGAACCTGGAGTTCGTGCGGGTGGTCTACGGCGACCCGCACGGCATCACCCGGTCCAAGGTGCTCAGCGCCGCGGCGTTCGCCTCGGTGCTGCGCAACGGCATGGACTTCAGCCCCGGCCCGTTCGTCTTCGACACCGGGCACGCGGTGGCGATCGACTTCTTCGCCGAGGGCGGTGGCATCGGGGTCGGCGAGCTGACCGGGGCCGGTGACTTCATCGTGGTGCCCGACCCGGCGACCTTCCGGGTGCTGCCGCACACCGGCAGGCCGACCGGCTGGGTGATCGGGGACGAGTACCTGCGCGACGGCACCCCGCACCCGCTGTCGAGCCGGGCCGCGCTGCGACGGCAACTCGACGCGCTGGCCGCCAGGGACCTGGAGTTCGTGGTCGGCCTGGAGGTCGAGTGGTACCTGACCCGGCACGCCGACGGCGGCAGGCCGGTGCGGGTCGGCGGCTTCGGCGTCCAGGGCGAGCCGTTCACGGTGGAGGCGGTCAACGGCGGCTACCAGTTCAACTCCGACTTCCTGCTGGACTCGGTGATGCCGGTGCTCGACCCGGTCCTCGGCGCGCTGTCCGCGCTGGGCCTGCCGCTGCGCGGGATCGAACACGAGTCGGGCCCGGGGCAGATCGAGCTGACCCTGAACCCGATGCCCGGCCTCGCCGCCGCCGACGCGATGCTGCTGCTGCGCACGGTCACCAAGCAGGTGCTGGCCCGCGCGGGTTACCACGCCTCGTTCATGGCGCTGCCCGCGCTGCCCGGGTTCGACCCCAGCGGCTGGCACCTGCACCAGTCGCTCGCCCGGCGCTCCACCGGGGAGAACCTGTTCGCCGCCGAACCGGGTGGTGCCCCGCTTTCGCCGTCGGGCATGGCCTACCTGGGCGGCCTGCTCGACCACGCCAAGGCGGCCAGCCTGCTGTGCGTGCCGACGGTCAACGGTTACCGGCGCATGCAGGACGGCTTCTCGCTCTCCCCGGACCGCGTCGCCTGGTGCACCGAGAACCGCGGTGCCTTCCTGCGGGTGCTCGGCGCCCCCGGCGATCCGGGCAGCCACATCGAGAACCGCATCGGGGAACCGACGGCCAATCCGTACCTCTACCTGACCGCGCAGGTGAGCGCGGGGATCGACGGCCTCGACCGCGGCCTCGACCCCGGCCCGCGGGCGGCCGACCCGCACGGCCCCGCCGCCGACGCCCTCCCGGCCGATCTCGGCGAGGCGATGGCGGCCTTCGCCGACAGCGAGTTCTACCGTTCCGCGCTCGGCCCGGAACTGCACCGCTGCCTGCTGGCGCTGAAAGCGAGCGAGTGGACACGCTTCGTGCAGTGGCTGGCTAAGGTGGAACCCACCCAGGAAGACGTGGTAACCGAATGGGAGCACCGTGAGTACTTCGGCACCTTCTGACCGCTACCGACGGCGGGTCGTGCGCAGCGTCGACGACCTGAGCGCGGGCACCGAGGCCGTGGTGGCGGCCTCCGGGGCGAACGTGAACTACTCGATCGAGTTCATGCGCGCCTACGAGCGGTTCCCGATCCAGCCGGTGCACGGTTGCCACTACATCGAACTGCTCGACGGGGACGACGAGGTGGTGGCGTTCGCGCCCTGCTTCGTCCAGGGCGACCCGCTGGGTGCGCTCGGCCTGCCCAAGGGCGAGTTCGCCCTGCTGAGCAACGTCTGGCACTGCTCCGACGCCCGGCTGGCGGCGAAGCAGGTGACGCCGGAGATCGCCACCGAACTGCTCGACGCGATGCGGGAGGTGGCGCGCTCGCTGAACCTCAGCCGCACGGGGTTCATCAACGTGGCCAACGGTTCCCCCAGCGCCGAGGCGCTGACCGCGGCCGGGGTCGAAGGCGTCCACCTGGACACGCGGTACTGGCTCGACCTGGCCAAGTACGGCAGCGAGCAGGGGGTGCTCGATTCGATCAAGTCCGCCGACCGGCGGGAGTACAACCGGCACTGGCGCCGCGCCACCGAGGCGGGCGTGAAGATCGTGCACCGGATGGCTTCACCGAACGAGGACGTCGAGAAGCTGAACCTGCTCGAGGTCACCATGGTGCGGGTCGGTTCGGCGGGCTACTACGACGCCGAGAAGCTGGCCAAGTTCCTCGCCGAGACGCCGAACGCGCGGATCATCGAGATCACCCTGGAAGACAAGCTGCTCGGCTTCGCCATCCTGTTCACCGACTCGACCCGGCTGCACGCGTGGGCCCTCGGTTACGACCGCGAGACCAAGCTGTCGTTCAGCCCGTACTACCTGATGTGGGGCTCGTTCATGCGCCTCGGCTACGAACTCGGCATGCCCGTGCTGGAGGCGGGCAGGCGCAACGGCGAGTTCAAGATGCGCCACGGCCTGGTGCCGCAGGACCTGAGCGCGTACGTGGTGAACGCCTGATGGGTTTCGAGGTCACCCCCGGCCTGCCCGGGGACTGGGACACCGCGGCCGGGAACGCCCCGGCGATCGGCCGGGCCCGGTGGATCAACTTCGGCCAGTCGTGGTTCCCCGGGCCGTACCACACCTTCGCGCTGCGGGACGCGGACGGCAGGTGCCGGGTCGCGATGGGCGGTGCCGTGCTGCCCGCCCCGGCCGAGGTGCCGAGGCGGGACCCGTGGCACATCCTCACCGGCCGCACCACCGACCTCGGCCTGTTCACCCCGGACGACCACCCGTGGCCGCGGGAGCTGGACCCGGGCGCGGTCTACCCGTGCCTGATGCTGATGTACCCGTACTACGGCGCGTTCCCGGTCGGCGCGGAAGCCGCCGAGCCGGGTGCGTTGCGGGAGTACACCGAGCAGCTGGTGGCCTGGGCGAAAGCCGAAGGCGTCGCCTCGATCACCGCGCTGTACCTGATGCCGAACGCCGATCCGCTGGTCGCCGCGCTGGGCGAGGCCGGTTTCGCCACCGCGCACATGGGGCAGCGCTGCGACATGCCGGTGACCTGGGCGGACTTCCCGGGTTATCTGAAGTCGCTGCCCAAGAAGCATCGTGACGAGGTCAAGCGCGAGCTGAACCGGATGCGTGAGCGCGGCCTGGTCACCGGCACCCGGGTGGGGCTAGCCGACGACGAGCCCGAACTGCTGGACCTGCGGTGCCGGCTCATCGCGAAGTACGACGGGTCGGTCAACGAGGCCGCGCAGGCGGCGATCATCGACATGATCCGCGAGCACGTCGCCCCCGAGGACATCACGATCTTCACCGTGCACGACGGCGACCGGCTGGTCAGCTACAGCCTGTTCATCCAGGACGGTCCCGAGTGGACGGTGATGCTCACCGGAACCGCCTACGGGGAGCCGAATTCGGACTACGGCTACTTCTCCTGCATGTTCTACCAGCCGGCCGAGCTGGCTCCGGCCAAGGGCATCGCGCAGTTGTCCTACGGGTACGGCACGCTGGACGCCAAGCGCCGCCGGGGCTGCCGGTTGTACGACTACACCGCCGCCGAACTGCGCCTCTGACCTTTGCCGCGGCACCGCCGGCCACTACCGTCGACGGCCCGCCGCGGCAAAGGAGTTCGGCCATGTTCAGCTTCGTGCGCACCGCGATCCCGGCACTGGTACTGGCACTGGGGCTCAGCGCCGTCCCGGCCCCCGCGCTGGCCGCCGCCTGGAGCTCGGCCGACCGCTGGGGGACGTGGGAGAACGGCGGTTACACGCTCTACAACAACGTCTGGGGGCAGGGTGGTGGCCCGCAGACCATCTGGGCCGACTCGTACCGGAACTGGGGGGTGTGGGCGAACCACCCCGACACCGGCGGGGTGAAGTCGTACCCGAACGCCACCCGGCAGGTGAACCGGCGGCTCAGCTCGCTGGCCGGCGTGTCCAGCAGCTTCGACGTCACCGTGCCCGGCAGCGGTGCCCACACCAGCACCTACGACATCTGGGCCGACGACCACGCCTACGAGATCATGCTGTGGGTGAACCAGACCGGCCCGGTCGGCCCGATCGGCTCCTTCCAGGCCAACGCGGCCGTCGGCGGGCACGACTGGGCGGTCTACCGCGGGTCCAACGGCTCGGCGCAGGTGTTCTCGTTCCTCCGCCGGTCGAACACCAACTCCGGCACGATCGACGTCCTGGCGGTGATGAACTGGATCCGGGCGCGTGGCTGGTTCGGTGACGTGACGCTGAGCCGGGTCCAGTTCGGCTACGAGATCACCTCGTCGAGTGGTGGCCTGGACTTCCGCACCAGCAACTTCTCGGTCAGCTACTCCTGATCCCGTGCTTCCCAGGCTGAGCGGCGTGACGCTCTCGCCAGCTGGTGGCCCGGGCCGGCCCCGTTGTCCGGGGTGATCGACGCCTGGCTGCTCCGCGGCGCGGGCGGACCACCACCGCGATCACCGGGGCTTCGCGGCCTTGACCAGCGCACCGCCGATGATCAGCCGCTGGATTTCGCTGGTGCCCTCGTAGAGGCGCAGCAGCCGGACCTCGCGGTAGATCCGCTCGACCGGCACCTCACGCATGTAGCCGGTGCCGCCGTGCACCTGCACCGCCAGATCGGCCACCCGCCCGGCCATCTCGGTGCAGAACAGCTTCACCGCCGACGGCGCGATCCGCCGGTCCTCGCCGCTGTCGTAGGCCGCCGCGGCTTCGCGGACGAGCGCGCGGCCGGCGGCGACGCCGGTGTACTGGTCGGCGAGCATCGCCTGCACCAGCTGGTGGTCACCGACGGGCACACCGCCCTGGGTGCTGGTGGCCGCGTAGGCGACGGATTCGTCCAGCGCGCGCTGGGCACTGCCGACCGCGAGAGCCGCGATGTGCACCCGGCCGCGGGCCAGCGAGGTCATCGCGGCGCGGTAGCCGACCTGTTCGGAACCGCCGACCAGCGCGGCCTCCGGCACCCGCACCGAGTCGAAGTGCACGTCGGCGGTCCAGGCGCCCTCCTGGCCCATCTTGGCGTCCTTCGGGCCGACGCTCACCCCCGGTGCGTCGGCGGGCACCAGGAACACGGCGATGCCCGGGTCCTTCGGCTCCGCCTCGCGGGTGCGCGCGAACACCAGGAACAGATCGGCCACCGGGGCGTTGGTGATGAAGCGCTTCTGCCCGTCGAGCACCCAGTCGTCGCCGACGCGGCGGGCGCGGGTGCGCAGCCCGGCCGGATTCGAACCGGCACCGGGTTCGGTGAGCGCGAAGGAGGCGACCACGTCACCGGAGGCGATGCGCTCCAGCCACTGCCGCTTCTGCCCGTCGGTGCCGAAGTTGACCAGCACCTGCCCGGCGATGCCGTTGTTGGTGCCGAACATCGACCGCAGCGCCAGCGTGGTGTAGCCGAACTCCATCGCCAGTTCGACGTCCTGCCGCAGGTCCAGCCCGAGCCCGCCCCATTCGGCGGGGATGGCGTAGCCGAACAGGCCCATTCCGGCGGCGGTGGCACGCAGGTCGTCGGGGATGCGATCGGCGGCCATGATCTCGTTCTCCCGCGGCACGACGTCGTCGCGGACGAAGCGGCGGACCTGGGCCAGGATGTCCGCGAAGTCCTCGTCACCGACCTTGTCGCTCATGGCCATGGATTCTCGATCCTTCCGCTGATGCGTGTCCAATACCAATAGCAGCCGATTTGTTTCGCCTGACGATATAATCCCGGCGTGGACTTCACCCAGCTCGAGGTCTTCCTCGCGGTGGCCGACGAGCTGCACTTCGGCCGCGCCGCGAAGCGCCTGCACCTGGCGCAGCCGTACCTCAGCCGGACCATCCGGGCGCTGGAAGCGGAGCTGGGCGCGCCGTTGTTCGACCGGACCACCCGGCGGGTCGAGCTGACCCCGGCGGGACGGGCGCTGCGGGAACCGGCGGCGGCGATCCTGCGGGCGGGGGAGCGGGCGCGGGCGGAGGTCGAGGCCGCGCACCGCGGGGACAGCGGGCGCGTCCGGTTCAGCTTCGCCGGCCCGTCCTCGCAGGCCATGGTGGCCCGGCTGGCGCGGACGGTGCGGGAGCGGCACCAGCGCATCGACCTGGCCGTGCGGCCCGGCCGGTACGGCCCGGTCGCGGTGCGCGAGCTGCTCGACGGCGAAACGGACCTGGCCATCGCGCGGTTCGAACACCCACCGGCGGGGGTGCGCAGCCGTGCCCTGGTCCGTGAACGCGGGGTGCTCGCCGTGCCTTCGGACCACCCGGCCGCGGCCGGGGTCTCCGTGGCCGAGCTGCGGCACGAACCGTTCATCACCCTGCCGGAGGCGTTCGGCTCGGTGGTGCGGGCCCAGTTCGTCGCCCGCTGCCACGCGGCCGGGTTCACGCCGGAGATCGTGCAGACCGCTCCGGACACGTGGACCTGCATCGCCCTGGTCGCGGCCGGCGTCGGCCTCCACTTCACCACCGACTCGGCCCTGGACCAGCTGCCCCTCGACGGGGTACGGGTGGTGCCCGTCGAAGACCCCCTGCCGCCCATCCACGGCTACCTCCTGTGGCGAACCGGCGAGGCCGACCCGGCACTGGAAAAGGTGCTCGCGATCTCCGAAGAGGTACTGCCCACCGCCGCGACGCAAGAATCGCGGGGCCCGCGACAGTACTAGGTAGGAGCCCGGCGCAGCGGAAGCGCGATCTACCGCGAGCTGTACCCGCGGGTGTCGGCGTATGCGGTGCACCGGGCGCCACCGGACCTGGCGGCGGAGGCGGACCCCAGTGGTCGCCCCCGGGCGGGCTGGTCCTGTTCTGCGGCCTGTCGATCGGCTACGGGGACCCCGAGGTGGGCGACGCCCGAACCGGCCGGGCGCCGCCCGGTGAAACGGTCAACTTCGTTCTCAACTAGTTGGTTGACAAAGCGGAAGAAGGCGCTCTAGGCTCTTATTCAACCAAAGAGTTGAGGAAGCCGATGGATGAGAGCGCGGAGCGGCTGAACCGGGTGTTCGCGGCACTGGCCGACCCGACCCGGCGCGACCTGGTGGCCAGGCTGGCCACCGCGGACGCGACCGTCGGCGAGCTGGCGGAACCGTACGAGATGAGCCTGCAGGCGATCTCCAAGCACGTGAAGGTGCTGGAGGACGCCGGGCTGGTCACCCGCAGCAAGGACGCCCAGCGCCGGCCGGTCCACCTGGACGCGGAGGTGTTCGACCTGATGACCAAGTGGATCGAGCGCTACCGGCGGCAGGCCGAGGAGCGCTACCAGCGCCTCGACGCCCTGCTCGGCCGCATGGCGGAGACCGAAGAGCAGACCGGACCCCGGAAGAAGGACGCATCATGACCGAGACCAGCATCGTGGCCGACGAGAAGGTCCCCACGATCGAAATCACCCGAGAGTTCGACGCGGCGCCCGCCCGGGTGTTCCGCGCGCACGTCGACCCCGACCTGTACGTGCAGTGGATCGGGCCGCGCTCGGTGACCACGCGGGTGCTCCGGTGGGACGCCCGCACGGGCGGCGAGTGGGCCTTCGCCAACGACCGCGACGGCGAGGAGATCGCCTCCTTCTACGGCAGCTTCCACGACGTGCGCCCGGACGAGCGGATCGTGTGGACCTTCACCTACGAAGGCGAGCCCGACTCGGTGGCGCTGGAAACGCTGACCTTCGAGGAGCTCGGCGGCGGGCGCACGCGCCTGAAGATCCTGAGCGTGGTCAAGGACTTCGAGACGCGCGACGGAATGCTGGCCAGCGGCATGGACGTCGGGGTCAACGAGGGTTACGCCAAACTCGACGAGCTGCTCGCGAAGGGGAACTGAAGATGTCGCTCGACCCCAAGGGCCCGGCCCAGCAGCACGCCTTCGACGCGGCCCGGTTCACCGAACTGGTCGAATCGGCTTCGCCGGGCGACTGGGCGCGGCCCAGCCCGGTCGCCGAGTGGACGGCCCTCGACGTGGTGCAGCACCTGGTCGAATGGCCGCGCGAATTCCTCACCGGTGCCGGGATCGAACTCCCGGCCCTGGACGTCGCAGCCGATCCGGTCGCGGCCTGGAAGCAGCACGTCGCCGACATCCAGGCCGTTCTCGACGACCCCGCCGGGCGGGTGCACCGCAATCCGCACACCGGTGACAACCCGGTCGACGAGGCGATCGACCGGTTCTACACCGCGGACGTCTGGCTGCACTCCTGGGACCTGGCCAAGGCGCTCGGCCGCGAACCCGAACTCGGCGAGGAGCGCAGCGCCGCCGCGCTGGCCGGTATGACGCCGATGGAGGAGGTGCTGCGCGGGAGCGGGCAGTTCGGGGCCGCGATGCCCGTGGCCGACGACGCTCCCGCGCAGGACAAGCTGATGGCCTTCCTCGGCCGCGACCCCGGCTGGAAACCGGCTGCTTCGTGAACCGCGGTGGCTAAGCACCCACGGACAGCGGTTCGCCGGCCACCCGCCATTCGAGGATGCCGTCGACGAGCCGGACGGCCCGGTAGCCGCGGGAGGTCAGCAACCGGACGGCGTCGTGGGAGAAGCCGCAGTACGCGCCGCGGCAGTACACCACGATCTCGTGTTCGCCGGGCAGCTCGCCGAGCCGCCGGGGCAGCTCGTCCATCGGGATGGACACCGCGCCGGGGATGTGGCCCGCGCGGAACTCCACCTCGGGGCGCACATCGACCACGACGGCCTGCCCGGCGTCGACCCGCCGTTGCAGCTCCGCGCGGTCGATCTCGCCGACGTCGTCCGCGCCCAGCGCCCGCCGGGCCGCGGTGTCCACCCCGGCCGACTGGGCGGCGCCCACCGCGAGCAGCTGGCTGTACAGCGCGGCGACGTCCTCGCTGCCGATGTGGTGGCGCACCGTGGTGCCGTCGCGCTCGGTGGTGACCAGCCCGACCTGCTTGAGGACCTGGAGGTGGGCCGAGGCGGTGGTGACGTTGAGCTTGGCCGCCTCGGCCAGCTCCACCACCCCGCGCGGCCGCTGCACCAGCAGGTCGATGATGGCCAGGCGCTTGCCGTTGCCCAGTGCCTTGGCCACCCGGGCCAGCTCCTCGAACAGGGTGGACTGCAACTGCTCGGCGTCCGCTCGGCTCATCGACCTACCTTCCACAGGTTCATGGAACAGCGTAGCTTCGATTCCGGCCGGGAGCACGCTCCTGGAAGGAGCAGGGTAACCGAGGTCGTCGATCCAGGCCGAGGCGTGCGGGGTGCCTGCCGGACCGGCGATCGACACCCGCGTCAGCACGTCGGCCGGGTTGATCACTTCGACGTTGATCGCGGGCGCCCGGGCTGGGATTGATCCGGATGGACATGGCGCGGTCGGCCACGTGCCCGGTGCCGACCGGCTGCAGGTGCACCTGCTTGGCCGCCGACGAGAAGCCGGGACCGCGCATGTCCAGGAAGAGCGAGCGGTTGCCCGAGTGCGTCTGCAGGTTCGAGAAGCCGCCGGTGCCGTCGCCGCTGTGGGTGAAGCTCCAGCCGCCGGGCGCGAAGGTGCCGTCCAGGTTGTCCGAACCCGCCCAGCCGGAAGCCTGCCCGGTGCCGGCGGTCGCGGTCAGCAGCGCGGCGGAGGAGGCGATCGCAGTGGATTTCCTTCCTTGTTGTGGGCTGCGCCGGGAAAGAGCGGTCGCCAGGCGGCGGGAGCCGGGGTGGCACAGAACGGGGTAATCGGTATCTGCGGCCGGTTCCCGCGTTCCCGTACGCGGGGCCCGGCGGGCCACCGCCGTTCACCGGGAAGTGCGGCGCGGCACCGCCGACCAGCTCTGCCTGCCGCTGGCCCGCAGCGGGACCTCCCGGCACGCCGTCACGCTTTCCCGTGCCACGGGGAGCTGACGGCGGTCAATTCACCGCCGGAAAACCCCCGACGCAATGAAATCGGCGTCGGTGGCGCACAACTTCCCCCGTTCCGCAATTCTGCGGGCACGAACGGGGGCGACCGCTCGCCCGGGCGAGTGGACTGACGCCGCCCGCTCTTCCTCGCTTCGTGATCATCGCCTTAATTTCGAAGGACCCCAGCAAATCGGAGGAAAGCGATGAATGCGGATGAAGTGCACACCGGTGCCCAGCGCCGGAGGTTTCTGAAAGGTGCTGCCGCGGCGGTCGCCGGCCTGGTGGTCAGCGGCCTGCTCAGCACCCTGCCCGCCGAGGCCACCAGGCAGCTCAGCCTGCCTGCCGCCGGTTCCGAGGTCACCGCCGACCTGGTCGTCAAAGGCGCCTCGATGACCATCGAAGCCCAGCCGGTCGAAGCGGAGTTCCGCGGCAAATCCACGGTCCGGGTGGAAAACAACCCCGACGATCCGGCGAACTCCGTGCGGCTGCGCACGATCAACACCCTGCTGACCGCCGATCTGCCGTCCCGGCAGGGCGGCAGGATCACCATCGAACCCGACGACTCCGATGCCGAGAGCCTGCTGAAGCTGACCAAGTCCGTGCCGCCGAAGTTCGACCAGACCATGGTGCTCAACCTCAAGGTGACCGTCGACCGGCCGGCGAGCCGCGCGCAGCCGCTGGTGCTGGTCACCAAGAACCCGATGACGCTGACCGGAACCGTGGCCAAGTTCCCGCCGGACGGCGATGTCCTCCAGCTGAAGAACCCGGTCGAACTGGTCCTGCCGGACGACCCGGACACGGTGGTCGCCACCATCGACAAGTTCCCGGTGCAGGTGGGCGGTTTGTGAGTCGCGGCCGTGGCACACCACGGCCACGCCGGAAGCGGTCACCGCGACGGAGCGCTGCCGTCCACCGGCCGAGCAGCCCGCCGCCGCCGGTGCGGGTGCCGCCTCCACCGTGCCCCGGGTCACCACCCGGCCGGCCGCGTCGAACAGGGTGACGGTGATCCGCGCGGTGGTGGCGGGCACGGTAGCCCGGCGAACCCGCTCCTGCCCCCGGCAAGGCGGCCCGCCCCACCACGGCCGGGATCCGGCATTCGCCTCCGCCAAGTCGTGGAGGGACTTGAACCCGAGCCCGTAGCCGTCGGGCTGGTCGGCGGAAACGGACGCCCGCATCCTCTCCGATGTCCAGGAGTCGAGCGCGGCTTTCTGGCCGGCGGCCGTGCTCAGGCTGCGGCCGTCGGCCGGCCGGGCCACCGATCCCGCGTTGCCGCCATCTCCCCGCCAGTGGTGCCGCCCTGCGCCGAAGCGATTCCGGGCACCAGCACAGCCGCGGTGAAAACGGTCGCGAACGGCGATGCAACAAATGGGCCCCAGAAAAGCAGTATCCGATTCGTGGTCCCCCGAGCGCGTGAGAATTCGTGCCAGTGAAATGTGCGATCGGATCGCGTTGTCCTCGAACACCCCCCGCGGCCTCGGCGATCATTCCGGCGAGCGCGGCGGGCCGGGACAGGAACGGCGAGTGCGAGGACGGGAGTTCGGCCACCGTGGTCCCGGCCGCCGAGACCGCGTCGATCTCCCGGGTGAAGCGGTGTTGCAGCGCGGGCGGCACGGCGTGGTCCCGGGTGCAGGTCACGTACCAGTGCGGGACGCGACCGTAGCGCTGCCGGGTCACGGTGAGCTCCTCGTCGTCGGCGTAGAAGGTCTCCTTGACCTGCTCGCGCCGATCGTCGCCGGGTCGGCGACCAGCAGCCGCAGCAGTTTCTCACCGGCGTTCTCCGGGCACGTGCTGTAGAAGATGCCCGGCCGCCCGCTCACCGGAGCGTACGCGGCCACGTAGAGCAGCCCGCCGACGAGTTCCGGCGCGTGTTCGGCCAGCGCGGTCGCGACCACGCCACCCATGCTGTGCGCGACCACCAGGCACGGGCCATCGGCGATCGCGCGGATCCGATCGGCGAGCCCGGAGGCCGCGGACGAAGCGGTGACGTCCGCGACCGGTGACGGTACGGTGGCGAACGCCCCCGCGTCGAACGGCCGCGCCCAGCGGGTCCGCGGGGTGGCGCCCCGCAGCCCGTGCCCGTCGAGGTCGAGCGCCACCGACCGGATCCCGCGGGCGGCGAGGTGCTCGGCCACCGGGCACCAGCTGCCGTGCCAGAACCCGGGTACCAGGACGACGGGCGCGGCCTCGCTCATTTTTCCTCCCGCGGACCGCGGTTTCGCCTACCACTACGCCCGGGGACACGCCTACCAGCAGGCACTGGCCGACGGCTTCACCCACCAGCAGTGCGCGGAGACGGAAAAAGGTGGTCCTGGTGTTCGAAGCGCACGTCACCTGGGAGTGCACCCGCGAGGTCTGACCAGCGGTTCCCGCGAGCGGCTCAAGGCCGGGCTTGCAGGCTGGACCGCGTGACCGTCAAAGACGTCCCGGTACTCATCGCGGGCGGCGGCCCCGTCGGCGGCCCGGTGCCGAGTCCGGCCTCGATCACTGGTAGACGTCCGGGACGCCGTCGGCGTCGGTGTCGGTGGATTCGGTGGCGTGGATCCGGCGGTGGGTCCGGTTCCGCGCGCGCAGCACGGTGGTGGCCAGCAGCGCGGCGAGCACCGAGCCGGCGAGGATGGCGACCCTGGCGTGGTCGCCTTCGGTGGTGCCGGCACCGAAGGCCAGTTCGCCGATGAGCAGCGAGACGGTGAAGCCGATGCCCCCGAGCATCGCCAGGCCCAGCACGTCGACCCAGGCGAGACCTTCGTCGAGGTCCGCCCTGGTGAAGCGGGCCACCAGCCAGGTGGCACCGAAGATGCCCGCGGTTTTGCCCACCACCAGCCCGCCGATGATGCCGAGGGCGACGGGGTCGGTGAGCGCGCTGGTCAGCCCGGTCCAGCCGCCCAGCGGCACCCCGGTGGCGAGCAGGGCGAACACCGGCACGGCCACGGCGGCGGACAGCGGCCGGAACCGGTGTTCGAAGTGCTCGGCCAGTCCCGGCCCGGCCGCCGGGCCGCCCGCCTGTTCGCTGCGCACCACCGGCACCGCGAACGCCAGCAGCACCCCGGCGACGGTGGCGTGCACCCCGGAGCGGTGGACCAGCACCCAGGTCAGCAGCGCCAGCGGCAGCAGCAGGTACCACGAGCGCACCCGCCGCTGGACCAGCACGGTGAACACCGCCAGCGGAACCAGCGCCAGCAACAGCGGCAGCAACCGCAGTTCGTCGGTGTAGCACAAGGCGATGATCAGGATGGCGAGCAGGTCGTCGACCACGGCGAGGGTGAGCAGGAAGGTGCGCAACGCCGAGGGCAGGCACCGCCCGACCACGGCCAGCACGGCGAGGGCGAAGGCGATGTCGGTGGCCGTCGGGATCGCCCAGCCCCGCACCGCCTCGGGGTCACCGGCGTTGACCACCGTGAAGATCAGCGCGGGCAGCGCCACACCACCGCAGGCGGCGGCCACCGGCACCACCGCCCGCCGGGGCTCGCGCAGGTCACCGGCGACGAACTCGCGTTTGAGCTCGAGCCCGGCGACGAAGAAGAAGATCGCCAGCAGGCCGTCGGCCGCCCAGGCCGACAGCGGCAGGTCCAGGTGCAGCGCGGCCGGTCCGACGGTGAAGCCGCGGACGTCTTCGTAGCGCTGGTGGAGCGGGGAGTTGGCCAGCGCCACGCCGACCACCGCGGCCGCCAGCAGCAGTGCGCCGCCGATGGTCTCCTTGCGCAGGATGTCGGTGATCCGCTGCGTTTCGGGCCAGGACCCCCGGCTGAACAGCCTCGGGCGGTGGGCGGGTGTGCGCATGTGGACCTCCGATGGGCACCATCCCGCACCACCGGGCCCGCGGCAATCCGGCCGGTCACCGGATCGGGGCGGTGCCGCTGCTAGCGTTCGAGGGACGAGGAGGTGGCGGTGACCGGTGTGAGCAGCCGCAAGCAGAAGGCGGCGGAAACCGAGGCGGCGCTCAAGGCCGCCGCGCGGCGCGTGTTCGCCAGGCGGGGTTACCTGAACACCAAGATCACCGACATCACCGCCGAGGCGGGACGCGCCGCGGGCTCGTTCTACAACCACTTCGCGGGCAAGGAGGAACTGCTCGAAGCGCTGCTGGTGGACATGTTCGCCGAAGCGGACGAGGACGTGACCGCGCCGGGGCACGACCCGGACTTCTCCAAGCGGTCCGCGGTGCGCTGGCACGTGGCGAGCTTCTGGCGGTTCTACCGCGCGCACCTGCCGGAGATGGTGGCGCTGCGCCAGGCCGCCATGGTCAACGCCGAGCTGGGCAAGCGGCTGCGGCAGCTGACCGCCGCCGATCAGCGGCACCTCGTCGGGCACCTGGCGCACCTCGCGGACCTGCCGGGCAGGCCGGAACTGGTCACCTCGGTGATGACCGCGCTGATGGACCAGTTCGCCTACGACTGGCTGGTGACCGGGGGAGGCGAGGGCATCGCCGACGACGAGGCGATCGACCTGCTCACCGACTTCGTCCACCGCGGCATCGCCGGGCGCGCACCAGAGCCGGGTGGGTGACGGCGCGTCGGAACGGGCGGTGGCGTTCCGGCTGACTTCGGTTCTCGGGGGAGGGCGTGCGGGGACCCCGCGACGGGTCGGCGATCGGTTCGTGCTGAAGGAGATGCTCGACCGGTTCGTCGCGATCAAGGAGGTCAGCCTCCCGCCATCGCTCGACACCCAGCCGGAAACGCGGGCGGCGGTGCCGCGCGAGGCGAGGCCGGCCGCGCGCCTCAACCACTCCGGCGCGGGACCGGATCGCCGGGGAAGGGCCGTTGTCGCCGTCGGAGGCGGCCGGCCCGGGGCTGCGCCCGCCTCGACGGCGATTCGGCGTCCACCGCGTCGGGCGGTCGGTTCTCCCCCGCCTGCACGGCACCCGAGCAGATCCAGGGCCGGTCCGCGCCGCCCTGGCCGCCGTGCTGGCCGAACCGCCACCCGCCCCCGTGCACGCCGGGCCCGAGGTCGGGCAGCTGCTGCCGGACATGCTCGCCGAACCGTCTCCGGGGTGTTCTGCCCATTGGGCTTCCTCTCCCTGGCCCCGTTGCTCACCGGCCTGGTGGCCGCCTTGGTGCTCGTCGCCGGAATCCCGTTGTGCCTGCCGGGACCGCAGCGGACCACGGCCGCGGTGATCGCCGCGATCCGGGTCGTGCGCGGGCCGCTGCGGCGGCGCTGGGTGCTGACCGGCCTGGTCGCCGTGGTCACGCTGCTCGCCCCGGGCAAGACCGCGGCCAAGGTGCTCGCCGGCTGGGCCGCCGCGCTGATCGCGGCCCTGCTCTCGCAGCTGACCGCGATGCCCGGCTACGACAGCTTCCCCCAGAACGGCGAGCCGATGACCGAGCTGCCGGGTGAGTGGGTCACCTCGGTGGTCCTGGCCATGGTCGTGCTCGCTGTGCTCGCGGCCAGGCCGTCGTCGGCGGCGGAAGCACCCCAGCGGGTAACGCACTGAACCAGAAGCGTTACCCCGCTGTCCGGTGCCGTTCACCGGGCAGGCGTAACCGTGGACTCGCACACCGTGGGGGAACGGGAGGGGACGTGGCCGCGGAGCCGCTTCTGCAGATCAGGCAACCGCCGGCCAGGGCGCCGCTGACCCCGGTGCTGGCCCTCGGCCTGGCCGGGTTGCTGGTGCTGGTGCTCACGCCGATGCTGGTGCGCTCGGCGCCACCGGCGCCGGTGCTCACCGTGGTGCGCGGCAAGATGGGCTCCAAGGTCGACTACTTCCGCGATCCGAAGGTCCAGGAAATCCTGCGGCGCAAGCAGTTCGACGTGGTGGTGGACAACTCCGGCTCCCGTGAGGTCGCCACGCACGACATCGACCGCTACGACTTCGTGTTCCCCTCCGGCCAGCCCGCCGCGGACCTGATCATGTCCAGCAGGCTGAACAGCGGCAAGGAGGCCCAGGCCTACGTCCCGTTCGTCAGCCCGATCGTGCTCGCCACCTACCGCCCGTACGCGCTCGCCCTGCGCGACGCCGGTATCGCCACGCCGATGAACGCCGATCGCGCGAACCCGCTGTACTACGAGGTCGACATCAGCAAGTTCGTCGGGCTCACCGAACAGGGCAAGCGCTGGAACGACATCGGCATCGGCGAGCACGGCATCCAGAACAACAACCTGGTGCTGGCCCACACCTCCGACGTGTGCCTGTCCAACTCCGGCGGCACCTACCAGGGCCTGATCGCCTACGCCAGGAACGACAGCCGGATCCCGGCCACCGACGGCGAGGTGGCCGCGCTCGCCGGCACGCTGAAACCGCTGTACCGGGCCCAGGGTGCGCCCACCCCCGACCGGGTGCCCTACTACCTGTCCCCGGAGGGCAGGCGGATCGCTCCCATCGTGGTCATCTACGAGCACCAGTACCTGGCCCACCAGCTGCGGCAGCCGCCGGGGCGGCCGGACGAGGAGCGGGTGCTGCTCTACCCCGCCGACCACTTCGAAACCCAGCCCGCGTTCATCGCGCTCAACGACACCGGCCGCAAGCTGGCCCAGTTGCTGCGCACCGATCCGGAACTGCGGACGCGGGCGGTGGAACTCGGGTTCCGGGTGCTCGACGCCGAGCAGGACACCGCGAGCCCGCAGCTGAGCCGCCTGCTCACCGACCGGCAGCTCGAGGCGCCGTCACCGGACAACGACCACACCCGCGCCTACCTGCCGCAGGTCGACCTGTTCGAGCAGCTGATCACCACGATCGGCGGTTGCGCGTGATGCGCTCCGGTGCCGGGAAGCTCGCCGTGCTCTGCGTGGTGCTGGGCCTGCTCGCGGCCTGCACCCCGGAGCCGCCGCCACCGCACACCACCCTGCGGGTGCTCGCTTCCGACGAACTCGCCGACATGCAGCCGCTGCTGGCGGACCTGCGCCGCGAGACCGGCATCGAACTGGTGCTGGACCTGCGTGGCACGATCGACGCGACCAACGCCCTGGAACCGGGGCGCTACCAGCACGACCTCGCCTGGCTGTCCACCGACCGGTTCTTCGAGCTGAAGCTGAAGCAGCAGGGGTACACCGGGGAACGGCCGATCAGCGGCCGGTTCATGTTCTCGCCGCTGGCCATCGGCGTGAAACCGCGGGTGGCGCAGCTGCTCCGGAGCGCCACCGCGGACCAGCAGCTGTCCTGGGCGGATCTGGCCGATCGCTCGGCGGCGGGCCAGGTGCGCTTCGGCATGGCCGATCCGCGGCACGCCGGCAGCGGCCTGTCCGCGTTGATCGGCGTCGCCACCGCGGCCGCGGGCACCGGCGGCGCCCTGCGCGAGCAGGACATCACCTGCGACCGCCTCCGCGGTTTCTTCGCCGGGCGCACGCTCACCGGGAACACCTCCCAGCTGCTCGCCGATTCCTACGCCGCCCGGCAGGACGGCGCGGACGCCCTGATCAACTACGAGTCCGTGCTGCTTTCGCTGAACGCCGGCGGAAAACTGGCCGAGCCGCTGGAGGTCCTGTACCCGCGCGACGGCATCGTGCTCGCCGACTACCCGTTGCTGATGCTCGACCCGGCGAAGCGCGACAGCTTCGACACCGTGCTGAACTGGTTCAAGTCCGAGCCCGCGCAACGCAAGCTGATGGAACGGACGCTGCGCCGGCCGTTGTCCGCCGAGGTGCCGCGCGACCCGCGGTTCGCCGACTTCGGCACGAACACGCTGTACTTCCCGGAACGCAAGGAAACCGTCGACCGGCTCACCGCCGAATACGCCGATCCGCGGTCGCACCGGCCCGCGCACCTGATCTTCGTGCTGGACTTCTCCGCGTCGATGCGGGGGCAGCGGATCAGCGACCTGCGCTCGGCCTTCGCCGGGTTCGGCGGCGCGGACACCTCCCCAGCGGGCAAGTTCCTGCGGTTCTACCAGGGGGAACGGCTGTCCATCCTGCGGTTCGGCGGTGCGGTGCTGGACGAGCGGGACTTCACCATCACCGGGCAGCCCGTGCTCGACGCCATCCGCGACCACCTGGCCACCGAACCGGCCGCCCAGGCCACCGGGGTGTGGTCCGCGCTGGACGCCGCCTACGACAAGGCCGCGGCGCTCACCCGCGACGACCCCGGGCAGCCGGTCACCATCATGCTGATGACCGACGGCGAGAACAACGCCGGCCTCGGGCTGCCGGAGTTCCTGAGCGCGCACGCGGCCCTGCCACCCGCGGCGAAAGCCGTGCACACCTACACCATCCGCTTCGGCGAGGCCGATCCCGCCGAGCTGAGCCAGGCCGCGAGCGCCACCGGCGGCCGCATGGTGGACGCGAACGCGACCTCGCTGTCCGAGGCGTTCAAGGAGATCCGTGGCTGTCGATAATCCCTGGTTCTGGGTCCTGATGGGGACCGGCGTGCTGCTCGCCGCCGCCGCGCTGGTGCGGTACCTGCGGGGCAGGCGCCGCGACGAACCCGCGCTCATCGGTGACCACGAAGTCCTGGTCTACCTCAACGAAAGCCTGGTGATGGACATCCTCCAGTACCGGGGTGACGTGACCGCGCTCAAGCGGCGGGTCGAGGAGTACACCAGGGAAACCGCGGAAGGGCGCGGTGAGGTGAAGGCCCGCTGGTTCGGCTTCGCCGGGGCGAGGCTGCGGGAAGGCGCGAAGTCGGAGGCGTACGACGCCGAGGAACGGCCGATCACCGCGATCCGCCGGGTGGTGCGGGCACTGGAGAAGGCCGACGCCATCGTGTACGCGGACTTCCACCAGGGCCAGGTGCACGCGCACCGCAGCCTGGCCGGTGCCGCCGCCGGGCACGCCAAGCTCAGCGACAGCCGGATGTTCCTGTCGGTGGACGGGTACTTCCACGAGTACGAGGAACTCGACGGCTCGGACGAGCACTACCTGCGCCTGCGTGCGCCCTACCCGTCCGGCGAAGCCCACGTCCGCGTCAAGATCAGCCGAGGCTGGCTGCGCGAGCAGGACGCGCTGCCGGAGGGCAAGGCGCCGTTCCCGGCCCGCGTGCTCGGCAAGGTCGAGGCGTGGGACGAGGAGGACGGCATGCTCAAGATGTGGGCGCTGGCGATCTTCCGCTGACGGCCGGTTTCCCAGTGCACGGAGGAATTTGTGGCGCTCAGCGAGCTGCTCCAAGTCAAGATCAAATTCCGCATCCGACGCGAGCTGCACCAGCCGCACCTCCCCGGGGGTGGCGACGCCATCACACGGGAGCAGTTCGTCGCCTCCACCGGTTCGCTGGCCGACGATCCGCGGGCCGCGCGCGAAACCATCGGCGCGCTGGCGGAAGCCTTCCTGGCCAACACCGACGCCGACGGCCACCTCACCCCGGCGGAGTTCGTCGGCGCCTGCGGGGCTTCTGGACCAGCACCGACCCGGAGGTCCCCGGCAACCGGTGGACCGGCCGCCCGATGGGCTGACTCAGAGCACGAAGGCGGCGCCCACGCTCTGGTCGTTCGCCTCGATCAGGAAGGAGTTGTGCGCGGCGTTGGCGGTGACCCTGGTGCAGGCGACGAAGTCGCGGGAGCAGCCGCGACCACGGGCACGCCGGTCAGCCACGTGTTGCTCTTGTAGTGGTGGATCGTGTTGGTGACGGTCGTGCCGGGCAGCGCGCCGTTGGTGTTGGTGTGGCAGACCGTGCCGTTCCCGGCGAGCTGGTTGACCACGAGCTGGGTGCCCCCGCGAGTTCGGCCCGTCCATCCGGGCACCCGGCGAGCGCCGGCACAGGCCGTGGTCGATGCCGTGGCAAACGGTCACGTTCACGTCGCCGGTCGCCTGGACGGTGGTGGCGCCGAACACGTCCTGCCGGTGCGACGAGGGCAGCACGGTGATGTGCCCGTTCACGTCGGCCGCGTGGTTGACGAAGTGGGCGTAGAGCGCGCTGTCGGCGGGGGCGGTGACAAAACCGCGGGTGAGCAGGGTGATCGGGGTGTTCGCCAGCACGTTCTGCCCGCTCACCAGCTGCGCCGCGTTGACCGCCTGCCCGGGGCGGCGGCGGTCTGCCCGGCCGGAACGGTGCTGGTGCCCCGAGCGCGCGGGTGTGCTCCGCCCCGGACGGGGTGCTCGACGGGTCGCTCGCGTAACCACCCGGCGCGGAGATCGGCACCGTGGTGGCCGCGCTCGCCGACCCCGCCACGCCTGCCGGCAGCGACGCCAGCACCACGCCGACCAGGTCCACCCCGGCCAGCACCGTGCCAGACCCGTTTTGCCCGTGATTCCCCCTCCTCCGGCGACCGCTGATCGTCGAGCCGCCGGATCGCCGCCGTCAACGCCGCGCGGGGCCGGTGCGACAATCGACCGCCGGAGGTGAGGTGGATGACGGCGGTGCTGCTGGTCGAGGACGACGAGCGCATTCGCGAGGCGCTGGGGTTGTCGCTGGCCGACCACGGTTTCGAGGTGGTGGAGGCGGTGTCGGGGGAGCAGGCGCTGTCGGTGGTCGAGTCCACCCCGGTCGACGTGGTGCTGCTGGACCTGGTGCTGCCCGGGATCGACGGCATGGCGGTGTGCCGGTCGCTGCGCTCGCGGGGTGACCTGCCGATCATCATGGTGACCGCCCGCACCGACAGCCGCGACGTGATCGACGGGCTGGAATCCGGTGCCGACGACTACGTGACCAAGCCGCTGGTCGCCGGGGAACTGGCGGCCCGGATCCGGGCGCTGCTGCGGCGCCGCGGGCCCAGCCGGGCGGCACTGGCCGTCGGCGCGCTGACCATCCACCCCGGCACCGGCGAGGTCGAACGCGGTGGTGAGCCGGTGCACCTGACCAGGACGGAGTTCCGGCTGCTCTCGGAACTGGCCGCGGCCGGCGGGGACGTGGTGACCAGGGAGCAGTTGCTCCAGCGGGTCTGGGGTTACGACTACTTCGGCGACACCCGGCTGCTGGACGTGCACATCCGGCGGCTGCGCCGGAAGGTGGAGGCCGATCCGGACGAGCCGGCGCTGGTGCTGACCGTGCGCGGGGTGGGGTACCGGGTGCCCCGGTGAAGCGGCGGTGGTCGCTGCGGTGGCGGGTGACCGCGACGCTGGGCGCCGGCTCGCTGCTGATCGTCAGCGTGCTCGCGGTGACCACCTGGAACCTGGCCACCGGGTACCTGCTCGACCAGCGCGAGCGGGCCGCGGTGCGGCAGGCGGAGGCCAACGTGCGGCTGGTGGACGCCGCGATCGGGCAGGCGGGCAGGCTGGACCAGCTGCTCACCGGGCTGACCACCGGCCCGGACTCGTCGATCCTGGTGTACCGGCCGGGGCGGTGGCTGACCAGCGGACGGCCCATCCCGCCGCAGGCGCTGCCCGCCGAGCTGCTCGACCTCGGACGGGCGGGTGAACCGGCCCGCCAGCGGGTGGTCGCCGGAGAGATCCCGGTACTGGCGGTGGTGCTGCCGGTGGTGTCCGGGGGCGGGTTCTACGTCGAGCTGTTCCCCCTGGTCGAACTGGATCGCACGATGCGGTTCCTGAGCGTGGTGCTGACCGCGGCGACGGTGGCCAGTGGTTTGCTCGGTGGTGGGCTGGGGTGGTGGGCCAGCCGCCGGGCGCTGCGGCCGCTGACCACGCTGACCGGTGCGGCGTCGCGTATCGCGGCGGGGGACCACGGGGCCCGGTTGCCCGAGCAGACCGATCCGGATCTGGCGCCGCTGGCGGCCACTTTCAACGCCACCGCCGAGGCGCTGGAGCACCGGGTGCAGCAGGACGCGCGGTTCGCCGGGGACGTCAGCCATGAGCTGCGGTCGCCGTTGACGACCATGGCCAATGCCGCCGAGGTGCTCGACCGGCGTCGTGAGGCGCTGCCCGCACCGGCCCGCCGGGCGCTGGACCTGCTGGTCTGGGAGGTGCGGCGGTTCCAGCGCATGGTGGTGGATCTGCTGGAGATCTCCCGTGCCCGGGAGGAGGGCGATGAGCAGTCCCGGGAACTGGTCGATCTCGGTGACGTGGTCCGGCAGGTGCTGGCCCATCGCGGTCAGCCGGACGTGGTGGCCGAGGAGGTGCCCGCGCGGGTGCTGGCCGATCGGCGCCGGTTGGACCGGGTGGTGGGCAACCTGCTGGACAACGCCGACCGCTACGCCGGTGGGGTGGTGCGCATCGCCGTCACCGCCCGGGAGGGCCGGGTCCGGGTGGAGGTCGACGACCGCGGGCCCGGGGTGCCGGCAGAGCTGCGGTCGCGGATCTTCGAACGCTTCACCCGTGGTCAGGCCCGCGGGCAGGGCACCGGGCCCGGTAGCGGTCTCGGGCTGGCCATCGTGGCCGACCACATCGCCCGGCACGGCGGCACCGTGCGGGTGACGGACCGGCCGGGCGGCGGTGCCCGGTTCGTCATCGAGCTGCCGGAGGCGGAATGAGGAAGCTGATCGCCGCGGTCGTGCTGGTGTGCTGCGCAGGCTGCGGGGTGAGCACCCAGGACCACCCCGAGAAGCTGCCGCCGGTGAGCCGGGTGCCGGAGCCCGCGCCCTCGGTCACCCAGGTGCCCGACCCCAGCACCCGGTGATCGTCAGGCAATCGTCAGGTTGAACCGGCCGCGCGCACGGCAGGATGCTGGGGTGATCAGCGTGCGCGGGCTACCCGGATGACCGCGGTGCCCGTGGACGGCACCATCGCGCTGCGGTTGATCTGCGATGGGTGCGGGGCCAGCGGCCCGCACGCCGAACCACGCCTGCCGCACCACGAGGCGTGGCTGCTGCTGTGGGGCCGGGCCCACCAGGACGGCTGGCGCGGGCACGACCGCGCGATCGGGCCGCACTACTGCGCCGCCTGCGCGGCCTGAAACCTAGGGGTTTCCTCCCCGCGCCACTCCTACCGTGGACCGCACCGGCAAACCAGGTGGAGGGCGGTTCGGTGATGTCCGAGCGGGTGCGCAGGATCGGGATCATCGGCTCCGGGGCGGCGGGTGCCGCGCTGGCCGGCCTGTGCACCGCCGGTGGGCTCGAGGTGACGGACTCGTGCGACGACGTCGACCTGGTGGTCGAAGCCCTGCCGGACCGCCTGGAGACCAAGGTCGCGGCACTGGCCGCACTGGACCGCCGCTGCCCGGACCGCACCGTGTTCGTCACCACCACGACCGGGCTTTCGGTCACCGAGATCGCCGCCCGCGGCGGGCGGATGTCCCGCACCGTCGGCCTGAACCTGCCCGATCCGGAAGCGCTGGCGGAGGCGGAGGCGGTCGAACTGGTCCGCACGGCGATCACCGACGAAGCCGTGCTCACCACCGTCGGCGGATTGCTGCGTGAACTCGGCAAGGAACCGATCGATGTCGGCGACCACCCCGGGTTCATCGCGAGCGGCCTGCTGCTGGCCTACCTCAACGACGCGGCGAGGATGTTCGACGAGGGCTACGCCTCCCGCGACGACATCGACCACGCGATGATCCACGGCTGCGGCATGCCCGGCCCGCTGGCGCGGCTGGACGCGCTCGGCATCGACACCGTGCACGACGCGCTGACGGCCTTGCACGAGCGCACCGGCGACCGCGCCTACGCCCCGGCACCGGTACTGCGGCGCATGGTCGCCGACGGCAAGCTCGGGGTGAAGTGCGGTACCGGCTTCTACGGCTCACGGGCCCCGGCCGCGGTGCCCGCCCCGGCGACCGGCGGCAGGCCGGTGCGGCGGATCGGCGTGGTCGGCTCCGGCACGATGGCCACCGGCATCGCGGAGGTGGTCGCGCGGGCCGGGCTGCCGGTCACGCTCGTCGCGCGGTCGGAGGTCCGCGGCAAGGACAGCCGCGCGACGATCGAACGCTCACTCGACCGCGCCGCCCGGCGTGACCCGGCGCTCGACGTGGACGGGGTGCTCGCCTGGCTGGACACCTCCGGCGACCTCGGTGCCTTGGCCGACGCCGACCTGATCGTCGAAGCGGTGGTGGAGGACCTCGACGTCAAGCGCGGCGTCTTCGCCGAACTGGACGGCGTCGCCAAACCCGGCGCGGTGCTGGCCACCACCACCTCCAGCATGTCCGTGCTCAGCTGCGCCGCCGCGACCGCCCGGCCGCAGGACGTGATCGGCATGCACTTCTTCAACCCGGCGCCGCGGATGGAGCTGGTCGAGGTGGTCCGCACCGAGCTGACCGCCGCCGACGTGGCGGTCACCGCGCGCCGCGTGGCCGGTGAACTCGGCAAGCACCCGGTCGACTGCACCGACCGCGCGGGGTTCATCGTCAACGCGCTGCTCTTCCCGTACCTGAACCGGGCCGCGGAAATGCTGCGCGAACGCCCGGTCTCCGTCGCGGACATCGACACCGCCATGGCGCAGGGCTGCGGTTATCCACTCGGCCCGCTCGCGCTGCTCGACCTCATCGGGCTCGACGTGTCCCTGTCCATCCAGCAGGCCCTGCACGACGCGTTCCCCGGCGAGGCCGCGCCGCCCGCCCGTTACCTGGCGGACCTGGTTTCGGCCGGGCACTACGGGCGCAAGACCGGCCGCGGTTTCCTCGCCTACCCCTGACGGCCGGGCGGGCGCTAGAGTGGCGGCGCAGCTGGTTCGAGCACCGCGAGCAGCACGGCGGTGCTCGAGGCAAGAGGGAATCCGGTGGAAACCCGGAACTGCCCCGCAGCGGTGAGCGGGAACGACCGCCGTCTGTCTCCACTGCCTCCGCGGAGACGACAGCACTGAGCCCACGGGCTTGGGAAGCGACGGCCAGTAGGAACCCGGCGTGCGCGCCGGAAGTGCCCGCGAGTCCGAAGACCTGCCCGCTGTGCGCCCCACGACCGTGGGGTGCTGGTGGAGACCTCGTGGGTCGGGTCATCGCCGGGTACCGGCTGTCGGCCGGTACCTGCCGTGCGCTCCTCCCGCCAGGTCCACAGGGACTCGCGAAGGAGAGAGCCCGTGACCCCGGAACCCAGCCGCGCCACCGTGTACGGCTACCCGCGCCAGGGCGCCGACCGGCAGCTGAAGAAGGCGATCGAGTCCTACTGGGCCGGCCGCGCCGACGCCGGTTCGCTGCTCGGCACCGCCCGTGAACTGCGCCTGCGGAACCTGGCCGAACTGCGTGACGCCGGGATCGACGAGATCCCGAGCAACCACTTCTCCCTCTACGACCACGTGCTCGACACCGCGTGGATGTTCGGCGCCGTCCCGGAACGCCACCTCGCCGCCGTTCCGGACGCCTCGAGCGAGGCCGGGCGGCTGGACCGGTACTTCGCCATGGCGCGGGGCACCGCGGACGCGCCGCCGATGGAGATGACGAAGTGGTTCGACACCAACTACCACTACCTCGTGCCCGAACTCGGCCCCGGCACCCGGTTCACGCTGGACGCGAGCAAGCCGCTCGCCGAGTTCACCGAGGTGCTCGAGCACGGCAGCCGGACCCGGCCGGTGGTGCTCGGCCCGGTCAGCTTCCTGCTGCTGGCCAAGGACCCGACCGCCACCGGCGGCTTCCAGCCCCTGCACCTGCTGGACCAGCTGGTACCGCGGTACACCGAACTGCTGCGCCTGCTGCACGAGGCGGGCGCCGAGTGGGTCCAGCTCGACGAACCCGCGCTGGTGACCGACCAGCCCGCCGAGGTGCTCGGCCGGGTCGCGGACACCTACGCGGCACTGGCCGCCCAGTCGGCCAGGCCGAAGATCCTGGTCGCCTCGTACTTCGACCGCCTCGGTGACGCGCTGCCCGTGCTGGCGGCGTCCCCGGTCGACGGGCTGGCCGTCGACTTCACCGGTGCCGCCGCGGCCGATCTCGACGCCGTGGCCACCGCGTCGGGCATCCAGGACAAGCGGCTGGTCGCCGGCGTGGTCAACGGCCGCAACGTCTGGGCCGCCGACCTGGGCGCCGCCCTGGCCACCCTCGGCACGCTGCTCGGGCTGGCCGGTTCGGTGGACGTGGCGGCGTCCTGCTCGCTGCTGCACGTGCCGCTCGACGTCCGCCTCGACACCGGGCTGGATCCCGAGGTCGCCGGTTGGCTCTCCTTCGCGCGGCAGAAGCTCGACGAACTGGTGACGCTGCGCCGGGGCCTGACCGAAGGCCACGCCGCCGTCGGCGACGCGCTGCGGGCCAACGCCGAGCGGCTGGCCGCCCGCGCGGCCTCGCCGATCGTGCGGGTGCCCGCCGTCCGCGAGCGCGTCGCCGCGATCGCCGAGGCCGACCTCCGCCGCACCAGCCCGTACGGTGAGCGCCGCCGGGCCCAGCGGGACCGCCTCCGGCTGCCCGGCCTGCCGACCACCACGATCGGCTCCTTCCCGCAGACCGCGGAACTGCGCCGGGCCCGCGCGGCGCTGCGGACCGGCGAGCTGGACCGGAACGCCTACACCGAAGCGATGCGGGCCGAAATCCGCTCGGTCATCGCCGAGCAGGAGCAGCTGGGCCTGGACGTGCTGGTGCACGGGGAGCCGGAACGCAACGACATGGTCCAGTACTTCGGCGAGCAGCTCACCGGTTTCCTGGCCACCCAGCACGGTTGGGTCCAGTCCTACGGCACCCGCTACGTCCGGCCGCCGATCATCGCCGGTGACGTGGCCCGTCCCGCGCCGATGACCGTCGAGTGGGCCACCTACGCGCAGAGCCTGACCGAACGGCCGGTCAAGGGCATGCTGACCGGCCCGGTGACCATGCTCGCCTGGTCGTTCGTCCGCGACGACCAGCCCGAAGCCGACACCGCCCGCCAGGTGGCGCTGGCCCTGCGCGACGAGGTCGCCGACCTGGAGCGGGCCGGGATCGCGGTGATCCAGGTCGACGAGCCCGCGCTGCGGGAAACCCTGCCGCTGCGCGACGCCGACCGCGCCGCGTACCTGGCGTGGGCCGTCGCCTCGTTCCGCCTGGCGACCTCGGGCGTGCGGGACGACACCCAGATCCACACGCACATGTGCTACGCCGAGTTCGGTGACGTGCTGCAGGCCATCATCGACATGGACGCCGACGTGATCAGCCTGGAGGCGGCGCGGTCGAACATGGCCGTCGTCGCCGACCTCGCCCGGGCCGGATATCCCAACGAGGCGGGCCCCGGTGTCTGGGACATCCACTCGCCGCGCGTGCCGTCCGTCGAGGAGATCGTCGCCCACCTGCGCACCGCCACCTCGGCGTTCCCGGCCGAGAGGCTGTGGGTCAACCCCGACTGCGGGCTCAAGACCCGCGGGTACCCGGAGGTGCGGGCCACCCTGGCCAACCTGGTCGAGGCCACCGGCCGGTTGCGCTCGTAACCGGAGCGGCCCCCGCCGCGGCGGTTTCCGGGACGGGAGACGTGGGTAGGGCTCGTGGGAACGCCAGGGCAAGGAGGACCGATCTTGCGAGCTTTGACCGTCGTCCCGCGTCAGCCGGATTCACTCGAGGTGATCGAGGTGCCCGATCCGGAACCCGCCGCGGGGGAGTTGCTGGTGGACGGTCTCGCCGTCGGCGTGTGCGGGACCGACAAGGAGATCGTCGCCGGTGAGTACGGTGAAGCACCCCACGGCGAACAGCGGCTGGTGCTGGGGCACGAATCCCTCGGCCGTGTCCGGCGGGCCCCCGAGGACAGCGGGTTCCGGCCCGGCCAGCTGGTCGCCGGGGTGGTGCGCCGGCCGGACCCCGAGCCCTGCGGGGCCTGCGCGCACGGCGAGTTCGACATGTGCCGCAACGGCCGGTACACCGAGCGCGGCATCAAGGGCCTGCCCGGCTACGGCAGCAGCCGGTGGACCGTGGCGGCCGAGTACGCCGTGCCCGTCGACGACGCGCTGGGGGAGCTGGGGGTGCTGGTCGAACCCGCTTCCGTGGTGGCCAAGGCGTGGGAGCAGATCGAGCGGATCGGGGCCCGGTCGTGGTTCGAGCCGTCCCGGGTGCTGATCACCGGCGCCGGCCCGATCGGCCTGCTCGCCGCCCTGCTCGGCACCCAGCGCGGGCTCGGGGTGCACGTGCTCGACCAGGTCACCGACGGCCCGAAACCCGAGCTGGTCACCGGTCTCGGCGCGACCTACCACCACCGCGGGTTCGACGAGGTGGCCGACCGGGTCGAGCCGGAGGTGATCATCGAGGCCACCGGCGCCGGCCAGGTGGTGCTGGACGTGATGCGCCGGAACGCGGCCTGCGGCATCGCCTGCCTCACCGGCATGTCCTCCGGCGGCCGGAAGATCGAGGTCGACGCCGGTGCGCTCAACCGCGACCTGGTGCTGGAGAACGACGTCGTGTTCGGCTCGGTGAACGCCAACCTGCGCCACTACCGCGCCGCCGCCGAAGCGCTGGCGAAGGCGGACCCGGACTGGCTGGCTGGGATGATCACCCGGTGGGTGCCGCTGGGGGAGGCCGCCGATGCGTTCAGCGCCCGCCCGGACGATGTGAAGGTCGTGCTCACCCCCGGCAGCTGACTGGTCCGGCCGGCTTCGCAACCCGGCAGGCCCCCGCCACCACCCGGCTGAGGGGCCTGCTCCGTCCACTGTGTACGGAGTACTACACCTCTTCGCAGAGGCTGCCGAAGACGTAGAGGCCGCCCGGGGTGGCGGTGCCCTCCAGGTAGTAGCAGCTGTAGAGCAGGCCCGTCGTCTCGTCGTACACCGAGCCGGGTGGCTGCGTGCCGACCGGCCCCGTGCACGGGAAGCCGATCACCGGTTTGTTGGCCAGGAAGTCGTGCAGGGTGGCGCTCTGGCAGCTGTGGGTGGCACCGCTCGCCTGTGCGGTGGCCGGCGCGAGCAGGGCGCCCGCGGCGGCCAGTGCGACGGCGGCCAGCGTGGTGACGGATCGTCTTCTCATCCTGTCCACGTTCGTCCCGGCGGGCCTTCGAAACCAGCCGCCAACCGGGGTGTCGTGCTCAGCTGCCGCGCACCCGGGGGAGGACGTCGGTCTGCCAGGCGTCGAAGAAGGCGTCCTGCTCCGGGCCGATCTGCTGGACGTACACCTCGTCGAACCCGGCGTCGGCGAAGGCGCGCACCTTGGCCAGGTGGGCCTGCGGGTCCGGGCCGCAGGCGAACTGCTCCCGCACCATGTCCTCGGTGACCAGCTCGGCCGCGGCGGTGAAGTCGTCGGGGTTCGGCAGCGTGGAGGGCAGTTTGCCGGGGAGCAGTTCGTTGCGCCACTTGCGGTGCGCGGTGCGGACCCCCTCTTCCTCGGAGGCCGCCCAGCAGACCTTCATGCCGCCCTGCACGGGACGGTCGCCGCCGCCTTCCCGGCGGTAGAGGGCCACCGCCTCGGCGTCCGGGGCCACCGTGCAGAAGCCGTCGCCCACCCGGGCGGCGAGCTTCGTGGCGGCCGGGCCGAACCCCGAGACGTAGATCGGCACGGGCTGCTCGGGACGGGTGTAGATGCGCGCGTTCTCCACGGTGTAGTGCTTGCCCCGGTGACTGGTCAGCTTGCCGGTGTGCAGCTCGCGGATCACCTCGATCGCCTCTTCGAGCATCTCCAGCCGCACCGGCGGGGTGGGCCACGGCTGCCCGGTGACGTGCTCGTTGAGCGCTTCGCCGGTGCCGACGCCCAGGGTGAAGCCGCCGCGGCACTGCACCGCCGCGGTGGCCGCCGCCTGGGCGACCACCGCCGGGTGCAGCCGGATCAGCGGGCAGGTGACCGCCGTGGTGATCGGCAGGCTGGTCACCTGGCTGAGCGCACCGAGCACCGACCAGACGAACGGGCTCTGGCCCTGTTCGTCCAGCCAGGGGTGGAAGTGGTCGGAGATCCACAACCGCTCGAACCCGGCCGCCTCGGCCCGCTGGGCCTGCTCGACCAGCTCGTGCGGGCCGAATTCCTCGCACGACAGGAAGTACCCGATGCTCACCATGCCGCCGGGCTTCCCCGGCCGCTCCCGGTCAAACGGGATCGGCCCGGCCGGGTGAGCCGCGCTACCCGGTCAGCCCCAGCGCGGGGAAGCACTCCCCGACGCCGGACAGTTCGATGTCGTCACGCCGGACCCAGGCTTCCCGGGGCAGCCGCCACCGCTGGATCAAGGCGATCTCGCCCCGGCGGGTGTCCCAGTCGGTGCCGTTGCGCTGGTAGCCCAGTGCCTCGGACACCCGGTTGAAGGCCCGGTTGTCGCTGAAGGCGTCGCTGGTGGCCTCCCGCGCGCCGAACCCGGCGAAGGCCAGGTGCAGCACGGCCGCCCGCATCTCGATCCCGAGCCCGCGCCCACGGGTGCCGGGGGCCAGCCACGAGAAGGTGGAAACCGAGCCGTACTTGGAGAACTCGGAGCCGATCAGGTCCTGCATCCCGATCGGCTCGCCGTCGAGCAGCACGGCGAAGTACAGCCGCCAGAAGCTCTGGTTCACCCGGGCCCGTCCCGCCCAGATGCCGCGTCGAAGGGCCACGGCGGGGTGTTGGCGACGCCGGCGCGGACGTGCGGGACCAGCCGCTCCAGCAGGTCGTCGGTCGCCCCGGCCAGGGTCAGGCGCGGCGTGCGCACCGCGAGGTTCAGCGGTGGGTAGGTGTGGCTCACCGCCGGACCATGGGCCGGACCCGGCGCCGGGCGCACCCGAATTGCGCGCACCCCGGTCCCGCGCGGGCGGGACCGGGGTGGGGGCGGGTCAGGCCACGCAGTTGGCCAGTTCCGGGCTGGGTGCGGGAACGCCCTGCGGCCCGAAGAACAGTTCGGCGCACGCGCTCAGGAAGGGCGTGTTCTCCTCGGCGATCCAGTGCCCGCTGTCCGGCGCGACCACACCGCGGACGTCGTCGCCCACCTGGCCGAAGGAGTTGGCCACCAGCGGGCCGAAGGCGAATTCGGCGCCCATCGCCAGCACCGGCATCGGCAGGCGCTTGTGCGCGTTGGCCTGGTTGTGCGCCGCGTCGGCCGCGAACGCCCGGTAGTACTCGTAACCGGCGGTCCGGCGGGCGGGGCTCGCGTAAGCCTGGAAGAAGGCGGCCTGGTCGATGCGGTCGGGGTGCCGCGCGCCGCTGAACAGCCAGCCGAGGTAGGTCGGCACGTCGTCGTTGTCGATCAGCTTCTCCGGGACCGGCGCGGCGGTCTGGTTGAGGCCGAGGTGGAAGCTGATGCCGTTGACGTCCTCGAGCCCGAAGCCGGACAGCGGGGTCTCCAGCACGGCCATCCGGACGACCTCGGCCGGGTAGTCGCGGGCGTAGGGGTAGGCGACGAGCGCGCCGGTGTCGTGCCCGAGCAGCGAAACCTGGTTGTACCCGAGCTTGTGCACGCCTTCACGGATGCGCTTCGCGGTGGTCGCCTTGTCGTAACCACCGCCGGGGATGCTCGAGTCACCCGCGCCGGGCAGGTCGAAGGCGATCACGGTGTGGTGCTCGGCGAGCGAGGGCATCACCTTCGCCCACTCCCACCAGGTCTGCGGCCAGCCGTGCAGCAGCACCAGCGGCGGCCCGGACCCGCCGCGGACGTAGTGCAGCGTGGTGCCCTGCACGGCCACGGACCCGTGGGTGAAGCCCGGCAGGTACTGCTGCGCCGTGCGCTCGGTCGCCGTCGGCGTGGCGCTGGCCGCCGAGCCGAGCAGGAGGAGCACGACCGCGGCCACGGCGGCGTACCAGCCGCGACCGGCGCGCCGCTCGGCCCCGTCTCTTCGGAACACTGGGATTCTCCTTTGATAGCACCAAAAACGATCGTCCACGCGGAAGATCAACTGGCAGTGCCGACAAGGTAGTCCACGCGGAGACGGGGCAACAAGCCCAAAGCGCGGACCAATGACGGCAATTTGGGAGAAGGAGAACCCCTCGGCGAAGTGCTAGTCCCTCGTCGAGGAACGTTGACGTGGTAACCCTGTCGCCTGGACCTCCGGACTGGTGAGCGCGAGGCCGGCCGGTGGCGGTGGGCCATGGCGCGTCAGCCGGAGGTGCCCGCGCGTTCGCGGCTGGTCAACATCACGAGGCCCCCGCCGCACCGCGGAGTTCGAGGTTTGGCGAACGGCGTAGGAGGTTACTCCCGCCGCACGCGGAAAGGAGAACTGCCGTGGTGGGCTACGAAATCGGTCGGAAACTCGGTCGGAAGCTCCGCTACCGCCGTGCCGCGGGCCTGGCTGCCGTGCGCCCGAAGCGGACCGAGGTGTGGGCCACCAGATACCCCGTGCGCGTGGTGCTCGGGGCACTGGTGGCGCTCGCCCTGGCGGCTTGGGGGCTCGCGGCCACCCGCGACGGCGCGACGGCAGGCGATGTCGTGTTCTGGGAACTGGTGCTCGTCCCGCTCGGCCTGATCTGCACGGTGGTCGCCCTCGTGCGCATCCGGCGCCGTTCCCGGCTGGGCAGGCGGTCCCTCAACTGAGGATTTCCACGGCGATCCGGTTGCTGGATTCGTCGATCATCTTCCGCAGCGACCCGTGCACGTCACCGCCGTCCGCGGGGATGAGGCGATAACCGTCCTGGGAAAGATCGCGCAGGGAATCGGCGATCACCGTCCTCATTTCGACGAAACGCAGTTCGCCGCCGTGTTGCGGAAGCCGGGAAATGCGCTGGTCGAACCGAGCCCTCGCCTGCTCGTCGCCGGCGGCCGACAGGATGCGCTGGACGACCGCGATCTCGTCGGCCATCAGCACGGCCAGCCGGGCGAGGAACTCCGCGGGAACGCTCCGGGCCGCCACCGTCCTGGCTTCGCCAAGGTAGCGGTCCATCAGCAGGTGCAGGTCGGCCCCCTTCGGCGGCGGGCACGGGTCGTGGGACGCCAGGGTGGCCTGCAGCCAGTCGATCAGCAGGCGGCCCGCCGGGCCCAGTTCGTCCCAACAGGACTCACGGAGCCCTTCGGCGAGGAAGTGCGCCCGTTCCGCGGCCGTGCGTGCGCTGACCATCCGCGGTTGCGCGTCCCGCAGGCCGCCGAATTCCCCCTTCAGTTCGGCTTCCCGCGCTTCCGCCGCCCTGCCCAGCACCGCGAGGTGGACGTAGACGTGCACGGCCGACAGCGCCCGGAAGGTGTCCCAGGCGTTTTCCCGCCCGCTTCCCGGCGACCGCCACGGCACCACGACCGCGGGCTGCGGTCCCAGGTCTTCCGTGGCGAAGTCCCGGGTGAGCAGGGTGTGACCGTGCCGGAAGTCGTAGAGCTTCTGGTGCACGGACTCGTGCAGCAGGCACTCGGCGGTCACCCACGGGTTGCGGAGCGCGGTCTTGCCGAGGAACACCCCGCCGCCGATCTGGAACAGCGAGGTGGAGCGCATGTCCGCCCAGTGCCCGGCCGGGGCGATGACGGCGGCGACGTGCGTGTGGCTCAACGCGCTGCCGGTGAGGCGGGGCAACAGGGTTTCCAGCAGGGCGACCCCTTTCCGGAGCGCGTCCACTTCGGTCGCGGTCGGGGCGTCGAGCGGGATCCGGGAGTACTTCTCGAGCACCTGCCGGGTCACCCGCCCCGGTGCGGTGTCGAAGGTGTCCTTCAGCCAGACCCAGCCGTGGTACCAGTTCGCGCCCAGCCGGTTGTCCGCCGTGCCGTCGCCGGCCAGCAGGCACCGCGCCCGCCCTTTGGTGAGCCCGGCGATCGACTGGCGGAGCACCTCGCTGTCGTCGTCCGGCATGGCCGAGGGGTCCGCTCCGGCCGCGGCCCGCTCGATGTAGCGGACGATGACCGACCGCAGGGCGGTGTCCCCGAGCGTCCGGTACCGCTGGCGCGGTCCGGCCAGGCGGACCAGGCCGGCGAGTTCGGCGGCGGCGGGGCTGCCGTTGCCCATCCGGGTGAGCCAGTGCACCTGGCCCGCTTCGAACTTCTCCCGGATTCCGGCGCTGTTTCCGAACGGGCGGCTTTCCGAAAGCCGTCGATCGAGTTCCGCGGTCAACTCGATCACCCCTCGGTCCGGGTCGCGTACCTCGCCAATTTGGCTTCTTCCAGGGAAGCGACGAGGGCACCCACGTCGTCGCCCGCCTGTGCGGGCTCCACCTGGTACCGCTGGGTGAGTTCGGCGACGGCTTCCTCCTTGCTGGCCCCGTCGAGCAGCAACCGGAGCACCAGTCCGGCCGTCTCGTTCAGTTGCCAGTACTGGCCGGAGCGCTCATCGAGCAGCGCGAGGCCGCCGTCGGTTTCCGCTTGGCTGACGCTGTTCGCCAATCGCAGGGACATGCTTCGTCCACCTTCCGGTGAGTTGACGGTGATTCCGGGTCCCGCCTGCCGGGACCGTGAGCAGGGGTTTCACTTCGAGCGTGGTGGCCGGTTCGCCGACCGGGTGCCCGTCGGCCTCGACCCAGGCGTGCGCGGAGAAGGGGTTGAGCCGCACCCCGCTCTGCCAGGTGGGCCAGGTGCCGCCGAGCCGGCAGAGCAGCGCGGTGGCGATCGACCGCGGCACGCACCCGGCTCCGGCGCACCGGATGCTCGCGCTCACCACCAGTTGCCGTGCTCGTTCGGCCTCCTGGTAGGCCGCCGGCCGGGCCCCACCGGCGCAGAGCTGGAGGAAACGGCGGATCGTGCGTGGCCGGGTCCGGCCGATGACGTGGGCGAGGGCGATCACCGCCTTCACGGCCGCGGCGCGGTACCAGGGCAGCCGGTCGCGGGCGTGCAGGGAAACGGGCAAGCTCACGGGTGCACCTCCGAAACCGCTTGGCGGACGGGCGAAAACTGCTTTCCGGTGTGGGCGCGGAGCCAGCATTCGAGGAGCAGGGTCGACTCCAGCCGCGCCACCGTCAGGTGCGGTGGCATCAGGGTGAAGCAGGCGCGGCGCAGCGCGCCGGCGTCGATCAGGCCGAGTTCGGCCAGCACCGGCTGGTCCACCAGGGCTTCGAGTTCGGCCCGCCTGGCGAACAGGCCGGCGCGGACGTCCGCCCCGTACTCGCCCTTGGTGCTGCGGCCGAGCAGGTCGTCCGGCACGATGCCCCGCATGGCCCCGGCCAGCAGCGGCTTGTAGGTCACCGGGTCGGCGCGCTCGTGCAGCCGCACGGCCAGCGCCGCTTCCACGACCCGGTCGTCGTAGAACGGGAAGCTCATCGGCACGCCCTCGGCCGCGGTGATCTCGGACAGGTGCCGGTCCAGCCTGGCTCCGGCGCGGATCGTCCAGAGCACGCTGTGCTGCCCGCGTTCCGGCGCCAGTGGCGAGGTCCGGCCGGCTTCGGTGCGCAGGCGGCGCGACACCGCCTCGACGGCGTCGGGCCGGACCCAGGGCGGGAGCTGCGGCGGCGCCTGCCAGCCCAGCTGGGCCTGCTTGGTGTGGGCGGAACGCGGGGACAGATCGGCCGCCGAGTCGGCCAGCCACCGCCCGAAGCTCCGGTTGTCCGCCAGGGCCCGCAGGGTCGAGCGCCAGTGCCACCGGTTCTGCGCGAGATAACCCCGGGTGTGCTGGAGGCCGGTGAGCGGGGAGCGGCGCACGATCGTGTGCATGAAGGCGGGCCGCCCCTGGAGGATCTGGTCGCCGCCTTCGCCGGACAGGTGCACCCGCGACCCGCGGTCGAGCAGCCACCGGGCGACCACTTCGTACTCGGCGCGCACCCGGCCGGTGAGCACCGGCTCGTCCATGCCCTCGCCGGCCCGCTGGAGCTCCGCGTAGAAACCCGGCAGTTCGTCCGGGTGCACGAACAGGTGCTCCGCGTCTTCGAGCCGCGAGGCGGCGTCCCTGGCCCAGGTCCCGTCGTCGTTCGCCGGGTCGGTGCTCAGCCGCGTGAGGGTCACCAGCTTGGCCGGACCCCGCTCGGCGCAGAAGCACAGGGAGGTCGAATCCATGCCACCGGACAGGTCGGCGCTGACCACCCCGCCGCGCTCGGTGCGGACCGAAACCGCGTCGCTGAGGGCTTCGGCCATCAGCGGCACCCCGTCCCGCAGCGGCAGCACCGGGTCGGGCGGGGTCCAGCGGCGCCGGACGTGGGCGCGGCCGTCCCGGTCCAGCACCAGGTGGCTGTCCTCGGGCACGGAGTGGACCCCGCGCCAGACGGACCGGTCGGCCAGCGGATAGGGGACCCCCGGCGCCATCAAGTGGGCCGCGAGCAATTCCTCGTCCGGTGTGGCGGCCACGAGTCCGGCCAGCACGTCGGACCGCGTGCAACCGAAGGCGCTGCCCTCGTGCGTGGTGTGGAAAATGCGCCGGAGCCCGGAAACGCTGCCCTGGGCCCGCACTTTTCCGCCGGCCGAAACCAGCAAGTGGTAGCTGCCGGGAATGCGGGCGCCGACCTGGTCGGCGTCGGCCACGTCGCGGAGGCCGGCGAGCCTTTCCGCCAGACCGCGGGCACTCGACGAGGCTTCGCCGAAGAGGACCACCGAGGATTCGCGGCCGGTGAACGGCGTCAGGTCGTTCCGCTGCCACCGGCCGAGCAGCCACGGCCGCCCGGACGGGTGGTGCAGCACGTCCAGCCCGCGGACCCGCCAAGCGGCAGTCGCCGCCAGTGCGGTGTCCGTGTCCGGGAGGACCAGGCACCAGCTCTGGCGACCACTGCCCGTTTCGAACCTCCTCACCATGAGCCGCAGTTGCTGTGCTGCGCCGGCCATTCGAAGAAGTTGAATCCGCAACCCGTCGTCAGGTACGCGTATCCGCCCACATTGCACATCATCGGGGCTTCGTACGGAGCCAGGGTGGGCGGCTCGTAACCGGCTCGGCTCTCCGCGGCCTGGGGCGGCCGCACCGTGTTGTCCTGCATCATTGTTCAGACCCTCCGTTGGATTTTTCCGGTTCGGCGACCGGCACCTGACAGTTTCCGCACACGGGCCGAGGCGTGACAAGGTTCGTCCGGGCACGTCAACTGAACGGGTGCTGGGGTGACGGCGAAAAAAAATGAAAATTGGATTTCTTTTGCCGGTCACCATTCCGGAGTCGGCTCAACCGAATCAACGGGTGGGCACCCGCTTTCCGGGCGCCGGATGTCACCCGGCGTCACCGGTCCCACACCGCGTCGAGCGGGCCGGGGAGCCGCAGTTTCCAGCCGTGCGGGGTGATCCGGGCGCCGGGTGCCGGGCGCAGGCCGGGCAGGCGGTCGAGCAGCACGTCCAGCGCGGTCCTGGCCAGCGCGGTGACCACCGGGTGGGCGGGGCAGTGGTGCCCGCCGGCGCCGAAGCCGAGGTGGGTGCGGGCGTCGCGGTGCGGGTCGAACCGGTCGGGGTGGCTGAACACCGATTCGTCGCGGTTGGCCGACGCGATGGCGACCGCGAGCACGCTGTCCGCCGGGATCTCCCGCCCGCCCAGCGTCACCGGCCGGGTGGTGCGCCTGCCGAGCACGCCGACCGGGCCGCTCCACCGCAGTGCTTCGTAGACCACCGCGCCGAGCAGCGCCCGGTCGGCGCGGACCGCGGCGAAGTGCGCGGGCGCCGACCACAACGCCACCAGCGTCCAGCCCGCCAGCCAGCCGGGCTCGAGCACGCTCAGCCCGAGGTGCTTGAGCACCGGCACCACGTCGGCGTCCGGTCGTGCCTCTCCCGGCCCGCGGTCGTGGTGCAGCAGGTGTGCGATCACCGAGCGGTCCGGCCGTTCCCGCAGGCGGTGGACGAGCGCGGTCACGGCCGCGTCCTCGGCCAGCACCGAGGCCGCGGCCCGCACGCCCGCCGGGTCCCGCCCGAAGTCGTTCGCCACCGCCGTCAGCGACTTCCCCCACCGCCGCGCCGAATCCGCGCCCGGCCCGTCGAGCCCGAGCAGCCTCGACACCGCCGCCACCGCGACCGGCTCGAAGTAGTCGGCGGCCAGGTCGGCCCGGCCGGCCGGGAACACCTCGTCGGCGATCCGGGAGGCGACCGGCCGGGCGATCGCGTCGACGAAGTCGGTGACCCGGTGCGGGGCGAAGTCGTGCCGGAACGCCTCCCGCAGGTCCTCGTGGGACTCTCCCTCCCGCATCAGCAACGGCGTGCCACCGCACAGCGCGAGCATCGGCGACCCCGGCTGGTCGGTGGTGAACCGCCCGGCGTCGGCCAGCACCGCGTGCACGTCCCGCCACCGGGTCACCAGCCACTGCCCGGCCTCCGGCACCCAGGTGACCGGCTCGCTCGCGCGCAGCCTGGCGTACGCCGGGTGGGGGTCGGCCTCCAGTTCGGCGAGCGTGACCACCGGGTCAGTCGGCGAAGGTCGGCGCCGCCGCCACCTCCGGCAGGGGGAACGGGTGCCCGGCCAGGCGCTCGGTGTGCTTGACCAGGCTGGCGAGGAACCGTTCCGCGAGGTCGAGGGTGAAGCCCTGACGGCACACCACCCGGATCACGTCCACGTGCTCCAGGTTCGGCGGCAGGCTGTAGGCGGGCACGTGCCAGCCGTCGCCCTTGAGCGCCTCGGACAGGTGGTACACGGTGAACCCCACGGCTTCGGGGTCGTGCAGCCGCAACGCCACCACCGGCAGGTCCTCACCGTCGGCGATGACCTCGTACGGGCCGATGGCCGTGACGGTCTTCGCGACGTACCGCGCGACCTCCTGGCACCGCTGGGCGACCAGCTGGTAACCGGCCAGGCCGTTGCGCAGGAACTGATAGTACTGGGCGATCACGCCGGAGGCGGGCCGGGAGAAGTTCAGCGTGAACGTGGGGTGGTGGCCGCCGAGCACGTTGCAGTCGAAGACGAGCGAATCCGGCAGGTACTCCGGATCCCGCCACAGGCACCACCCCGAACCCGGGAAGACCAGCCCGAACTTGTGCCCGGACGCGTTGATCGACACCACCCGCGGCAGGGCGAAGTCCCAGGCGAAGTCGACGTCGAGGAACGGCGCGACGAATCCGCCGCTGGCCGCGTCGACGTGCAGCGGCACGTCGGCACCCCGGTCGGCGGCCACGCCGTCGAGCGCGGTCGCGATGTCGGCGACCGGGTCGTAGCGCCCGTCCTGCGTGCTGCCCAGCACCGCGACCACGCCGATGGTGTTCTCGTCGACCGCCTCGGCGGTCAGTTTCGGGTCCAGGGTGGTGCGGCCCTCTTCGAGCGGGATCATCCTGGCTTCGACGTCCCAGTAGTTGCAGAACTTCGGCCAGCAGACGTGGACGTGCGTGCCGAACACCATGTTCGGCTTACCGGTACCGCCCTGCTCCCGCCAGCGGCGCAGCATGGCCAGCCCGGCGAGCATGGCCGCCTCCGAACTGCCGCTGGTGGAGCAGCCGACGAACTGGCCGTCGTCCTCGTGCCACAGATCCGCCAGCGCGTTGATGCATTCCTGCTCGATGTGCGAACTGGCCGGGTACTCCTCGCGGTTCATCAGGTTGATCGACGCGGTTTCCGCGTAGATCTGCTCCAATTCCGGCTCGGCGGCCGTGGTGCAGAACGTGGCCAGGTTCAGCGCCGCCCGCCCGTCCAGCAGCAACCGCGAGCGGACGATGCCCGCCGCGACGCTCGCGGGCATCGGGTTCTCCGGCAGTCTGCCCTTCGGCACCACGTCCTCGCTGATCCGCTGGGCGAAAACGGGAGCGATCTGCAGGTCCTGTTCATCGGTGATGACGCGTTGCAGGCTCATCGTTGACCTCCGGATTTCGACGGCATTCCGACAATGGTGGCAGCCGCGCCGGTGCCGGGAAATCGCCGCGGGAACGCGCAACCCGGACGGGTTCGCGCCGAACTCGACTGGCTGAGGACCTTTTCACCCATCGTCGGAACGATCATGAGAATTGCTTCCGCCGATTTCACGAAAGGGTCGTGCGTGCCCCTTTCCCGGGGCCGGGGCGTCGCGGGCTTGACCTTGACACTGTGACAAGGTCTTCACTGGGCGCAGGAGGTGGTCACGATCAACACCACACACTTGCCCGGCGCGCTGGGTGCCGCGGACTCGTCGACGCGGCTCCAGGCGGCGCTGGCGGCGGGCACGCACCCCGACCCGGGGCTGCTCGACGCGCTGGTCGGCCGGTGCGCGATCGAGCCGGACTTCTTCGTGCGCGACATGCTCACCTGGGCGCTGACCCGCCTGCCGCCGGAGGCCACCGTGCCGAGGCTGCTGGCGGAGCTGCGTGCCGAGCGCGCCCAGGCCAGGAGCCAGGCGCTGCACACGCTGTCCAAGATCGGGGACGCCCGCGCCTGGCCCGCGATCACCAGGTCGCTGCTGCACGACGCCGACGAAGAGGTCGCGCGCAGCGCCTGGCGTGCTGCCGTCGTCCTCGTGCCACCGGGGGAGCGGGCGCGGCTGGCCGCGGACCTGGCCGCCCAGCTCGGCCGCGGTGACCGGAACGTGCAGCTGAGCCTCAGCCGCGCGCTGGTCGCCCTCGGCGAGGTGATCGAGCCGGTGCTGCGGCGGGGTTCGGCCGGCGCCGACCCGGCGGTGCGGGCGCACGCCCGTGCCACCGAGCGGCTCCTGCGCGACCCGGACGCCGGGTTCGACCTCGCCGCCGAGGAGGCCAAGCGGATCGTCGCGCTCGGCCCGGAGCGGGCCGGGGGAGCGGCGTGCTGATCGGCGAGGTGGCCCGCCGGTCCGGGGTGAGCACGCGGATGCTGCGGCACTACGACTCGCTCGGGCTGGTGCGGCCGACCGGTCGCACCGTGGGTGGCTACCGGGAGTACTCCGCCGAGGACATCCGCCGGATCTTCCACGTGGAGGGGCTGCGGTCGCTGGGCCTGTCGCTGCGGCAGATCGGGCGGGCGCTGGAGGATCCGGCCTTCGCCCCGGCCACCCTGGTCGGTGACCTCATCCGGCGGACCGAGGAGCGGCTGCGGCGGGAACAGGAGCTGCTCGACCGGCTTCGCACCGTCGACGCCTCGGCACCGGGCGGCTGGGAAGGTGTGCTGCGGGTGGTCGAACTGCTGCACGGGCTCGATTCACCCAGTGCCGCCCGGCGGCAGCAGGCGGTGCTCGCCCCGGCCGAGGACCTGCCGGTGCCCGCCGACGTGCTGGCCAGGGCGCTGCTCACCGAAGCCGACGCGAACGTGTCCGGCGCCCTGCGCTGGGCGCTGGCCAGGGCGGGCGAGGACGGCGTGGCCGCCGTGGCGGCCGGTGCGTCCTCACCGGACGCCGACATCCGGCGGCGCGCCGTCCTGGCCCTGGCCGAACTACCCGGCGACCGGGCGACCGCCGAGCTGTCGAAGGTCCTCGACGACGCGGATCCGGTGGTGCGCAAGCACGCCGCGCTGGCGCTGGGCAAGCGGGGCGCGACCGCGGCCGTGCCCGCCCTCGTCGCCATGGTCGTCACCGGCACGAACGACGTCGAGGCAGCCGAGGTCCTGGGGACGCTTTCGCAGGACCCCGGCTGCGCCGACCGGGTCATGGCGGCACTGACCGAGGAACTCGCCGGTGCGGAATCCGCGGTGCGGCTGCGAGTGACCCAGGCCCTTGCCGAGATGCCGCCGTCTCGTGCCCGTGTGGTGCTGGCGGGGTTGGCCGGGGATGGTGATCGGCCGGTGGCTCTGCTCGCGTCGGCGTTGTTGCGCGTGTTGGGCCAAGGCTCCGGGAGTTGACGCCTCGGGCACGCGGGGTGCCGCGCCAGCCGGAGTCGAAGCCCATTCGAACCCGGCGTCCGCCGAAGCAGCCGCGCCCGGGCTCCTCTCCTCGAACCGCCGGGTCAGGCTCCCGGGCGGTTCCCCGTCGGGATGGTGATGGGGGTGGTGGCCGGGGAGGTGAGCTTGTTCAGGAACAGCATGGCGATCCCGCGGACCAGCTGGTCGAACAGGTAGAAGCCGACCGGCATCACCGGGAGCAGGCCCTCGCGGAAGGCGATGTAGGCGGGCCAGCCGGTGCGGATGAGCGCCGCGGCGGCCGGGTCGCGGCGCAGGTTCAGCCAGTCGCCGATGGCGTCGCTGAGCACGTAGCGCACGAACTCGTTGAGGAACCCCCTGGTGACGCCCAGATCCACCTGCGCGGTCAGGCCCAGCAGGTCCTCGGCCAGTTCCTTGCCCTCGAACGACGGCGCCAGGATCGGGGTGAGCGCCTGCGCCGACTGCGCGTACGCGGCGTCCCACGTCTTCGGGATGAACTCCTCCCGCACGCCCAGCAGGTGCATGGCGACCTGCCACGAGTGCAGGAAGGCGGCCTCGTCCGCGGCCGTCATCGGCACCTTCCACTCCGTCAGCTTCTTGTGCACGAACGTGCCGAGGCTGTGGAAGGTGACCAGGATGTCGCCGTTGCTGATCGGGATCCGGCCCTCCTCGTCCGCGACCGCCGACCAGTGCGGTGACTGCGGCAGCAGGTGCCGCACCGCGGCGTGCACCAGGCGCGTCTTGTTGGCCGTGACCACGAACTGGCCACCGGGTTCGAAGGCGTTGAGGTCGCTCAGGTCGTAGCCGAAGGTGAACGTCTTGGCCGCCCGGTCCTGCATGTCGGCGCCGCCGGCGGACCAGTAGACCGACTTGGCCTCACGCGGGATGACCGTGCTCATGATGCCGCTGCCGAGGCCGTAGAGCATGAACAGGTAGGTGTCCTTGCGCCGGTTGAAGTCGGCGGCGAGGCGCAGTTTCGCCGGGTCGGCCCAGGACGGCAGCTTGTTGACCTTGGCCAGGTGGGCGGCGAGGTCACCCGGCAGCCCGCTCGGCAGCTCGTGGTTGTTGTTCACCCACGGCTCGATCGCGGTGTTGACCGCCGGAACCCCGCCGGAGTCGAGCAGCGAGGCCATGATGCCGTCGATTTCCTCGTCCCAGACCCACCACGGGTCGGTGCCCGCGGCCGCGACGCCCGCCTTGGCCGAGGCCGGCCCGGGAGCCACGCCCACCGCGCTCACCAGGCCCAGCGCCACGCCGAGCGAGAGGACCTTCCTTCTGCTGAGACTGCTCATTTACTTACCTAGCTTCCTCGGTAGGCGTGCAATGCGGCTTCTCGCAGGTGCCAGCGGGGTGAACGGCCTGCTCCCGCCCTTGATTCGATATGAGACTCCTCGTTAACATAGCGACGCGGGCCGTCCGTCGGCAAGGGCCTGGGCAGGCTGAATCGGTCCGCGAAACGCGAAGGAGTCCGCATGACTCGCATCAACTTGGAGCAGCGCCGGATCGAACGCTGGCGGGAACTGCGGGCGGCACCGGGCCCGCTGGACCCGGACGGCCTCGACACCCTCTGGGCGGACCTCGAAGCCGTCGACGCGGCGTCGATCCTCGGGGCGTGGCGGGGGTTCGCCCTCCCGACCGGGCACCCCGTCGAGCGCGTGCTGGTGAGCAGCCGGTGGTACGGCAAGCGGTTCGACGCCCTCGACGACGCCAAACCGCTGATCTGCCGGGCCGAGGACGGCAGCCTCTACTCCGACACCCTCGCGGGCAAGGGCGAAGCGAGCCTGTGGAACGTCGAGTTCCGCGGTGAGGTGACCGCCACGATGGTCTACGACGGCATGCCGGTCTTCGACCACTTCAAGCGCGTCGACGACCACACGCTGATGGGCGTGATGAACGGCAGACCCGGCGCCGCGCTCGCGAACGGCCGCCACTTCTACTTCGGCCTGGAGCGCGATTGAGGACCTCGGTACTGCTCTCGCGCGGCACCGCGCCCAGCGAGGTGGTCGAGGCCGAACTGGACGACCCGCGCCCGGACGAGGTGATCGTCCGGGTCGAGGCGGCCGGGGTGTGCCACACGGACCTCCTCACCCGGCGGGCGCTCGGGAGCAGGCCCGCGGTGCTCGGCCACGAAGGTTGCGGCGTCGTCGAGCGGCTGGGCGCCGAGGCCGGCACGCTCGCGGTGGGGGACCGGGTGGTGCTCTCCTTCGCTTCCTGCGGTGGGTGCGGGCCGTGCGGAGCCGGTCAGCCCGCCTACTGCGCTTCGGCGAGCGAGCTGAACGACTCGGGGCGGCGGCCGGACGGGTCGCCGACGGTCCGAGTCAGTGGTGAACCGGTGTTCGCGGCGTTCTTCGGGCAGTCGTCGTTCGCCGCGAACGCGGTGGTCCCAGCTCGTTCCTGCGTCCGGGTCGGCGACCTGCCACCGGAAGTCGCCGCCCCGCTGGGGTGCGGCTTCCTGACCGGTGCGGGCGCGGTGCTCAACGTGCTGCGTCCCGGGCCGGGCGACCGGTTGCTGGTGGCGGGCGCCGGTGGCGTGGGGGCCGCCGCGGTGCTGACCGCCCTGTCCGAAGGCGCCGAGGTGGTCGTGGCGGAACCCATCGCGGCGCGGCGGGACCTCGTCGTTTCGCTGGGCGCCAAGGCCGTCGCCTCACTCGGCGAGCCGCTGCCCCCGGTCACCCGCGCGCTCGACACCACGGGCCGTCCCGACGTGATCGCTCGCGCGCTCAGCCTGCTCGCACCACGCGGTGTGCTGGTCCTCGTCGGCCTCGGTCCGGCGGAAGCAACCCTGGACGTGCGATCCCTGGTGTCGTGCGGACTCCGGGTGCTCGGCTGCGTGGAGGGCGACGCGCAGCCTGCCGTGCTCATCCCCGAACTGGTCCGGCGCCACCAGGCCGGCCGCCTGCCCCTCGACCGCCTGGTGCGCACCTACCCGCTGGCCGGGTTCGACCGGGCGGTCGCCGACCAGCGGGCCGGAACGGCGCTCAAGCCGGTGCTCCTGCCCTGGGGTCCATCGCGGGCAGTGCGCCCTTGACCACCTTCCGCCGGCGTTGCGGGGCAGTTCGCCGACGACCACGCTTTCGACGAAGCACGGCTGGTTCAGGGTCAGCAGCGCCACGCGGTCGCCGTCGGTGGCCCCGCGACCGGCCAGGCCGGCGGCGAGCCACCAGGGGGAAGCCGCTGTTCGGGAACCAACAAGTCAATCGGAAAGCACCCGGTGCCGAGCGGTGCCCGCCAGGGCCGCGGTTCGTGGTTGACTGGCGCACATGGCCTCCACCGCCCGTCCGCCCGCCGGAACGCCCCGGTGACCGCCGGTCCGGCGGCGGCCGTCCGGCCGCGCAACCGCAAGCAGCTGATCGTCGAGGCGGCGGGCCGGGTGTTCAGCGAGCGCGGCTACCACGCGGCGTCGATGGAGGAGATCGCCGCCGGGGTGGGCATCACCGCGGCGGCGCTGTACCGGCACTTCCCGAACAAGTACGCGTTGTTCGCCGAGTGCGCGAACGTGATGGTGGACCGGCTCGTCGCCGCCGTCGACGGGGTGCCAGCCGACGGCACGCTGGCCGACGTGCTCACCGCCGCCACCCGGCTGACGATCACCCACCGCGCGGCCGGCGGGCTGTACCGGTGGGAGTCCCGGTTCCTCCACCGGGCCGACCGCCACGTGCTGCGGGCGAAGTTCGGCCACATCGTCGAGCGGGTGACCGGGGTGGCGCGGGCCGAGCACCCGCTGCCCGAGGACCACCTGCGAGCCGCGGCGGCCCTCGGCGCGATCGGGTCCATCACCATGCACCGCGTGTCGATCGCCCAGCGGCGGCTGGAAGAACTGCTGGTGTCGGCCGCCACGCGGGTGGTCGCCACCGACCCCACGGCGGCGACCGGCACGCCCCCGGTCGAACTGCCCAGCCAGCCCGCCACCCGCACCCGGCGGTCGGAAATCCTCGAGGCCGCGATCGCCCTGTTCGAACGGGACGGCTTCGCCAACGTCACGAACGCCAAGATCGCCGAGGCGGTCGGGCTGGTGCCGTCCGCCCTCTACCGCTACTTCCCCGGCAAGGCCGACATCCTGGCCGCGGCCTGCCTCCAGGCCGCCGGACTGCTGGCCCAGGCGGTGGAGCAGAACCTGCGCGGGGTGAGCGGCCCGCAGGCCGCCGTGGCCGCGCTGACCGCGACCTACGTGGCCTACAGCTTCGAGCACACCGCCCTCACCAGCGTGGCGAACGCCGAACTGGCCGGCCTGCCCGCCAACCTGCGGCGGCCGCTGGTCACCGCGCAGCGCGAGCACATCGCCGTCTGGGAACAGCGGCTGCGCGCGGCGCGGCCGGAACTCGACTCACGCCAGGCCAGGGTGCTGGTGCACGCCGGGTTCGGCGTGGTGGTCGAGGCCGGCCGCCGGCTGCGGTGGCGGGACAGCCCGGCGCACCGGGACGCCGTCGCCGCCCTGCTCGTCGGTGCGCTGGGCTGCTGACCCGTCTCGCCCGCTTCAGCGGCCCAGCTGTTCGCCGTGGATCGGATCGCCCAGTTGCGGGAAGCCTGCCGGAACCAGCCGGGCCCGGCCGATCCGCTGCGGGAGTGGCTCGAGCCGGTGCTGGCCCGCCACGGCCACGAATTCGACGAAGCGATCGCGGTGGGGCAGTGGACGGTTTCGCCGTTGCCCGCCTGGATCCCGCAGTACCCGGGGGCGCACTACGTGCCGATGCGCCGGATCCCGTTCAACGGGCCGTCGATCATCCCGGACTGGGTGCTCGACCCGCCCGCGCGCCCGCGGATCTGCCTGACCCTGGGCGTCGCGCACCGCGAAACCGCGCTCGGCGGCTCGGCCTCGATCGGTGAACTGCTGGACGCGGTGGCCGATCTCGGCGCCGAGGTGATCGCGACCTTCACCGCCGAGCAGCCCGGGACGGCGACGGTGCCGGACAACGTGCGCGCGGTCGACTTCGTGCCGTTGAACGCGCTGCTGCCCACCTGTTCGGCGCTGGTGCACGAAGGCGGGAGCGGCGCCTTCTCCGGGGCGCTGGAGCACGGGGTGCCGCAGGTCATCGTGCCGCAGGACTTCACCGTGGAGAAGTGGCTGGGCCCGGTGGCCATCGCCGAGGGCCTGGCGGCCCGCGGTGCCGGGAGCTACGCGGCCAACGCCGGGAAGCTGACCGCGGAGGTCCTGCGGCACAGCCTGGAACCGGTGCTGGACGACCCGTCGTACGCGGCGAACGCCCGGCAGCTGCGCACCGAGGTCCGCGCCATGCCGTCGCCGAACGACCTCGTGCCCGTGCTGGCGGAACTGACCGCCGCGCACCGGCGCCAGCCGGTGGCGGGATCGAACGCTGCGCCGCCGGGCCCGCGGCTCTAGGCTGCGGTTTGCAGCGTTAGTGCATCGATTTCGTGGTGCGGGTCTCGCCGGGATGGGGATGAGCGATGGTGGAGCGAGGGATGCCGGGCGGGCACGTGGTGGTGGTCGGCGCCGGACTGGCGGGGCTGGCCGCGGTGGCGCACCTGACCGGCCGGGGCCGGGAGGTCACCGTGCTGGACGACCGCGCGGGCCCGGGTGGGCGGGCCGCTGGGCACCAGCTGGAGGGCTATTCGATCGACACCGGGCCCACCGTGCTGACGATGCCCGGCATCCTCGGTGACACCTTCGCCGCGCTCGGTGAGGAGCTGGCCGACTGGCTCGACCTGATCCGCCTGGACCCGGCCTACCGCGCCGTGTTCGCCGACGGGTCCGAGCTGGCCGTGCACACCGAGGCCGAGGCGATGGCCGAAGCGGTGCGCGCGTTCGCCGGTCCGGCCGAAGCCGCCGGGTACCTGCGCCTGCGGGCGTGGCTGAGCGAGCTGTACTCGGTGGAGTTCGACCGGTTCATCGCGTCGAACTTCGACTCGCCGCTGTCGCTGGTTTCCCCGCAGCTGGCCAGGTTGGTGGCCATGGGCGCGTTCCGCAGCCTCGACGGCGCGGTCGGGCGCTTCCTGCGCGATCCCCGCCTGAAGCGGGTGTTCAGCTTCCAGTCGCTCTACGCCGGGGTGTCCCCGCGCCGGGCGCTGGCGCTGTACGCGGTGATCTCCTACATGGACACCGTGGGCGGTGTGTTCTTCCCCCGTGGCGGGATGGGCGCGGTGCCGGTCGCGCTCGCCGCGGCGGCGGCCAAGGCGGGTGCCACCTTCCACCACGGCGACCCCGCGGTCGCACTGGAGATCAGCGGCGGGCGGGTGCACGCGGTCCGGACCGCCGGGGGACGGCGGCTGCCGTGCGACGCGGTCGTGCTGACCACCGAACCGGCGCAGAGCTACCGGCTGCTCGGCCGCACCCCCCGGCGGCTGGTGCCGCTGCGCCCGGCGCCGTCGGCGGTGGTGCTGCACGCCGGGACCACGCGGTCCCGGCCCGAAGTGGCGCACCACACCATCATGTTCGGCTCCGCCTGGCACCGCACCTTCGACGAGATCATCAAGCAGGGCTCGCTGATGAGCGATCCGTCGTTGCTGATCACCCGGCCCACCGCCACCGATCCCGGGCTCGCGCCACCGGGGCACGAGCTGTACTCGATCCTGGCGCCGGTGCCCAACCTCGACCGCGGCCGCCAGCGCTGGCAGGCGCTCGGCCCGCGGTACGCCGACGAACTGACCCGGCACGTGCAGCGGCGGCTGCTGCCCGGCTTCACCACCGAGGTCGACCGGACCCACCTGCTCACCCCCGACGACTGGGCCGCGCGGGGCATGGTCGCGGGCACGCCGTTCAGCTACGCGCACACCTTCGCCCAGACCGGCCCGTTCCGCCCGGCGAACCGGGTCCGCGGTGTTGCCAACGCCGTGCTCGCCGGGGCGGGCACCGTGCCGGGGGTCGGGGTGCCGACGGTGCTGCTGTCCGGGCGCCTGGCCGCCGACCGGATCACCGGAGCGGTCCGGTGACCCGCGCCGAACTGGACGCGGCGGGCATCACCGGTCCCGATCTGCGGGCCGCCTACACCCGCTGCCGCGAACTCAACGCCCGGCACGGCCGCACCTACTTCCTGGCCACCCGGCTGCTGAGCCCGGCCCGCAGACCGGCGGTGCACGCGCTGTACGGCTTCGCGCGCTGGGTCGACGACCTGGTCGACGAACCCGAACCGGGCACCCCCACCGCGGAACTGGAGGAGCGCCTCGACCGCGTGGACAAGGACCTCGGCGCGGCGCTGAGCGGGGCACGGGTCACCGAGCCCGCGCTGGTGGCCGTGGCCGACACCGCGCACCGCCTGGACCTCGACCGGGCGCTGTTCGACGCCTTCCTGCGCTCGATGCGCATGGACCTGACCACCACGGGGTACGCCACGCGCACCGAATTGGCCGAATACGTGCACGGTTCCGCGGAGGTGATCGGCTTGCAGATGCTGCCGGTGCTGGGCACGGTCACCAGCCGGGAGACCGCGGCCGGGCCCGCGGCGGCACTGGGCACCGCCTTCCAGCTCACCAACTTCCTGCGTGACGTCGCCGAGGACCTCGACCGCGGCCGGGTCTACCTGCCCGCCGACGAACTCGCCGCGTTCGGCGTGGACCGCGAACGGCTGCAGTGGTGCGTGGCGCACCGGCGGGCCGATCCACCGGTGCGCCACGCACTGGCCCACCAGATCGCCGAAACGCGGGCCGTCTACCGCCGCGCCCGCCCCGGGGTCGCGATGCTGCACCCGGCTTCACGACCGTGCGTGGACACCGCTTTCAGGCTGTACTCACGCATCCTCGATGCGATCGAAGCCGCGGACCACAACGTTTTCGCGCGGCGGGCCACCGTTTCGCGCCGCCGCCGCGTGGCCGTCGCCGGGATCGCCGCGGCCAGGGTGCTGGCCGTGCGACTGGGGCGTCGCGCATGAGCCACGACCGCCGCCGGGTCCACTACCCGGCGCCGCCCGGCTTCGAGCACGCCACGCTGTTGCAGCGGCGCCCGCGGGTGGCGGTGGTGGGCGGCGGGATCGCCGGGCTCACCGCGGCCACCGGCCTCGCCGAACGCGGTGTCGAGGTGGACCTGTACGAACGCGAGACCCATCTCGGCGGCCGGGCCGGTGGGTGGGACACCGAACTCGCCGACGGCACCCCGGTGACGATGAGCCGGGGCTTCCACGCCTTCTTCCGCCAGTACTACAACCTGCGGGCCCTGCTCCGGCGCACCGATCCGGACCTGCGGCGGCTGCGGCCGGTGCCCGACTACCCGCTGCTGGACGCACAGGGCCGGATCGACACCTTCCGCGGCCTGCCCAGCAGCCCGCCGTGGAACGCGCTGGTGTTCGCCCTGCGCAGCCCCACGTTCCGCCTGCGCGACTTGGTGCGCGTCGACCCGGTTCCGGCGCTGGCGCTGGCCACGGTGTCCGTGCCCGGCACCTACCACCAGCTGGACGACCTCGACGCGGCGAGCTTCCTCGACCGGCTCAACTTCCCGGCCAGCGCCCGGCACCTGGCGTTCGAGGTGTTCTCCCGCAGCTTCTTCGCCTCGCCGTCGGAGCTGTCGGCCGCCGAGCTGGTGACCATGTTCCACCTGTACTTCCTCGGTTCGTCCGAGGGCCTGATCTTCGACGTGCCGGAGGACACCTATCCGGCGAGCCTGTGGGACCCGCTGGCCGCCCACCTCACCGGTCTCGGCGTGCGAATCCACCTCGGCACCCCGGTGGACGGAGTGCGGCCGGACGGCGCGGGCTTCCGGGTCGCCGACGCACCGGTGGACGCGGTGGTGCTGGCGCTGGACGTGCCCGGTCTGCGTGCCGTGGTCGATGCCTCTGCGGAGCTGGGCACGGCGGACTGGCGGGCACGGGTGCACGGGTTGCGGTCCGCGCCCCCGTTCTACGTGCGCCGGCTCTGGCTCGACCGCCCGCTCGAGGCCCGGCGCCCGCCGTTCCTCGGCACCGGCAGCCTGCCCCCGCTGGACAACATCAGCCTGCTCGACCGGTTCGAAGCCCAGGCCGCGCAGTGGGCCCGGCGCACCGGCGGCTCGGTGGTGGAGTTGCACGCCTACGCCGTCGAAGGCGGCACCGGGGACCTGCCGCGGCGGCTGCTGGCCCGGCTGCACGAGATCTACCCGGAAACCCGGGACGCGCGCATCGTGGGGGAGTTGGCGCAGTGGCGCCAGGACTGCCCGCTGTTCGGCCTCGGTGACTTCGCCCGGCGCCCCGGCGTGGAGACGCCGGTGCCCGGCCTGGTGCTGGCCGGGGACGGCATCCGGGTCGACCTGCCGGTGGCGCTGATGGAACGCGCCGCCACCACCGGCTGGCACGCGGCCAACCGGTTGCTCGCCGGGTGGGGCCTGCGTGGCCACCCGACCTGGTCGGTGCCCAACCACGGGCGCCTGGCCCCGTTGCGCGCGGTGGCCGCCCGGAAGCCTACTCCGGACGCTCGGTGACCACCCGGTGCACGCTGAGCAGCAGGCGGTAACCCACGATCAGGATCAGGTGGAGCAGGTAGAGCCACAGCGCCAGCGCCACGGTGACCCCGACCGGCCGCAGCCCGGCGAAGGGCAGGCTCCAGTCGATCGGGATCGCCAGGAACAACAGGAAACCGTGCAGGAAACCGCTGAGCACGGTGCTGATCGCCAGCGCACCGGCGACCGCCCACCCGGCGGGGACCACGGTGGACGCGGTCGTGGTGTGGACCAGGGCGACGACCACGGCGATGGCGAGCCAGTCGATGTGGAACGACAACGCGATCCCGGCCACCGTGCCCCAGCCGCCCGCGGTGTAGCGGGCCGCGACGGAGGGGGCCAGCGCCAGCACCACGGCGGCCAGCACCGGGCCCGCCAGGATCACCGGCAGGAAGCCGAGCCTGCCCTTCCAGCCGAGGAAGCTGCCCGGCCGCCGGTCGGCCGCCTGGGTGAGGCTGCGCCGCAAGCCCTCGCCGTAGAAGCTGGCCGGGAACAACATGGCGAGCAGGACCGGCCACGGCGCACGCAGGGCCGCGTCGGTGAGGGTGGTGACCGCCGCCCCGGCGTCCTGCGCGGCGGGCACGGCCGAGGCCAGCGCACCGGCGCCGCGCACCACCACGTCGTGCCCGGCGAGTTCGGCCGCCCCGCGCAGGGCGAGCAACACGGCGGGTACCAGGCCGAGGACGGCGAAGAAGGTCAGCCCGGCCGCCCAGAGCGCGACATCACGGCCGCGCAGCGCACCGATCGCGTGGCGCACGGCTTCGCGCACGATCACCGGACACCCCCGCGGGCGGGAGGTGCCGGGTGAGCGAGGACGAGGACGCGGTCTCCGGGTGGGTGCGGCTGCATGGTCAGGACGTCTCCGGAAATCGGTTCGCGGTGGGGTGGATCCGGCTGGTGCACGTGCTCGCGCGACCGGTTTCGCGCGTGCCGCCGGACGCGCTGTCCGCGGCCGGGGTGCTGAGCACCGCCGGGGCGGTGGTGGTCGCGGCGCGGTGGCCGTGGGCCGCGCTGGGGCTGGTGGTGCTGGGCGGGCTGCTGGACGGGGTCGACGGTGCGGTGGCGCTGCGCACCGGGCGCGCCCGCCCGCTGGGCGCGGTGGTCGACGCGGTGGCCGACCGGCTCTCCGACGTGAGCCTGGCCCTGGTGCTCGTCGCGCTCGGCGGGGACTTCCGGTGGGCGGCGGGGGTCGTGGTGGCGATGTTCCTGCACGAGTACGCGCGGGCACGGGCGCAGGGCGCCGGAATGCGGGGAGCCGGGGCGATCACCGTCGCGGAACGGCCGACGCGGGTGATCCTGGTCGCCGTGAGCTGCCTCGGCGCGGCGGTGGTCCCGGCGGGCACGCCGGTCACGCACTGGCCGTGGGCCGGGGTGGGCCTGGCGCTGTGGTCGGGGTGCGCGGTGCTCGGCGGTGCGCAGTTGATCGCCGGTCTGCGGCGGGAGCTGGGGCGTTCAGGCATGGCCGACGAGCCCGGCGACGATCTGCGCTGACAACGCCACCAGCGGCAGCCCGCCGCCGGGGTGGGCGGAGCCGCCGACCAGGTACAGCCCGCGCACCGGGCTCCGGTTCGACGGCCGCAGCAGCGCCGCGCGGGCACCGTTGGAAGACGACCCGTACAGCGATCCGCCCGCGCTGCCCGTGTCGCGTTCCCAGTCCGCGGGCGTGCGCACGGCCCGTTCGACGATCCGGTCCCGCACGTCGAGCCCGCGGCGGGCCAGCACGGTCAGCACGTGCTCGGCGTAGTCGTCGGCCAGCCCGGGGCTGGTCCAGTCCACCGGCCCCTGCGGTGGGGCGTTGACCAGGACGAACCACGCCTCGTCGCCTGCCGGGGCGACGGCGGGGTCGTCGGGTGCGCAGACGTAGACGGCCGGGTCCTCCACCGGACGCGGGTGTGCGCCGAAGATGGCGTCGAATTCGGCGTCGTAGTCGGCGGGGAACAGCACGCGGTGGTGGCGGGGCGCCGGGGTCCGCCCGCGCAGGCCCAGCAGCAGCACGAAGCCGGACAACGACGGGGTGGCGGCCGCCAGTGCCCGCCGTGGCCGCCGGGTGCGGCGACCCGGCAGCAGGTCTTCGTACAACCGGGTGGCGTCGGCGTCGGAGACGACGACCTCGGCGTCGATGTCCTCGCCGCCGGCGACGGTCACGCCGCTGACGGCACCGCCCGCCGTCCGCACCGCGGTGACCCGCGTGCCGAACCGGAAGCCGACGCCGAGTTCGGTGCACCGCGTGAACAGGGCGTCGGCCAGCCGCCGCAGTCCGCCCCGCACGTACCAGCCACCGAAGCGCTGCTCGATGTAGGGCACGACGGCCATCACCGCGGGCAGGCGGCGGGGGTCGGAGCCGCTGTAGGTCGCGTAGCGGTCCAGCACCATGCGCAACCGCGGGTCGTCGAGCCGCCGCGTGCCCAGCGTTCGCAGGGTGCGCCAGGGCGCGATGCGGTGGAGGTTCCGGGGATGGGCGCTGTGGCGCAGCAGATCGGCCAGGCGCAGCGGTTCCCGGAGCACCGGCCGTTCCACCAGTGCCCACGTCTTCGCCGCGTCGTCCATCAGGTGGGTCCACCGGGCCGCGGCGGCGGGACCGAACACCCGGGCCAACGCCGGCCCGACCGCGGCCGGCTCGTGCGGCATGTCCAAAGCAGACCCGTCGGCGAAGCGGTAGTGGCAGGTCGGTTCCGCGGGCACGATCTCCAGGTGCTCGTCGAGCGCGGACCCGGTGTCGGCGAACAACTCGCGGTACACCTGGGGCATCGTCAGGAGCGAGGGCCCGGTGTCGAAGGTGAACCCGCCGAGCCGAGTGGTGCCGAGCTTGCCCCCGTGGGTCGGGGCCGCCTCTGCGACGGTCACCCGGTGCCCGGCCGCGGCGAGCCGCGCAGCCGCGGCCAAGCCACCCATACCGGCACCGATCACCAGGGTCCGCGCCATCAGCGCACCCCGCGCAACGCACGGCCCTTCCACACCAGCCGCCCGCGACGGCGCGCCCGCCAGGACCGCGCCAGCAACAGCAAGAGCGCGGAGACCGAAACCGGGTGCGCCAGCGGGTCCGGCCACCTCCGGCCACCGGTGCGCACCGCGGTGATCACCCGCCCGGCCACCGCCGCGGCATAACCGGCCAGCCCGGCCCGGGAACCGGTGCAGGCGGCGAGGGCGGGCAGGACGTAGACCCACACCAGCGCCGCCGCCAGCGCCGCCGCCTTGACCGGGCTCGAGGTCGCCGACCACAGCGACTTCTCATACCCACCGCGGACTTCCGCCCACCCCCGGTACATCCGGCAGGTGGCCACCGTGCTCCCGTCGGCCACCACGCCCCGGCCACCGGCGGCCTTGACCGCGCGCATCAACGCGATGTCGTCCAGCACCGCTCCGGCCACCCGGGCGAAGCCCCCGCTGCGTTCCAGCATCGACGCGGTGATCACGAAGAACTGCCCGTTGGCCGCGGTGAGCGACGGCCGCGGCGAACGTTCGGCCTGCCGCAGCGGCAGGAAAGTCAGCCACGACCACTGCAGCAACGGCTGCAGCAACCGGGCCGCCCAGTCGTCGGCCGCCTGGCGGGGGAACGGGGAAACCGCGTCCAGCCGGTGCCGCGACAGCAATTCCGCCGCGGACGCGACCGCGTGTGGTTCGAGCACCACGTCGGCGTCCGCGAAAACCAGGATCGTTCCGCGGGCCGCCGCGGCGAGCTGCGCACAGGCGTGCGGTTTGCCCAGCCAGCCTTCGGGCAGCGCGGTGCCGGACAGCACCCGGACCCGCGGATCCCCGGCTGCCGCGGCGTGCACCACCGCGACGGTGTCATCGGCGGATTCGTCGTCCAGCACCAGGACCTCCAGCGACGGCACCCCGCGCTGCGCCAGCACCGAACGCAACGCCGCGCCGATGCGACCGGCTTCGTCACGGGCCGGCATGAGCACGGACACCGGTTCGAGGCACTCGGCCGGTCGCCGGCTGGGCGTTCGCACCAGGCGGGCGTTGACCAGCGTGTGCGCGGTCGCCAGTGCGGCCGCACCGGCACCCGTGCGCACCGCCCACTTCCACGGGTTCACCGGTGGGCCCGCCACACCGCACGCACGAACGGCAAGGCCACCAGACCCATCAGCACCCCGCCCACCAGCGACACCCAGGGGCGGCCGAAGAACGCGGCGTGCGCCCACACCGACGAAAAGTAGGTCCACAGGTACAGCACCGGCGCCGCCCCACGGCGCAGGACCAGCGGCTTGTCCCGCTCGGGCGGCAGCAAGCGGTGCACGGAGAACACCAGCACCACCGCCACCAGCAGCCACCCCGCGAAGTTCGACAGCGGCACCCCGTCGACACCGGGCAGGGTCACCGAGGCGTCGTACCACCGCCAGTGCCCGGCGTCGACCATCTGAGGGTCGAGGAACACGTCCCACGACGCCAGCGCCCAGCCACCCAGCGGCACCACCGGCCAGCCGGTGCCCAGTGCGCGCCCGACCAGCAGCGCTGGCCACGCCATCATGATCCACGCCAGCGGCACCAGCACCGGAACCGAGAACACCGCCACGCCGAGGGTGCCGGTGTAGGCGTAGTCACCGAACGGGAAACCGGTGTGCACCCCCAGGGCTTCCGCCGCGAGCCCGCCACCACCGGCCACCACGACCAGGGTCACCGCCGCCCGGCCACCGAACCGGGAGGCCGCGTCGAACACCGAGGACGCCGCGAAGGCCACCACCGCCAGCGCGGTGGTGGTGAACCGGCGGTCCGGGTCGGAAACCGAGTAGATGATCTGCGCGAGCACCGCGAGCGCACCGAAGAACCACGAGGCGCCGGCCGGCACGGAGAGCGTGCTCCGCGTTCGCCGGGTGCGGGTTGCTGTCAGCGAGCGCATTGCCCGCGATGGGCCGAGGCGACGGCGTGCAACAGGTCCTCCCCGAGCGAGCGCCGCCCCGGCCGGTGCTCCAGCGGCGCACCGGGCTCCGGGGTCTCGTCGGGGGCGGAGCTCTCGGGCTCCTGGCCGGCTCTCGATTCCGTGTCCGATTCCGTGTCGGAACGCATGCTTCGCACCTCGCTGTCCACCATGGCCACGTGGCGGGGAAGTACCCCGCCGAACGGCGGTTCAACCGCTGCGGAATCGATGCAACGGTATTCGGCGATACTGCCCGCGCAGCGGCGCGGTGTGGAAAAATCCAGGGTCATGAAGATCGGGTCCGCGCCGAGCCGGGAAGACCTCACGGCCGACCGCGTGTGGACCTCGGGCCGGGTCGCCGAACTGCTCGGGATCTCACCGGTGACCCTGCGGAGCTGGGACGCCCGTTACGGCCTCGGCCCCTCGGTGCGGGAATCCGGGCGCCAGCGCCGGTATTCCGCCGCCGACGTGGCCAGGCTGCGGCACATGCAGAGCCTGATGGACCGGGGCATCCGGACCAGGGAAGCCGCCCGCCTCGTGCTGACCGGGCAAGCCGGTCCGCGGTCGACCGGCTACCCGGAGCGAACGGCCGACGCCCTGTACGCGGCGGCGGGCGAACTCCGCTACGCGACCATGGCCACCCTGCTCGACGAGGCGCTGGCCGCGGCCGGGCCGGTGACCACCTGGCAGGAGATCCTGCGCCCGCTGCTGCACCGGCTCGAAGGCAGGTGGACCGCGGACGAGCCGTGCTTCGCCGTGGAATGGGCGTTGTGCGAAGAGATCTCCGCGGCGCTGGAACGGTATGCCCGCCCGCTGGCCGCCGAACTCGGCGGACCACCGCTGCTGCTCGCCTGCTGCCCCGCCGAGCGGCACACCCTGCCGCTCGAAGTGCTCCGCGGCGCGCTGGCCGAGCGCCGCGTCCCGGCCCGGTTCCCCGGGCCCGCCGTCCCGCCGGACACGATCGTCGACCTCACCCGGCAACTGGCGCCCTCGCTGGTGGTGCTGTGGTCGATGACCGCGGCCACCGCCGATCCCGGCCTCGTCCGCCGGGTCCGGCGTGCGGGTGGCCGGGTGTGCCTGGCCGGTCCCGGCTGGGCGGACGCCGGCGGACGGCGCGTCCTGCGGGTGCACGACCTCCCCGGCGCCCTGAACCGCATCACGCAGGACCTCGCCTAGCCGGTGGCTCCTGGTTTGGCCGTATCCTCGCCGGGGGTAATAGTCCTGCGTATTCAACTGCTCTGCTGTCCGAAGTGAGGGTGGGTGGCCGTGGAGACAGAGCCGTGGGGAGAAGAGCGGACCGATCCGGTCGCGATGAACGCCGAGTGCGACCTGGCGGTGACCAGCAACCGGCAGATCCGGCAGCAGGTCCGTGACCTGCTCTCGGCCGAGATCGGCCTCCTGGTCGACGACGCGGTCCTGGTGACCGACGAACTGGTGAGCAACGCCCATCGGCACGGTGCGCCACCGCGCGCCTGCCGCCTCGGCCTGAGCGCCGGGCGAAGACGCCTGCGGATCGAGGTGGACGACACCGCACCGGAGCAGCCGCGGCTCCGGGAGCCGGACTCGACCGGCGGACGCGGTCTCCTCCTGGTCGACCGCCTGGCCACCGACTGGGGTATCCAGCACCACGACGGGCACAAGACCGTCTGGGCCGAGCTCGTGCTCGACCAGCCGGGCAGCAGCGGCCACGCGCCGCACCTCAGTTCCGCGCCACGCGGACCGCGGCCGAACTGACCCCCGGGAATTTCCGCACTTTCCGCGCACACGTGAAGGGAGCGGCGGTGTCACAGCGAGCCGGCGGGGGGAACCCGCCACCGGAGTGGCTCACCATCGCCCGCCGGGAATCGGCCGGTGGCGTCGTGCTCGACGTCTCCGGGGAGATCGACGTCGATTCCGCACCCGCCTTCCTGCGGGCGATGCGCGACGCCATCGACCACGCGCACCCCGGGGCGTGCATCGTCGATCTGACCGGAGTCGGCTTTCTCAACGCCGCCGGGCTGACCGCTCTGCTCGACGCCGCCCGCCACGACCCGGCGACCGCGCCACGACTGGTGGTGGACAGCAACAGCCCGGTCATCCGGCCGATCGAGATCACCGGCTTGGACACCGAACTGAAGCTGTACCACTCCGTCGACGAGGCCCTGGACTCCGCGGAGCAGCAGGCCGCGCCCGCCGAGCCGACCTGACCGGCCGGGGTCACGTCCGGCGGACGGCGATCACCACGGTGTCGTCGACGTGCCACACCACATCGTGCATCCGGGTGGTGAGTTCCCTCGGGATGCTCGCGGTGGGGGTGCCGGCGTACGAGCGGGCCAGTTCCAGCAGGCGTGCTTCGCCCTCTTCGAAGTTCTTGCGGCTTTCGATGAGGCCGTCGGTGTAGAGCAGGAGGGTGTCGCCGCGGTCGAGGGTGTGGTGGAGCAGGCTGGGCGTGCCGGGCTGGGGGAAGCCGATGCCGCGCCCGACGGCGGCCGTGGTGAGCTGGCGGGTTTCCCCGGCGGCGGTGATCAGGACCGGCTTGGGGTGGCTGCCGTTGGCGAGCCGGAATTCGCCCGTGGACGGCGTGATCCGGGTGAGGAGAACGGTGGCCATGACGCCGGGCTCGATGGAGGCCAGCGCCTGGGAGGCGCGTGCGACGAGGTCGCCGAAGGGGTGGCCGTCGAGGGTCAGGGTGCGGATGGCGTGGGTGACGGTGAGAGCTTTGCGGGTGGAGGCCACACCGTGGCCGACGGCGTCGACGAGGGTGAGGTGGAGGTCGCCGCCGGGCAGGGTGAACCAGTCGTAGAGGTCACCGCCGGTGGGTGCGCCGGGCTCGGCGGGGGAGTGGTGGACGGCGAGTTCGAGGCCGGGGACCGGGGGCGGCGGTGGCCGCAGCGCGTCCTCCAGTTCGCGGAAGATGAGGCCGTGGGCGCGGCGCAGCTCCTCGTCGCGTTGCTCGAGTTCGACGTACATCGCCAGCACGCCGCTGTTGGTCTCGGCGATTTCGTGCTTGAGCTGGCGTTGTTCCTGCACCAGGGCGTCGACCCGGGAGATCAGCGCGAGCATCTCCTCGCGGGTGGCTTCCTCGCCGGTTCCGGGAACCGGGGCCGGTGCCGGGCTGGTGGCCAGGTGCCAGGTGAGGGTGTGGCCGTCGCCGGTGTCGGGCAGCAGCGGCAGCAGGTCGCGCCGGTGCTGGGGGACCGGCTGCGGGAGCCGCAGGGTGAGGGTGAGCAGGCCGTGGCCGACGGCGGTGTGCAGATCGGCCACCGCGCCGGTGTGCAGCGCCGGTTCGGCGAGCAGGGTGACCGCGAGGACCGCGCGGGCGCGGTCCTCGGGGAGCACACCGGCGCGGCCGCAGGCGTCGCGCACCTGCTGCTGGAGGCCGGGCAGCTCGGTGTGGTTCACCGGAGCAGACCGGTGTGCAGGGCGATCGCGGCCGCGTCGTCGCGCGGGTCGCGGTGCCGGTGGGCGAGTTCGGCGGCGAGCAGCAGCGCGTCCGGCGCTCCGGCCGGTTTGCGCCAGGTGCCGCCGAGACGGCCGGTGTGCAGCACGACGACGGAGCCGTCGACCGGCGGGACGTGCCGGGGCAGGGCGGCGGGCAGGACGAACCCGAGCACGCCCGGCACGCCGAGCAGCAACCGCGAGGGCCCGCCGGGGCTGAGCACCGTGGCACTGATGTCGCCGATGCCGCAGAACTCGATGCCGCGGTGGGAAAGGCGACCCAGTGCGACCGCGGCGCCGCGGGTGCCGCGCAGTGCCCGGTGCACGGTGGTCAGCAACGTGGCCAGGCCGCGGTCGGGACTCTCCTCGAACACCTCGATGGCGAGGCGCGCGGTCTCGGCGGCTTCGGCCCCGTGGCCGAGCCCGTCGGCGACCACCACGGTCCAGCCGCTGGTGCCCTCGGCGAGCGCGATGGCGCTGCCGCAGTGCCGCTCCCCTTCGCGCGGGAGGCAGAAGTGCCCGACGGCTTCGGCCTCCGGGCCGGTCGCGAGCACCCGGGCGGCAGCGGTGGTGCCGGTGCCGGGGGTGGAGCGGACCCGGAACGCGGTCGCCAGCCGCCGGACGGCGGCGAACCCGCTGTCCGGTGTGGCCGGGTGCCGGTGGTCGGGGTCGTGCTCGCTGTCCGGCGTGGTTGGCGGCCGGTGGGCGGGATTGCGATCGCTGCCCGGCTGAGCCGGGTGCCGGTGGTCGCTGCCCGGGTTGGCGGTGGTGCTGTCGGCGGGCCAGCCGGCCAGTACGTCGATGCCGTGACCGAGCAGTGCCCGCTGGAGGAAGAGCGAGCCGCCGGTGGCGTGCGCGGCAAGTTCGGTGGCCACCGCGGCGGCTCGTTCGGCCGGTCCGTCCGGCAGCGAAGCCTCGCGGGCCAGGGCGAGGGCGGCACGCCCGGCGGTGTGGACCGCGCTGGGGTGGTCGATCCGCACGTGCCGGGTCGGGGCCGTCACCGCGGGTCCCAGCGCGCGCCGGTGACCGTGGTGCCGGGGCGGGCTTCACGGGCCGGTCGGGTGCCGTCGCGTTCCGCGCCGGGCAAGGTGCCACTGCCGCCACGGGAGCCTGGATCGCCGGTGCCGCAGCGGACCAGGTCACTGCCCCTTCGGTGGGCCAGATCACTGCCGCCGCGGCGGGTCAAACCACTACTCCCTCGGCGGGCCAGATCACTGCTGCCGTGGCGGGTCAGGTCACTGCCGCCCCGGTGGGCCAGGTCGCTGCCGCCGTGGCGGGCCAGGTCGCTGCCGCCGCGACGGGCCAGGTCGCTGCCGCCGCGACGGGCCAGATCGCTGCTGCCGTGGCGGACCAGGCCACTGCCCCTTCGGCGGGCCAGATCACTGCTGCCGTGGCGGGCCAGGTCGCTGCCGCCGCGATGGGCCAGGTCGCTGCCGCCGTGGCGAGCCAGGTCACTGCCGCCGCGACGAACTGGGCCACCGCCGCCACCGCGGCCCGGGTCACCGCCACCGCGGCCCGGGTCACCGCCGCAGCGAGCCGGGGTACTGGCGGCGCTTCCCACCCCGGGCTGGTCGAAGGCCGCTTCGAGCGCGCTCACCCGCCGAGCACGTCTCGGGCGGGGGTCTCGTCCGGCACCGGGTCCCTCCAGGTCGATCGGGGGCAGGCGGCGCACCCCGGCTACTGTTGTCATATAACAACAGTCGATTTCGCCGGGCAACGGCGGGGGGTGTGGTCAGGTGCCGGGACGAGTGGTGTGCTCCGCGGCGGCGGTGTGAAAGCCGCGCAGGCCGGTGGTCAGGGCGTCACGGGCGTCGGGGGTCATCCGTGCCAGGACGGCTTGGACGCTTTCGCGGCGACGCCCCCGCAGGTCCTGCAGGTAGGCGCGGCCCCGTTCGCTCAGCCGCAGGGTCAGTTCCCGGCGGCTGTGCGAGCTGGGCAGGCGGTCGAGGAAGCCGACCGCCTGCAACCGGTCGCAGAGCCTGCTGACCAGGGGCGGGGTGGAGCCGAGCAGGTCGGCCAGCGTGCGCAGGTTCAGCCCGTCGTGGCGGTCGAGCGCCACCACGGCACGCAGCTGGGACAGCGACAACGGCCGCGCCGAGGCTCCGCTCGCCTGCTCGAACATGATTTCGAGCAGTTCGGCGAGGTCGGTCACCGCGGCGGCGGCATCGGTGGTGCCCTGCTCGCGAGACCGGTTCACGGTGTCCACTGTGGCATCCATATGCTGAGCTGTCAGCTTGGCTCGAGACCGTGGCCGGCCGATGCAGCACGTGGACATCCCCCGAGGTGGGCGAGACGGGCGAGCAGGAGGACACGGTGGACAGATCCCTGGCGGTGGAACGCGGGCTTCGCGACGTCCCGCCCCACGAACTACCCGCGGCGCTGCGTGCCGCGCTGGGGAAGCACTTCGGCGCGCAGGCGGTCGAGCTGCTGATGGCGGACTACTCCCTGACGGAGCTGTGCCGGGTGGGCACCCTGCCCTACACCACCGAGCCGATGCCGGTCGAGGGCAGCGTCCCCGGTGCGGCGTTCGTCACCCAGACCGCCACCTTCGAACCGGCGGGTGCCTCGATCACCGGGTACCTCCCGGTCACCGTCCGCGGTGACCGGCTCGGTGTGCTCGCTGTCACGCTGCCCGCCGAACCCGAGCCGCCGGTGTGGGCCGAACTCGGCCGGTTCGCCGAAACGCTGGCGCACGAGCTGTTCGTCGCCGACCGCGACACCGACCTCTACGTGCAGGCCCGCCGGTCCTCCCGGCTCACCCTGGCCGCGGAGATGCAGTGGCAGCTGCTCCCCGGCCGGGCCTGCACCCGCGCGGAGTTCGCCCTCGGCGGGCAGCTCGAACCCGCCTACGCCATCTACGGCGACTGCTTCGACTGGTCGGCCTCGGCGCACAAGCTGACCGTGACGCTGATCAACGGCATGGGCGAAGGCAGCGAAGCCGCGCTGCTGACCAACCTCGCGATCAACGCCCTGCGCAACGCACGGCGAGCCGGGGTCACCCTCGACGCCCAGGCCGAACTCGCCGACCAGGCGATCTACGCGCACTACCGCGGCGGCGAGCACGTCGCCGCGCTACTGCTGGAGTTCGACCTCACCAACGGCACCTTCGGCGCGCTCGACGCCGGGTCACCCCGGTTGTGGCGCCTGCGGGACAGCAAGGTCGAGCGCATCCACTTCGACGAGCAGCTCCCGCTCGGCTCTTTCGAGGACACCCGGTACGAGGTCGAACGCTTCCAGGCCGCCGAGGGCGACCGGTTCGTCTTCGTCAGCGACGGGGTCTACAACGCCGTCGGCCCGCAGGGGCAGCTCTACGGTGACGCCGAGCTGATCGAAGCGGTGCTGGCCACCACCGACCTCCCGGCCGCGCACGTGCCGGGAGCCGTGCTCAAGGAACTGGCCACCCGCCGCGAAAACGGCCGGGCCGAGGACGACGCCATGGTGGTGTGCCTGGACTGGTTCGGCCCGGTCTCGGCCAGGAAGGCTTGACCGCGGCCGCGCGGGGTACTCGCCGCGGCATGCTGACCAAGGACGTCGCTCCGGGAATCCACTGCGTGACCGAGTCCCACGTCAACTTCTACCTCGTCGAGGACGGGGAGCAGTTGTTGCTGGTCGACGCCGGGCTGCCCACTTCGTGGCGCCACCTGGCGGCGGCGCTCGCCGAACTGGGCAGGCAGCCGCGGGACATCGCCGCCCTCGTGCTGACCCACGGCCACTTCGACCACCTGGGCATCGCCGAGCGGGTGCGGGCCGAGCTGGGGGTGCCGGTGTACATCCACGAGAACGACGTGCCGCTGACCCGGCACCCGCGGCAGTACGGCCGGGCCAGGCCGCTGACCGGGTACCTGCTCACCCAGTTCCGGGCCATGCCGATCGTGGCGGGGCTGCTGGCGCGCCGGGCGTGGTGGCCGAAGCCGCTGCGCCGGGTCGAGCGGATCCGGGACGAGGTGCTGCCGGTGCCGGGGAGCCCGCGGGTGCTGTTCACCCCCGGGCACACGCTCGGGCACTGCGCGCTGCACTTCCCCGAGCGGGACGCGGTGATCGCGGGCGACGCCGTGGTCACGCTCAACCCGTACCGCGGCACCACCGGCCCGCAGATCGTCTCCGGCGCCGCGACGGTGGACGAGGAACGGGCGCTGGGGTCGCTGGCGGTCATCGCCGCCACCGGCGCCGGGACCGTGCTGGTCGGCCACGGTCCACCGTGGACGGACGGCGCGGCGGAGATGGCCGAACTGGCGCGCCGCCACGGCCCCTCGTAGTCCGGGGCACCGGCCGTTCCGTTGAGCGGACCGGACCCTGGCTCCGCGCCTCGCGCCGCGGAGGTACTCGGCGAGTTCTTTTTCGCCGAACGAGGGCCAAGCAATGAGAGGACCGGCAATCGCGTTCGCCACTCTGGTGATGCTGCTCGGTGGTGTGTCCGCCGCGAACGCGGCCGTGGACGAGGACCCGTTCGTCGCTCCGGCGCCGGGCCTGCAGGCGTGGCACCTCTTCAACGCCAACAGCGCGAAGTGGAGAACTCCTCCGTCGACAACGGGGCCCGCGTGCAGCAGTGGCGGTGCGGGAACCTGCGCACCATGCAGTGGAAGCGGGAAAAGGGCCCGTACGGCTGGTACCTGGTCAACCGCAACGGCTTCAAGTGCCTGGAGATCGAGAACTCGTCGTTCCACAACGGGGCGCGGGCCCCGCCGCGCCGGCCGATGACGAACGTCACCGGCGCCTTGCGCCGATCGGCCGCACCGATCCAGCGATCCGTATAACGGCCTATACAAAACCGCTCTGAAGCGGCATTTCGTGTGACGAGCACAACTCGGAAAACGGACAAAACGGTTGGTACCCCGCCCGGGTGTCAATAGTGTGGCGGCTACAGCTGACACCACACGGTCACTGGGGGCGGCGTGCACTTGGGGGTCTTGGGGCGGTTGTGCCTGCGGGGGGACGACGGGTCGGAGATCGCGATCCCCCGGGGCAAGGCGGCGGTGCTGCTGTTGCTGCTCGTGGGCAACCACGGCCGGTTGGTCACCACCGACCGGCTGGTGCTGGCGCTCTGGGGTGAGCGGCCACCCCGGACGGCGATGGCCGGCCTGCACAACTACGTGTGGGCGCTGCGTTCGGCGTTCGGCCGCGCGGGCGCGGACGGCGGCGCCCGCTTGCGGCGCGTGCTCGACGGTTACCAGCTGGACCTCTCGCCCGCCGAGTGCGATCTGCTCGAGTTCGAGGAACTGGTCGCGGCGGGCAAGGCGGCGGCGCGCCTCGGTGACCAGGAACGGGTGGCCGGTGTGCTGCGGCAGGCGATCGGGCTGTGGCGGGGTGAGGCGTCCTGGCCGGGTGCGGCGGTGTCCCCGTGGTTGCGCGAGCTGGTCCAGGTGTGGGAGCACACCCGCCTTTCGGCGCAGGAGGACTGCCTGGCCGCGGAGATCGAACTCGGCCGCCACGACGACGTGGTCGCCGAACTGCGTGGCCTCGTCGCCGAGCACCCGCTGCGGGAACAGTTCACCGGCCTGCTGATGCGAGCGCTCTGGCTGGGCGGCAACCGCGCCGACGCGCTCGAGGCGTACCAGGCGACCAGGCAGGCCCTGATCGACGCGCTCGGGGTCGAACCCGGCGCCGAACTGCGGGAACTGCAGGAACGCATCCTGCGCGACGACCGTTCACCAGACGGGCCGCCCGCGCAGGTGGCGCCACCGCGGCAACTGCCCGCCGACACGGCGGACTTCACCGGCCGCGAGGAGGTGCTCGCCGACATCGCCGGCATCCTCGATCCGGAGCGCGCCGGGGAGGCGGTGGCCGTGGTCGTGGTCAGCGGGCAGCCCGGTGCCGGCAAGACCGCGGTGGCGATCCGGGCCGGTCACCGGCTGGCGGACCGGTTCCCCGACGGGCAGCTCTACGCGGCCCTCGGCGGGGGATCGGGGGCCCCGCGGTCGCCGGCGGACGTGCTCGCCGACCTGCTGCGCGGCCTCGGCGTGGCGGACCCGGCGGTGCCCGCCGGGGTCGAGCAGCGGGCGGCGCTCTACCGGAGCAGGCTCGCCGGGCGGCGCACCCTGGTCGTGCTGGACGACGCCGCGGACTGGGCCCAGCTCCGCCCGTTGCTGCCCGGCTCGGCGGGTGCCGGGGTGCTGGTGACCAGCCGCCGCCGGCTGGCCGGCCTGCCCGGGGTGACCTCCTTCCCGCTCGCCCCGCTCAGCCGCCGGGAAGGGCTTCGCCTGCTGGCCCGGGTGCTCGGTGAGGACCGGGTGGCCGCCGAACCGGCGGCGGCCGCGGAACTGGTCGAGCTGTGCGGCCGGTTGCCGCTGGCGATCCGGGTGGTGGTGGCCAGGCTGCTCACCCGTCCCGCGTGGTCCATGGCGGCGCTGCTGGCGAAGATGCGTGACCGCCGCCTGGTGCTCGACGAACTGGCGGTGTCCGAACTGGACGTGCGCGCCGGGTTCACCGTCTCCCACGAGGCGCTCGGGGAGCTGGAACGGCTGGTGTTCCGGCGCAGCACCCTGGTGGACACCGCCGAACTGGCACCGTGGGCGCTGGCCGCGCTGGTGGCCGACGACCCCGGCCTCGACCAGGCGCTGCACCACCTGCTGGAGAGCCACCTGCTGGAACCGGCGGCGGCGCGGGCGGAGCGGTACACGATGCACGACCTGGTCCGGGTGTTCGCCGCCGAACGGGCTCGGGCGCACGACGGGCACGTGGCGGTCGCGGGCACCGGCGCCAGGGCGGCCTTCCGGCGGCTGTTCGACCGCGCCCGGCTGCTGATCGAGGCGGCGCACGGCCGCCTGCCGCCCCCGGCGGGCTGGCTGAAGCCGATCGGGCCCCTCCCGTCGGCGGTGCTCCCGCCGCTGCCTGGTGGCACGGCCGATGCCGTGCTGCGGGATCCGGCGGCCTGGTGCGCGGCGGAATGCGAGCTGCTGCTGGAGGTCCTGGTCCGCGGTGCCGAGCTGGGCTGGTACCGCGAAGCGCTCGACGCGGCCGAGCGGCTGAGCAGTTTCCTCGCGATGAAGCACCGGATGGGCGAGATCGAGCGCCTGTACTCGGCGGTGGCGCGGGCGGCCGCGGCGGACGAGCCGGTCGCGGCGCGGGCGGAGTTCGGCCGGGCGCACGCCGCCGCGATGGGCGGTCTCCTCGCCGACGCCGCCGCGATCCTGGCTTCGTGCGCCGAAGTCTTCGACCGCCACGACGAGTTCTCCGCCCTGATGAACACCTTGGTGCTGCTCAGCTTCTGCCGGTTGCAGCTGGGGGACCCGCGGTCGGCCGAGCGGCTCGTGCGCGACGCGCTGGACATCGGCGGCCTGGCCGGGGACCGCCAGTGCGAGGTGCGGGCGCTGCGGCAGCTGGGCAACGTGCGGACCGCGCTCGGCGACCCCGGGGGCGCGGTCGCCCCGCTGCGCCGGGCGCTGGCCACCGCCGAGGGCATCGGCGAGGCCGATCTGGAGGCGGTCGTGCTGAGCAGCCTGACCAAGACCTACACCGCGCTCGGCGAGCTGGACTCGGCCGAGCGGGCCTGCCGCCGGGCGCTGGACCTGCTCGACGCGCTGGACCAGCCGGTCGGCCGGGCCTACGTCCGGTTGTCGCAGAGCCGGATCGCCGAGCGCCGTGGCCGCCACCGGGCCGCGATCGCACTGGTCGAGAGCGCGCTGCGGGTGTTCGAGGAGTTCGCCGACCGCCGTGGTGAGGTGGCGGCCCGGCACCGGCTGGCGCTGCACCGGCTGGCGCTGGACCAGCACGTCGAAGCCGTGTCCCTGCTCCGGACCGCGCTCGGGCTGGCCAGGGAGCTGGAGCTGACCGCGAAGGCCGGGGAACTGGCCGGAGAACTCGCCGCGGCGCTGCGGCGGGTCCCGGACAGCGCTTAACCGTTGGCGGCGGTGGTCCGGCGGTGCAGCGGGGTGACCGAGCCGCGGAACCCCGGCTGACCCGCCTCCGCCAGCGGGTGCAGGGGCAGCCCGGCGGGCAGTTCGGCGCGGCTTTGCACCTTGAGCTTGCGGTAGACGCGGGTGAGGTGCTGTTCCACTGTGGACACGGTGATGCCGAGCTTGCGGCTGATCGTGCGGTTGGTGTGGCCCAGCCCGGCGAGCGAGGCGACCCGCCGTTCGGCCTTGCTCAGCGCCGCCACCCCTTCGCGTTCCTCCCGCGGATCGCTGTCCTGGTCACCCAGTTCACGGGCGCTGGAGACCAGCTGCTGGAGCAACGCCGACGCGTGGCAGGCGCGGGCGAGGTCCACCGCCTGGCCCATGGTGGTGCGGGCCCGGCCGAACTGGCCGCGGGCCCGGCAGGCTTCGGCCAGCGCCCCGAGCGTGGCAGCCAGTTCGAGCCGGTCACCGGCTTCCCGGAGCAGTTCGACGGCCTCTTCCAGGTGGTGCACCCGGCGCTCGGCGGGCGAGGCCGCGGCGAGCAGCCGCAGCGAAACGCCCTTGGTGCGCAGGCCCGCGCCCGGCAGCGCGAGCTGGTCGACCACCGACTGCCTGGCCCGGTCCGGTCTGCCGAGCCGGAGCTGGACCTGGGCCACCCCGCTGCGCCACGGCGCGATGGCCGGGTGGTCGATGCCCCACCCGCTCAGCAGCGCGCCGCACTGGTGGAAATCGCTCAGCGCGGTGGCGGTGCGCCCGGTGGCGAGGAAGTACTGGCCGCGGGCGTAGAGGTAGGGCGGGCCGAACCAGGTCTGGAACATCTCCTCGGGCACCGGCCGCTTCAGCAGGGCCGCCGCCTCCCCGAGCTCGCCCATCGCGGTGGTGGCCAGGATCAGGGTGGACAGCGGGGTGCCGATGCCGATGCCCCAGTCCTTGGCGCTGAGCCGGCGCAGGGCCGTCCGCGCGTGTTCGGCGGCCAGCAGCGGGTCGCCCAGCCGCATGGCGAGGTCGGACCGGACCACGCCGAGCTGGGTGCGCCAGACGCCGGCGCGCCGGTCGGCGGCCTCGTCCAGCAGCGAGTCGCACAGCACGGCCGCGCGGTCGGACCGCTCGGCGTGCAGCAGCGCCAGCAGGGCGCACAGCAGCGAGTCCAGGGTCCGGTCGGTCATCGCGCAGGTCTGCAGCACGTGCTCGGCCGCGCCCACGGCGGCTTCGGTGGGGCCACCGGTCAGCACGGCCGCCAGTGCGGCCGCCGCCCGCCGCCACGGTTCCTCGGCCGGGGGCAGCGCGCCGTTCCCGGCCACCTCGGCGGGCGCGGCGGGGTGACCGGGGAAGTGGGGCGGGTGGGAGAACGAGAGCAGCAGGTAGGTCAGCTGGAGTTCGAGCCGGTCCTCGGGGGCGGCGGTGTCCAGCAGGGCGCCCAGCGTTTCGGCGGCCTCGTCCGGGCTGCCGTGCCAGAGCAGGTACTTGACCAGGGTCAGCGAGTCGCGGGCGCCGAGGTGCCCGTCCCGCAGCGCCTTGCGCAGCCCGTAGATGCGCAGGTCCGCGGTGTTCGGGCGGGACCGCCACTCGGCTCTGGCGAGCAGTTCGGTGATCAGCGCGCGGTCGCGTTCGTCGGTGCACTCGCGCTGGGCGAGTTCGAGGCAGGCCGAGGCCAGCTCCTCCTCGTCCTCCTCCAGCGCCAGTTCGGCGGCGTTGCGCAGCACACCGACCGCCCACCGGCTGCCCGCCCGGTCCGCGGCGATCAGGTGGCCGGCCACCGCGGTCGCCGACTGGCCGTCCTGGTAGAGCAGTTCGGCGGCCCGCAGGTGCAGGGCCGAGCGCTCGTCGGGCGGCAGGTCGCGCAGCACCGCCGCCCTGGCCCCCGGGTGCCGGAAGCCGCCGTTGACCGCGAGGCCCGCCATGGTGAGCACGTCGAGACCCTGCGCGGCCGAGTCGGCGGTCATGCCGAGCAGCCGCCCGAGCCGGTGCGGTGAACCGGCTTCGCCGAGCAGCGCCAGGCCGCGGGCGACCTGGCCGAGCCCGGCTTCCCAGCGGTGCAGGCAGGCCAGCACGGCCTGGGCGAACGATTCGCCGACCACCGGCGCCGCCGGCACGCCGGGCGTGGCCGGGTGCTCGGTGCTCAGGTAGTCCTCGATCAGCGCGTGCACCAGCAGGGGGTTGCCGCCGCTGGTCTGGTAGTAGGCGGGCGCGAGCTGGCGGACCGTTGGCGGGTCGAAGTGCTGGGCGAGCACCGCGGCGACCCCGGTGGGGGAGAGCGGGGCCAGCCGGATCCGGCTGAAGTAGGGCAGCCGCGCGATTTCGGTGTGCAGCGGCAGTTGCCGGGGCCGCGGCTGGGACCACTCGGTCAGCACCACCAGCACCGCCGCCGAACGCATCCGCCGCTGCAGGTAGAGCAGCACCTGCAGGGACTGGCTGTCGGCGAACTGCACGTCGTCCACGCCCAGCACCACCGGCCGGTCGGCGGCGAGGGCGAGCAGCGCGGCCGACACCCCGCGCATCACCTGCGGCGGTGGTGGAATGGATTCGCCCTCGTTTTCCCCGGTGTCCGCCGAGCTGTGCGCATCGAGCAGCCGCCGCACTTTTATGGCCGCTTCACCCGGGAAATCCGCGGTTTGGCACAACTGGTCCAGCACGCCCAATTGCAGCGTCCGTTCGGCCCTGGACGCGGTGGCGGTGAGCACCACCGCGCCGTCGGCCAGCGCGTTGTCGGCGAATGCGTTGAGCAATGTCGTTTTACCGCTGGCGACGCCGCCGGTGAGCAACGCGATCTGGCCCTGGCCGCGTCGGCAGCGGTCGAACAATGCTTGCAGCGCCGCAAGTTCCTGGTGCCGGTCCGCCAGATCCATGGTCCCCCGTCCTCCCCGGCCCGTCGGCGGTACCGCCGTGATTTCTGGTAACGCAAAGTGATCGATTGGTCTTGGTGGGGCTGATTCCACGCTTCGAACCTACAGTCGAAGTATCCGATTCGTAAAGTTATTACGGACAGTGTCCACAGGACGGTCGTCCTTTAACGCGGATGACCCATGACATTCATCACGGGTGCTTCAGTTGAATTTTCCACCAGCCCCGATCGGCGCACTTTGTTAAGTCCGGGAACTTACCCGGTAGTGGGCGGATCTGCTCGCCGGAGCGGCTTCCTGGCTCTATCGTGGATTCATGGCGAACCAGATCGACTCCTCCGCCGAGCTGCTCGACTACGTCCGGGAAGTCTCGCTGCGCGACGACGAGGTGCTGCGTGAACTGCGGCACGAGACCGCGCAGTTGCCGATGGGCGAAGCCATGCAGGTGATGGCGGAGGAGGGGCAGTTCCTGGCCTTGCTGGTCGGTCTCGTCCAGGCCGGGAACGTGCTCGAAGTGGGTACGTTCACCGGGTACAGCACGTTGTGCATGGCCAGGGCGCTGCCGGTCGGTGGCAGCCTGGTGACCTGCGACATCAGTGCGAAGTGGCCGGACATCGCCCGGCCGTACTGGGCGCGGGCGGGGGTCGCCGACCGCATCGACGTGCGCATCGGCGAGGCGGCGGGGACGCTGGCCGGGCTGATCGCCGAACGCGGTCCCGGCGCGTTCGACCTGGTGTTCATCGACGCCGACAAAACGGGGTACCGCGAATACTACGAATCGGCGCTGACCCTGGTCCGCGAAGGCGGTCTCATCGTACTCGACAACACGCTTTTTTTCGGTCGCGTGTTCGACCCGGAGATCCAGGATCCGGACACCGTCGCCCTGCGGGAGCTCAACGAGTTCATCCGGGACGACGACCGGGTGGAGATGTCCCTGCTCGCCAGCGCGGACGGGATCACGCTGGCGCGCAGGGTGAAGTAGCTCAGTCGCTCGAGCCGGTCGGAGCAGCGTTCGACCACGCTGCGGCGTGTGCAGGCGGTGCGGTCGAAGGCGGGTGGGTGGCGGGATCGTGCCCGGGGTACCGCCTCGCCGGACGGCCCGGACCCGGTCGCCGGAACGCGATACCCGGTCATGACCCCGTGTCGCGGGGTCAGGGGGCCGGGGAGGTCCAGCCGGCGGGGATGCGGGCGAGGCGGACGCGCTGGGGGTGGTCGCCGACCGGGACGGAGATGATCTTCTGGCCGGTGGCGAAGTCGATGGCGGTGACCTGGTCGGCGTCGCTTTCGGAGATGACGCAGGCGGTGCCGTCGCCGCTGACGGTGGCCCAGTAGGGCTTGGCGGCGGGGACGAGCGGGCCCTCTTGCAGGGTCGTGCGGTTGACGACGGTGGCGTAGTCGTCCATGGTCCCGGCGACGCACAGCTTGCTGCCGTCGGGGCTCATGGACAGGCCGTGGTGGCGGGAGTCGTTGACGTAGGTGGTGCGGTCGTCGCTGGTGCCGGGGTTCCCGGGCAGGGTCTTCACCCGGGTGATCCGGTCGGTGGCGACGTCGTACTCGGCCAGACCGTTGAAGAAGGAGACCTGGAAGTACAGCTTGGTCTCGTCCGGGGTGAGGGCGGCGGGGCGGACGGCGTCCGACAGGTCCTTGCGGCCGGCGGCGTCGAGGCGGGGGCGCATGTCGATGGTCTTGACGACCTCGAAGGTGGCGGTGTCGGCGATGGTGACCTTGCGGTCGCCCTTGAGGAAGTCCTGCCACGGGGCGTCGAAGTCGTTGTTGACCTCGCCGATCGACATGTTCCAGAGGTGCTTGCCGTCCCTGGAGAAGATGTTCTCGTGCGGCTTGTCGCCCGTGGTGAACTTCCCGAGTTCCCGGCCGGTGTTGATGTCGAGGACGTGGACGGTGTTCGACGTCGAGGCCGACACCGCGACGCGGGTGCCGTCGGGGGAGACGGCCATGTGGTCGGAGCGGAAGCCGGAGACGGGGAAGCGCCACCTGAGCTGGCCGGTGGCCAGGTCGATGGAGACGACATCGGCGAAGCTGGGCCGCGAGGCGACCAGGGCGGCGCCGTCGGGTGTGGCGTACATGTCGTCGACGAACTGGTCGTGGCCCTCGCCCGCGGTCTCGCGGATGCCGAGGAAGAAGAGCAGCTTGATCGGGTCGAGGTAGATCTCGCGGAGCCGCTGGTCCTTGTCGGGGATGACGTTGATCCGGCCGACCCTGGCGAAGTCGCCGCGAGACTTGATGACGGTCGCGGTCCCTTCCCAGTTGTTGCCGACGAACATCACCTCCTGCAGTGCCGGAGCGGCGTGGACGGGGGCGGGGACCGAGGCGCCGGTCGCCAGCACCGCGGCGGCGGCGCCGGCGGCGAGCAGAGCTCGGCGGCCGGCGATGCGGGGCAGGGTGTGCATGAGAGCTCCACAGGGTGAGAGGTGCGTCGTTGCAGGATCTCGTGGGCTGTGCGACAGAGCAGTCTGAACTTCGAAACCAACTGAGTTCAGACTCAGTTACTGGATAGTAGGTTTCGGGGGCGGCGGCCACAACCCCGGATGGGAGAAAATGTCCCATCACTGATCGGAGGCATGGTGGCGGGCAGATTCACCCCGGCGGAGGGTCGGTACGGCGGCAAGGACGCGGCTCAGCGGCAGGCGGAGCGGCGCGCTCGGTTCCTCGAGGCGGGCCTGGAGCTGTTCGGCGGGGAGCCGGGCTACCGGAGGACGCGCCTGGCCGCGTTGTGCAAGGAGGCGGGGCTGTCGAGCCGCCAGTTCTACGAGGAGTTCCACAGCGTGGAGGACCTGCTCGCCGAGCTGCACCTGATGGTCAACGACGTGGCCCAGCGAGCCGTCGACGAGATCCTGCCCGCGGTCTGGAACCTCCCGCTGGCCGAGCGGGTCCCCCGGCTGCTCCGCGCCTACGTCAAGGGCGCGGCCGCCGACCGGCGGCACGCCCGGATCGCCTATGTGGAGATCATCGGCGTCAGCCCCCGCATGGACCTGCAGCGTCTGGAACGCCGCGCCGGCTGGATCGACTTCATCCGCACCATGGGCGCCGATGCCATCGAGCGCGGCGAGCTGCCGCCCGGTGATCACCAGATCGCCGCCGCGGCGTTCATCGGTGCGGTCAACGGCCTCATGCACGACTGGGTCGTCGGCTGGGTCGACGCCTCCTTGGACGAAATCGCCGAGGAACTCCTCCAGTTCCTCCTGGGCCGCTACCGGATCACCACGTGAACCGGCCCGCGTCTGGAGCAGCACCTCCGGGCCGACTCCCTGCCGGGTGCACGCGGCCGGGATCAATCCGGTGGACTGGGAGTCCACCCGCAAGCCCGCGAGCGTCAGCCCCGAGCAGGCCGCGGCGGTGCCGCTCGCCGCGCTCACCGCGTGGCGGGCCCTGGTGGACACCGCGCACGTCCGGCCGGGGCAGCGCGTGCTGATCCACGCCGCCGGCGGGGGCGGCGGGCACCTGGCGGCCCAGTTCGCCGAGCACTTCGGCGCGCACGTGATCGGCACCGCCAGGGCCGCCCGCCACGACCGGCTCACACGACACCGCTGTCCGGTCCGAGGACGCGGTTTCCGGCGTCGACGTCGTGCTCGACCTGGTCGGCGAGCTCCAGGACACCAGCACGCGGTCGCTGGACGCGCTGCGCCCGGGTGGGCTGCCCGTCGCCGTCCCGGCCCGGGGTGTCGCCCCAACTGGCCGCCGCGGCCGAGGCGAAGGGCAGGCGGGTGACACCGTTCCCGCTCGAGCAGGCCGCCGCAGCGCACACGCGTGGCGAGGGCCAACCGCACCCGCAGCGAGCTCGTCCTGCGCGTCGCTTCCTGAACCCGGTGGAGGTGTTTCGCAACCTCTGTGCAGCCTGATCGCTTTCCCGGCTGCCGGGCACTGCCGCCGGGTGGAACACCGCTGCCGACACCCTCAGTGATTCTCTGCCAACCGAACGGCGGATAGCGATACCGGTTCGGGGAAGTGTGGATGGGATCGACACCGTCAATCGTGACGAGTCACTTCTTTGACTACCCCGAAGGTGTAATTCCATCGGGCGGGCGTGCGACCGATGGCCGGAGGCAGCCCACTCAACCGGGTTTTCGGTTGACCCGGCTTCGGGTAACGTCGCGAGACGATCAGCATCGATGCCTGACCGGGGGGCGGGTCATGCGGAAATCTCACCTGCGTTTCGGCGTTCTCGGCCCGCTCGAGGCACGCGTGGGTGGCCAGGCCGTGCCGGTCAGTTCGGCGAGGCACCGGGTGGTGCTGGCGTCGCTGTTGCTGCGCGCGAACCGCGAGGTCCCGCTCCGAACTCTCGTCCGGCACGCGTGGGGTGGACAGCGACCCCACGAGGTGGTTCCGGCGTTGCGGGTCTACGTGATGCGGCTGCGGCGCTCGCTCGGCGAGCCGGGGCTGATCCGGACCACGTCCAGCGGCTACCTGATCGAAGTGGGCAGCGAGGAACTCGACCTGCTGCGCTTCCGGGGGCTGGCCGAACGCGCCAAGGCTGCCCGCGCGGCCGGTGAGCTCGACCGCGCGGCGGACCTGCTGGACCGCGCGCTCGCCGAATGGCGTGGACCGGCGTTGGCGGACGTGCCGTCGGAATCGCTTCAGCAGGTCGAGGTGCCGCTCCTGCTGGAGGACCGCTTGCGCGCCGCCGCCGAGCGGGTGGAGGTCAACCTGCAGCGCGGGCGGCACCACGAAGTCATCGGAGAACTCCGCCGCCTCACCGAGGAGTACCCGCTGCGCGAGCAGTTCTGGGCACAGCTCATGCTCGCCCTGCACCGCTCGAACCGGCAGGGGGACGCGCTCGCCGCGTACCGCGAAGTGCGCCGTCGCCTCGCCGAGGAGGTGGGTGTCGACCCCGGTGCCGAGGTGCGGGCGGTCTACCGGGCTGTGGTCGGGGAAAGCCCGCAGCCCGTGGCTGCCCCGCTCCCGGTCGCCTCCCGCCAGCTGCCGGTCGTCACCCGTTTCTTCGGCCGCGAAGTCGAGGCCGGGCAGATCCGCGAACTGCTCGAACCGGCCCCGGACCGGCTCTCGGTGCCGATCGTCACCGTGTGCGGCCCTCCTGGCGTCGGTAAGACCGCGCTCGCCACCCGGGTTGCCCACGAGCTCCGCGCGAGGTACCCCGACGGTCAGCTGTCGGTGGACCTGCGGGGCCACGCCGTCGGCCCGCCGCTGGGCACCACCGCCGTGCTGACCGGTTTCCTCCGGGCGCTCGGGGTTCCGGCCGGCGAGATCCCGGACGACGAGGACGAACTCGTGATCGCCTACCGCACGGTGCTGGCCGGCCGCCGGGTGCTGGTCGTGCTGGACAACGCGGCAGGCACCGGGCAGGTGCACCCCTTGCTGCCCGGCGGGCCGGGTTGCGCGGTCCTGGTCACCAGCCGGGACGAACTGCGCGGGCTCACCGTGCTGAACGGCGCGGGCCGGGTCCAGCTCGACGTGCTCCCGCGCGGCGCGGCGACCGGTTTGCTGAGCTCCGCGCTCGGCGACGACCCGGCGCTTCCGGCGGAGACCGCCGGCGAACTGGCCGATCTCTGCGGCCGGCTTCCGCTGGCGCTGCGGATCGCGGCGAGCGACCTCGTGGGCAGGCCGCAATCCGACCTCGAGTCGTACGCGGCGAAGTTGCGCACCGGCAACCGCGTCCGCGTGCTGTCGGCCGGCGGCGGCGACGCGGCCACCCTCCGCGCCGCGTTCGACCACTCCCACCGAACGCTGGGCCCCCCGGCCAAGCGGGTGTTCCGCCTGCTCGGGCTGCTGCCCGAGGCGGACTTCAGCGTGGACGCGGTCGCCGCGGCCACGGGCTGGGCGGTCGCCGAGGCCGGCTGCGCGCTGGAGCGGCTCGCCGGCGCGAGCCTCGTGCACCGCCGGCCGCACGACCGGTATCGGGTGCAGGGGCTGCTCGCGGACTACGCGGCGATGCCGCCGGGGTCCGAGGTGGCGGAACGGAAGCGGGATCGGCAGCGCCTGTTCGAGTGGTACCGCTTCGCCACGGACCGGGCGGTCGGGCTCCTGTACCCCGACGCTTCGAGGGCCGTGCCCGGCTGCCCGGTCGCCGACGTGCCCGTTCCCGGGATCGTCGACCGCGTGGCGGCCCGCGCCTGGCTGGAAACCGAGCGGGCGACCCTCGTCGCGGTGGCTCGGCAGTGGACCGAGAGCGCTCCGCGGGAAACCGCGTGCCGGGAGTTCGTCGAGAGGTTCAGCGTCTACCTCGGCAGGAACCGGTGCGACGCGGAACTGGCGGTGGTGACCGAAGCCGCGGGGACCGCGGGCGGGAAGCAGCGGACAGCGCCGGCGAAGTGGGTTACCGCGCGCCCGGCTGGCCGGCTGTGGTGGAACCAGGTGATCGGCGCGATGGGCTCCGGCGGCTGAACCAGGCGCCGCGCCGGGACGATCGTGATTTGAATCTCGCTCAATTGGTCGTTCCATTGGGTTGCCATTTGCTGGTAAGTGCGTCCGAAACCCGACAATACGTCCCCCTTCTCGGCCGGTTATCCAGCTGTAATCGCGGCTGCTGACGGCCGCGTCGCCCGTCGGAACGGCCGCTGTGCTGCCAGGTCGCGGGCTTGCCGAAGGTGTGGTCGCAGATGGCTGCGCAAGGTTGTTAGTGTGCTGTAATTGGCTGCTGATAGCTTTCGTTCGTAGTCGTCGCACCGCGAAGCCGCTGGGTGCCGGAACGCCGGAAATTGCGGTGAATGTGGGTTGACAGGTGCTGTAGCCACACCGAATTCGCTGGGGAGTGGTCACATGACCTTTCGGGGTATGCGGTTGGTGTGCGGGGCGGAGACGTCGGCACGCGTACCGGTCGGAGCGTCGTCGGAGGGGGTGGAACTCCGTGCTTGACCACCGGGAGTTCCCGACTCCCGCGGAAATCCGCGACCCGGTTCCGGAAGATTTCCACCACCCGGAGCGGCGGAGCAGTACGGTGCTGGTGCCGGTCGACGCGCTGTTGCCCGCCGACTCGCCGCGCCTCGCCGGGGAGGACTGCGCACACACCCGTGCGCTGGCCGAGACCAATGCGATCCTGCCGCCGATCCTGGTGCACCGCCCGACGATGCGCGTGATCGACGGGATGCACCGCCTGTGGGCGGCGAAGCGGCGCAAGCTCGACAAGATCGAGGCCCAGTTCTTCGAAGGGACGCCGGAAGAGGCGTTCGTGCTCGCCGTCGAGTCGAACGTCGGCCGTGGCTTGCCGCTCTCCCTCGCCGACCGGGAGGCCGCGGCCGCGCGGGTCATCGAGTCCTACCCGCACTGGTCGGACCGCGCGATCGCGGCGCGGACCGGTCTCGCCGCGCGGACGGTCAGCGTGATCAGGACGGGTTCAACCGCTGGAAATGCACAGTTGAACGCCAGGGTCGGGCTGGACGGCCGCATCCGCCCGCTGAACAGCGTCGTGGGCAGGCTGCGTGCCAGCGAGGTGATCGCGGCGCGGCCGGACGCCTCGTTGCGGGCAGTCGCCCGGGAGGCCGGGATCTCGGTCGGCACCGCGCGGGACGTGCGCCAGCGGCTCAGCCGGGGGGAAAGCCCCATCCCCGCGGGCCTGCGGCCGGCCGGGACGACGAACATCCCCGTACCCGCGCAACGGCCCGCGCCACCCGAGAAGAAGGCCGCGGACGGTGTCAACGAGGCCGACCTGCTGCTGCAGTGGCAGAAGCTGGCCAGGGATCCGTCCCTGCGGCTGACCGAAACCGGGCGAGCGCTGCTGCGGTGGCTCAGCTTCCAGTCGATCCTGCCGGACGAGTTCGACCAGCTGATGGATGCGGTCCCCGGGCACGGCGTGGAGTCGGTACGCAGGCTCGCGCTGCGCTGCGCGGGTACCTGGCAGCGGTTCGCCGATGAACTGGAGGAGCGGGGCCGGGCCAGCGCCTGAGAGAACGGGAATCCACCACGACGCCGGGCGAACAAGCGCGTTCATCGACCGCCCGGCCACGACTGAGTATCGTCGAGCCGCGGGCACGTGGCCGGCGAATGGTTTCCGCGACGGGAACCCTCCGCGAACCGGGGTGGGCAACGGTGTTGCCCGAGAACGGATATTCCGGATCCCGAGCAAAAGCTGACAGGCGATTTTTTTCGATGGAGGTGTCGTGTCGGAGGACCAGACAGCCCACCGGCTGATGATTCTGGGCGCGGGTGTGATGGGCGTGGGCATCACCACGCTGGCACTGGGGTTCGGGTTGCCGGTCACCCTGGTCGACGTCGATGAGGGCACGCTGGCGCTGGCCCGCGAGAAGATCCGCCGGCAGCTGAAGCTGGCGCAGATCATGGGCACGCTGCCCGCCGGTACCGCCCACGGCGAACTCGTCACGACGGTGTCGGCCGAAGGGGGCGCGGAAGCGACCGTGGTCATCGAGGCCGTGACCGAGCTGGCCGACGTCAAGGCCGCCGCGCTGGCCAAGGTTTCCGCGCTGGTCAGCCCCGGGACCCCGGTGGTGACCAACACCTCGTCGATCCCGGTCGACGAGCTGGCGGACTCGGTGGCCCGGCCCGAGGACTTCATCGGCACCCACTTCATGAACCCGCCGTACCTGATCCCGATGGTGGAGGTGATCCGCGGCAGGCGCACCGGGGCCGCGGTGGAGGAGACCCTCAGGTCCGCGCTGGAGCGGCTCGGGCGCAAGGCCCTGGTGGTCCGGGACAACCCGGGCTTCGTGACCAGCCGGGTGCTGCACCCGATGATCAACGACGCGGTGCGGGTCGTGCAGGAGGGCACCGCGCCGCCGGAAACCGTCGACGCGCTGTTCGAGGGCTGCCTCGGCCACCGCACCGGCCCGCTGCGCACCGCGGACCTGATCGGCCTGGACAACCTCGCCGACTCGCTCCGGGTGCTCCACGAGCGGACCGGCGACGAGGGCTGCAAACCGAACGAACTGCTGCTGGAAAAAGTCCGTGAAGGCCACCTCGGCCAGAAGAGCGGCCGGGGATTCTACGAATACGGGGGCCAACAGTCATGACCACGACGCCGGAACAGCGCACCGAACTCACCTCCGCGGTGATCGAGGAGAAGATCCTCGACTTCCTCGAGGAGCGCACCAAGGTTCGCTGGGAGCCCGAGGTGGACCTCTTCGACTCGGGCACGGTGTCCTCGATGTTCGCGATGGAACTGGTCGTGTTCCTGGAAGGTGCCTTCGACCTCGAGATCGCCGGCCCCGACCTGAAACTGGCCAACTTCCGCACCGCGCGGATCATGGTGGGCCTGGTCGAACGCCTGCGGGCGGAGGACGCCGAGGACGGCCGTGGCTGACCAGCTGCCCGGGCTCATCGCCCTCGCCGACGACCTGATCGGCGACCGGGCCGACGCGTGGGACCGGGCCGGGGTGATCCCCGAGGACCTGGTGCGCGAGCTCGCCGGGGCCGGTGCGCTGTGCGCCGAGGTCCCGGCCCGGTACGGCGGCCTCGGCCTGAGCAACTCGGACAGCGGCGAGCTCACCGCTTCGGTGGGCAGCCGGTGCAGCTCGCTGCGCAGCCTGATGACCTCGCAGGGCATGGCCGCCTGGACGATCCAGCGACTCGGGGACCGGGCGCAGCGCAAGGAGTTCCTGCCCCGGCTCACCGGCGGCGAACTGGCCGCCGTCGGGTTCAGCGAGCCGGGCGCGGGCAGCGATCTGTCCACGATGGCCACCCGGATCCGGCCAGACGGCGACTCGGTGGTCGTCGACGGGCACAAGGTCTGGGTGACCGCCGCGGACTACGCCGACCTGCTCGTGGTGTTCGGCCGGTACGAGGGCGGCGCCGCGGCGGTCGTGGTGCCCGCCACGGCCCCCGGGGTGCGGGTGGAGCGCGTTCCCGAACCCATGGGCTGCCGGGCCGCCGGGCACGCGAACATCCGGCTCGACGGCGTCCGGCTCCCGGCCGGGAACCTGCTCGGCGGCGTCGGCCAGTCCACCGCCATGCTGGTCACCACCGCGCTGGCCTACGGCCGCATCTCGGTCGCCTGGGGGTGCGTGGGGATCCTGCGCGCGTGCCTGGCCGAGGTCACCCGGCACGCGGGCGCCCGTGAGCAGTTCGGGAAACCGCTGGGGCAGCACCAGCTCGTCGCGCGGCACGTGGCGGACCTGCTGGTGGCCGAGCAGACCGCGACCCGCGCGTGCGAACACGCCAGCCGCCGCTGGGACGAACGGTCACCGGAAATGGTGGTGGCCACGGTCATGGCGAAGTACGTCAGTTCCCGGCACGCGGCCGACGGGGCGGCCTCGGCGGTCCAGGTGCTGGCGTCGCGGGGCGCCCGCGACAGCCACCCGGTCGCACGCGCCTACCGGGACGCGAAACTGATGGAAATCATCGAAGGCAGCAACGAGATCTGCCAGCTGATCCTGTCCGAGCACGTGCTCGTCGGGGCGAAACGGGGAGAAGATCGTTGAGCGACAAGAGTTCCGCGGCCCAGCCGGTGATGGTCAAGTGCCTGGTCTGGGACCTGGACAACACGCTGTGGCAGGGCACCCTGATCGAGGACGGCGAAGTGCGGCTGTCCGACGAGATCCGCCGGGTGATCGTCGAACTGGACGCGCGCGGCATCCTGCAGGCCGTGTCGAGCAAGAACGACCACGAACCGACCTGGCAGCGCCTGGAGGAGCTGGGGGTGGCCGAATACTTCGTGCTCGCCCGGATCGGCTGGGGCCCCAAATCGGCTTCGGTGCGCGACATCGCGGACAAGCTCAACTTCGCGCACAAGACCATCGCCTTCATCGACGACCAGCCCGCCGAGCGGGCCGAGGTGGAGTTCCACCTGCCCGAGGTGCGGTGCTACGAGGCGGAGCAGGCGACCGGCCTGCTCGACCTCCCGGAGTTCACCCCGCGTGCGCGGACGGTCGATTCGGCCAAACGGCGCGAGATGTACCAGGCGGGTTTCCGCCGCGACACCGAGCGCGCCGAGTTCACCGGACCGGACGAGGAGTTCCTGCGTTCGCTCGAGCTGGAGATGCGGATCTTCCGCGCCACCGAGGTGGAGCTGAGCCGGGTCGAGGAACTCACGCTGCGGACCAGCCAGATGAACGCCACCGGGGTGCACTACTCCGACGAAGCGCTGCGCGGCCTGCTGGCCGATCCGGCGCACGAGGTGCTGGTGACCACCTTGCAGGACCGGTTCGGCACGCATGGTGCGGTCGGCGTGCTGCTGGTGGAAAAGCTCGCCAGGGCGTGGCACCTGAAGCTGCTCGCCACCTCGTGCCGGGTGGTGTCCTTCGGCGCGGGCGCGGTGCTCCTGGACTGGCTGGCCGACCAGGCCGCGCGGGCGAACACGCACCTGGTCGCCGATTTCCGGCGGACCGACCGGAACCGGATGATGGAGATCGCCTACCGGTTCGCCGGGTTCGACGACCAGGACTGCGCGTGCCGCGGCGACCTCACCGGCGCCGGGGTGGACGGCGTCCAGCGGCTCCACCTGGAAGCCGCCCGGCGCAACCCGCCCACCACCATGCGGCTGATCGCGCCGGAACTCGGCGCCGGGGTGGCCAGCCCGGCGTGAGCCCGGTGGGCTGCCTGCGGGGGCGTGGGTGTGCCGACCGGTGCTGACCGGTCTGCCCACTCACGACCCCGCTCTCAGGCGTCCTTGCGGCGGGCGAGGGTGACGCCGTCGGAGAGCGGCAGCACGCAGATCTCCACCCGGTCGTCCTTGCGGATGAGCTGGTTGACCTCGCGGATGCCGTTGGTGTCCGGATCGTCGGAAGCCGGATCGACCACCCGGCCGAGGAACAGCGTGTTGTCCAGGACGAGCAAGCCGCCGGGTTTGACCAGCTCGATGGATTTCTCGTAGTACTTCGGGTAGTTCGCCTTGTCCGCGTCGATGAAGACGAGGTCGAAACCACCCGCGCCCGGTTCGTCGGCCAGCGTGTCCAGGCTGGCGCCCGCGTCACCGAGCCGCGGTTCGATGCGGTCGGCGACGCCGGCCCGTTCCCAGTAGGTTTTCGCGAACTTGACCCACTTCGGGTTGAGGTCGCAGGTGATCACCCGCCCGCCTGCGGGGAGCGCGCGGGCCATGGACAGCGTGCTGTACCCGGTGAACGTGCCGATTTCGAGGATCCTGGTGGCGCCGGTCAACCGCACCAGCAGTGCCAGGAACCGCGCTTCTTCCGGAAGCACCTGCATGGCCGTTCCGCCGGGCAACCCGGCGGTCTCGGTGCGGAGTTCGGCCAGCAATTCGTCCTCGGAGCCGGAAATTTCCCGGACGTAGTCGAGCAGTTCTTCGGTAATGGTGAGCTGAGTGGCCATGCGCCCAATCTATCGCTTCGACGGCTATTCCGGACGGTGAGGCCGACTGGAGAACATTGTGTTCTTGTGGCTCGAGAACCGTCCGGTTAGCCTATTCGCGAGAATGGCGGGGGTCTTCCGCCCGTCCTGATCTGTCCGTAACGGACGGTCCCGTGAACCCCGGCCCGGCGCAGCCGGTGAAAGGAAGGCACCCCGAATGCACGAGGTACTGATGTACCTGTCGGTCGTTTCGGCCCTCATGGCTCGCGGGCCTGATGACCACCTCGCTGACCACCTGGCTGACCCTCCTGCGCCCGATCTGGGCCCAGCAGCCCGGGGGCGCGGCCGCGCGCAGCTGCCGGACGGTCCTCCGGCTCGCCACCCCGGACTCGATCCTGTTGCTGCCGAGCTGAGTTCCCGATCACGAGTGTTCCGGCTGGTGCCAACCGGTCCGACCGCTCACGGCGGTCCGTCCCGCACCCTCAGCGGAGCGGCTGCGGCACGGCGCCGGACGGAATCTCCAGGAGGATCCGATTCGCCTCGCCTTCGTGGTAGCGGTAGCCGCTGTCGCGGGCGCCGGTGAGGGCGGAGGACGCGTGGCCGAACGCGTCCGCGTGGCGCGCGGCTTCGGCGTGTGCCCGGGCGAGCCCGAGGAGCGCTTCGAGCCTGCCGTAGTGGTGCGCCGCGCTCTGGGTCGAGTGCTCCAGCGCGTTCTCGTGCGCGTGCACGGCTTCGTCGAGCTCACCCATCCGGCGGCGGACGGTCCCGAGGACGTTCCAGGCGTTGGCCGTGGTGCGCGGATTGCCCAGTCGCACGGCGGACGCGAGGGCCCGTTCGCCGGTGGCGGCGGCGTCGGCGGAATCGCCGGCCTCCAGCAGCGCGATCGCGAGCAGGCCGAGACCTTCCGCGTGGTGGTAGCGCGTTCCGGAGGCATTCGCCCGGTACGACGCCTCACGGAGGTACTCGAACCCGAGCCCGGGCTCGCCCAGTGCCAGCTGGCAGCGCCCGATCAGGAGCAGGGTCTCCACCAGCTGGATCGTCGCCCCGGTCTGCTCGGCCAGTTCCCGCGCGGGCTCCAGGAGCGGCAGCGCGGTGGCGAACTCGCCGCGCAGCACGTGCACGTGACCCAGCCCCAGCAACGCGCTCATGCGCACGGTCGGCTCCCGCGGCCGGGTCTCGGCCAGCTCGAGGACCTGGCGGAACCGCGTGTGCGCGGCGTCCAGTTCGCCGAGGTCGAGCCGGACGCTCCCGTCCAGGACCAGCACCATCGGCCACCCCGGGGTGCTCGCCTTGGCCTCGTCCAGCGCTTCGTCGAGGTAGCGCTGCGCCGCCGCCAGCTCGCCGGTCACCTGGCATTCGCGGATCAGCGGGAGCAGCATGGCGACCTCGGTGGCGGCATCGCCCGCCCGGCGGGCGGCACGCAGGCCGGCCGTCGCCGCGGCCAACAGGTCGGTGTGGTGACCGGTGAGGCTCAGGTAGGCGGCCAGCGTCTCGGTGAGCTGCCAGGCCACTTCGGCGGGACCGTTCTCGGCGCAGTGCTCCACCACCGCCACCAGGTTGGCCCGCTCGGCGTCGAGCCAGCGCAGCGCGTCCGCACGTCCCCGGGAAGTCGGTGCTCCCGGGGCGGCGGCCGGGCGCGGCCGGGCGAACAGGGGGAGTTCGCGGTAGAGCGTCCGGACCGCCCGCTCCGCGGTGCGCAGGTACCAGCCGTACAGGCGAGCCTGCGCCCGGGCCCGGAGGTCCGGATCGTCGCCGGGCTCCCCGCGCCGCGCCGCGTAGTCCCTGAGCAGGTCGTGCATCCGGTACCGGCCACCGGGCACGCGCTGCAGCAGGCTCGCCTCGGCCAGCTGTTCCAGGGGGCGCACCGTGTCGGCGAGCGTGGAATCGGCGAGGGCGGCGGCGGCCTCGGCGGTGAAATCGGCGCCCGGCACCAGCGAAAGCAGCCGGAACACCGTCCGGACATCGGGTTCCAGCCCGGCGTAGGAAAGGTCGAACGCCTGGTGGACCGCGATGTCCTCGTCGTTGTCCACGGTCAGCGCCTCGGCCGGGAACCCGTCCGCGAAGGACCGGTTGTAGGCGCTGAGGTCGGGCCGGGGCCGGCCCACCAGGTTGCCGCCCGCGATCCGCAGCGCCAGCGGCAGGTGACCGCAGAGATCGGCCAGCTGGGCGGCGGCTTCCGGCTGGTCCCGGATGGTCCGCTCGCCGAGCAGCGTGCCGAGCAGGGACACCGAAGCCGCCGGCTCGAGCGGGTCGAGCCGGAGCAGACGCGCGCCGTCCAGTGCGACGAGGGGGCGCAGCTCGCGCCGGCTGGTGATCAGCACGGCGCATCCCGGCGCGCCCGGGAGCAACGGCCGGACCTGGCCGGCCGACGCGGCGTTGTCCAGGGTGACCAGCACGCGCTTGCCGGCGATCGCTGCGCGGTATGCGGCGATCTGCTCCTCTTCCGCCACCGGGACCTGTTCGGCGGGCAGGCCGAGCGCGCGCAGCAGGCGGGCGAGCACGGTGGTGGCCGCGAGCGCCGGTTTGGCCGAGTAGCCGCGCAGATCGACGTAGAGCTGGCCGTCCGGAAAGCGGGAACGCAGCTTGTGCGCCACCCGCACGGCCAGCGCGGTCTTGCCGACGCCGGGCGGGCCGGACACGGTGACCACCGGCACCGCCCCGTTCCCGCTGGTCTCCAGCAGTGTGGTGAGCTGCGAGGTTTCGGCGGATCGCCCGACGAAGCGGCCGAGGGCGGGGGGCAGCTGGGACACCGCCGGGGCCGGTTCGGGACGCCGGGGGCTCGGGATGACCACCGCCGCCGACGGCGCCGTGAGGTCCGGATCGCCGTTGAGGATGGCGTGGAACAGCTCCTGCAGCTCCCGGCCCGGCTCGACCCCCAGCTTGTCGGCGAGCGCGTCGGCGATCGTGCGGTACGCGGAGAGCGCCTCCGCCTGCCGGTTGGCGCGGTGCAGGGCGAGCATGAGCTGGTGCCAGAACTGCTCGCGCAACGGGTATTCGGTGGTCAGCGTGCGGAGATGGCTGATCACCTCGTGGTGCTCGCCCAAGCGCAGTTTCGCGTCGATCCGCTCACGCTCGGCTCGGAGCCGGATCTCCACCAGTTGCGGGGTTTCCGACCGGCGCAGGGCATCCGAGGGCACGTCCAGCAGGGGCTCGGCCCGCCACAGCGCCAGGGCCTCGTCCCACAGCCGGACGGCGCGTTCGAGTTCACCGGACGCCGCTTCCCGCCCGGCGCGGCCGGTGAGATCGCGGAAGCGGTGCAGGTCGAGCGCCTGGTCCGGGACCTCCAGCAGGTAGCCGGTCGGCGTGGTCCGGATGATCTCGGGACACCCGAGCAGGCGGCGCAGCCGCATGATGTAGACGCGCAGCGCGGTCGTCGGCTGGGCGGGTGCGCCACCGTCCCACACCACTTCGGTGAGTTCGCCGAGGGTCACGACCCGGTTCGTGCGCAGCAGCAGCAGCGCCGCGAGCACGACCCGCTGCTTCGGCGCGTTGACCGGCACCGGCGCACCCTGGGCACGCAACTCCAGTGGCCCCAGCACGCCGAACTCGAAAGGTGGGTGAATCACCGATGCTCCCCAAGGGTTTGGTTAGGGGAACTCTAGAACAAACGCACCGACCTGCGGGTGAAGTCCACGAGGTCGTGATTTTCCGACAATCAGCTGCCGACGAGGAGATGGGCCGGGTATAATCCGGACGTCCAGTGGAAGCGGTGTGCAACCGCTGGATTCCCGCGGTTGCACACCGCCGTCTAGCCGCCCGCCACCCGGTCCCGGATGAGCGCGTTGATCTCCTGCTGGTGGTGGGCCAGGAAGAAGTGGCCGCCGGTGAACACCCGGAGGTCGAAGCCGCCGGTCGTGTGTTCCCGCCAGGCCCGTGCCTCGTCCACCGTGGTCTTCGGATCGTCGTCGCCCACCAGCACGTCGATCGGGCAGTGCACCACCGAATCCGGCTGGGCCCGGTAGGTCTCGATCGCCCGGTAGTCGCCCCGGATGGCCGGCATGATCATCCGGAGGATCTCGTCGTCGCCGAGGAGGCGGGCGTCGGTCCCGCTCATCAGCTTCATCTCGGCGAGTACGCCTTCGTCGTCACGCTGGTGCACGGTTTCGTCCCGGTGGGTCGACGGCGCGCGCCGACCGGAGGCGAACAGGCGCACCGGGCGGGGGCCGGATCCGCGTTCCAGGCGCAGGGCCACCTCGAAGGCGAGGATCGCGCCCATGCTGTGCCCGAAGAAGGCCACCGGGCGGTCCAGCCAGGGGCGCAGGACGCCGGTCACCTCGTCGGCCAGTTCGGCGAGGTCGTCGACCAGGGGTTCGTGTCGCCGGTCCTGGCGGCCGGGGTACTGGAGGTTCAGCACGTCCAGGCTGCCCGACAGCGCCTGCGACACCGGGAAGTAGAAGCTGGCCGAACCGCCGGCGTGGGGGAAGCAGACCAGGCGCGCGGGCGCGTCCGGAGCCGGGTGGAAACGCCGGATCCAGGGGCTGCTTCCGGAAGTTCTTGACATCTGGGAGGGAATCCTCTCCACTCTTCCGGCCGGTTCTGCGGCACATCGGATCGAGTCCAGCGCGTTGGTCACCCGCGACGCTGGAATACAGCTCGGCCACGAAAATTCTTGCACTTCGAATACGGCTTGGACAAGCACAGCCACTACGCCAACGTCGAGGCCGCACGCTGCTGGCCCGCCCGTCCAGTCCGTGGCGCAGCGGCTTCCGCGTTCTTCTGTACCGCGTATTCTTGCAATACCCTGGTAACCCGTCGGCTCTTCCCTGACCAGTGCGTTGTGGACGAACAATTCGTTCGACGTCGAAGGAGTTCGAGTGCGGTGTACCGGTGTGCTCGGCGGGCGGATCCGGGACGCTCGCGGCGCTGGCGCACGAGCGAGGGGCAGGCGGCCACGTCGCGGACTCCGGCAAGCTGACCGCCGCGGAGGTCGTCCCGGCCGTGGAACGACTGACCGAGTGCTATCGAGGGCGCTGAGCTCAACTCACGAATCTGGAGTCCTGGTGGAAATCAATGGATGCCGCATCTGCGGGAACCGCGAACTCGTCTCCGTGCTCGAGCTGGGTGATCAGGCGCTTACCGGAGTGTTCCCGCGCAGCCGGGACGAGGTGGTGCCCTCGTTCCCGCTCGAACTCGTGCGCTGCTCGCCGATCGGGTGCGGACTGGTGCAGCTGCGCCACGAGCCGCCGCTCGAGCTGATGTACCACGACGGCTACGGCTACCGGTCGGGGATCCGCCCGTTCATGGTACGGCACCTGGCACGCAAGGTGGAGAAGGTGCGCGGCATAGTGGAACTCGGACCGCGGGACGTGGTGGTCGACATCGGCAGCAACGACTCGACGCTGCTGCGCGCCTACCCGCCGGACGGGCCGCTGCTGGTCGGGTTCGACCCGGTCGGCGAGAAGTTCCGGGAGTACTACCCGCCCAAGGCCGAGCTGATCGCCGAATTCTTCTCCAGTGAGGCGTTCGAGCAGCGACTCGGCGACCGCCGGGCGAAGGTGGTCACCTCGGTCGCCATGTTCTACGACCTGCCGGATCCCACGCGGTTCATGCGGGAGGTGCGGGACATCCTCGCCGATGACGGCATCTGGCTGCTGGAGATGAGCTACCTGTCGTCGATGCTGAGCAGCGGCGCCTACGACATCGTGTGCCACGAGCACCTCGAATACTACGCGCTGCGCCAGATCGAGTGGATGGCCGAGCGGACCGGGCTGCGGGTCATCTCGGCCGAGGTCGTCGACGTCTACGGTGGCAGCCTCTGCGTGGTGCTGGCCAAGGACGCCGGTCCGCACCGCCCGGACGAAGCCGCGCTGGCGGAGTTCCGCGCCAAGGAGGCGGCGGCGGGGCTGGCTTCGTCGGAGCCGTTCGAGGAATTCGCGCGGCGTGCGCGGCGGCAGCGCGAACAGCTGTGCGAGTTCCTCGACCGGTCGGCCGCCGAGGGCAGGCTGACCCTTGGCTACGGTGCGTCGACGAAGGGGAACGTCATCCTGCAGTACTGCGGGCTCACCGAGGAACACCTGCCCTGCATCGGGGAGGTCAGCCCGGAGAAGACCGGGACCTTCACCCCCGGTACGGGCATTCCGATCGTCTCGGAGGAGGAGGCGCGCTCGCGCCGTCCCGACCAGCTCCTGGTGCTGCCGTGGATCTACCGGGACGGGTTCGTCGAACGGGAACGCGAGTTCCTGGCAGGCGGTGGCAGGCTGGTCTTCCCACTGCCGGATCTCGAAGTGGTCTGAGCAGCCGGCGGCGCCGGGTCAGCCCGACCAGGCTTCGGGCGCCGGGCCGCCGCGGCCCACCGGCGGGAAGATCGCGTCGAGCTCGGCCAGTTCCCCCTCGCCGAGCACGGTCGCGGCCGCTCGCAGCGCCGAGTCGACGTGGTCCGGGGTGCGCGGCCCGATGACGGCTCCGCTGATGCCCGGCCGGGAAAGCACCCAGGACAGGCCGACCTCCGCGGGCGGCATGCCGACCTTCCGGCAGAACACCTCGTACGCTTCGACGGAGGACCGCAGGCTGGGAAGCGATCTCTGCGCCCTGCCCTGCGCCGACTTCACCGCGGTGCCGGCCTCGATCTTCTCCAGCACGCCGCTGAGGAGGCCGCCGTGCAGCGGCGACCACGCCAGTACCGCGGCTCCGTAGGCCTGCGCGGCGGGCAGCACCTCGAGTTCGGCGTGCCGGACCGCCAGGTTGTACAGGCACTGCAGCGAAACCAGGCCCAGCGCGTTCCGGCGCAGCGCGTGCTCCTGGCAGGCGGCGAGGTGCCAGCCGGCGAAGTTGGAACAGCCGACGTAGCACACCTTCCCACTGGAGATCAGCAGGTCCATGGCCTGCCACACCTCGTCCCACGGGGCCGCGCGGTCGATGTGGTGCATCTGGTAGAGGTCGATGCAGTCGACCTTCAGCCGGCGCAGCGATGCTTCGCAGGCTGTGACTATGTGCCGGGCGGACAGGCCGCGGTCGTTGGGCCGGTCGCTCATCGGCTCACCGACCTTCGTGGCGATCACGGTGTCCTCGCGCCGCCCGCCGCCCTGCGCCAGCCAGGCCCCGACGAGTTCCTCGGTGTGTCCCTTGTGGATCCGCCAGCCGTAGATGTCGGCGGTGTCGACGCAGTTGATCCCCCGGTCGCGGCCGTGGTCCAGCAGGCGCATCGCGTCGGCGTCCGCCACGCGCCCGCTGAAGTTCACCGTGCCCAGCCAGAGCTTGCCGGTGCGCAGCGCGGACCGACCGAGCTTCACCTGCGGTGGTTGATCGGGCCATGCGGTCATCTTCGCGGTCTCCCGTTCGGTCGGGTAGCGGCGCTCACCTGCGGGGCGCCTCCCAGTAGGCCGCCGAACCGCTGAATTCACCGGCCCCGGTGCCGGAAGGGTCAGGGCCCACCATTCCCGAGTGGAGCCTACACACCGGGCCGCAGGCGTAAAGGCGGCCTGATCGGGCGTTCCCACACCTGGGCACCGAAGGTATCGTGCACCCACGCCACCCAGTTCTCGATCGTTGCCATGCGGGCACCGGGTCTCGCGGCCGTGCACACCACGCGGTCAAGCCGTCGGAAGAAGGGGCCGAAGATGGAACCGAGCGGTCGTACCTCGACCTCCTGGAGCAGGTGGTCACCAGCATGAGCTACGGCGACGACCCGATACCGAACACCTGGGTTCCCAACGAGCACTTCACCCGCGAGCACCGGGAAACCGGGGTGGACCGGCCCAGCGAGGCGCCCACCGTGGTCGGCCTCAAGCGGGTGCGGAACGTCCGCTCCCGCCTCGACCGGGTCGTCGCGGACGGCGTGCCGGGCGACTCCATCGAGACCGGCGTCTGGCGCGGTGGTGCCCGCATCTTCGCCAGGGATTCCTGAAGGCGCACGGCATCACCGATCGCCGGGTCTGGGTGGCTGACTCCTTCCAGGGCATCCCGGACCGGCGAGGACGGGCACCGATGGACCGGGAGCTGGTCCTGCACCAGCAGAACGAGGTCCTCGGCGTCTCGGCGGAGACCGTCAGGGAGAACTTCACGCGCTCCGACCCCCTCGACGAGCAGGTGCGGTTCCTGCCGGGCTGGTTCGAAGACACGCTGCCGAGCGCCCCCATCGGGAAACTGGCCGTGATGCGCCTCGACGGCCACTCCATCCCGGCCTGCCGGAAGGCGGTCGAGCAATTCCGCGACACCGAACGAATCGATGACCCACTGGAAGCGATCGACGACCACAGCGTTTTCCGGCGACGCAGCACCTGCCCGCCGTTTCGGCGCTTCCGGTTCCGCAGTGGGCGCTTCTGCCCCATGCCGTACAAGTGTTCATGGTAAGCGGTTGAACGGTGAAGTCCGAGCCCGCCGCGGTGTCGACCACCGGGATCCGCGGCATCACACGAAAAGGAGAAAGCGCATGCGCGTGTTGTTCGTGGTGTCCTCGTGGCCGGGGCACTACTTCCCGATGGTCCCGCTCGGCTGGGCGCTGCGCGCGGCCGGGCACGAAGTGCAGGTGCTGTGCAGCGGGACCGATGTGGAGCACCTGACCCGGGCGGGGATGACGCCGGTGCCGGTGCTGGTCTCCACGGAACTGATGCGCGGCGCGCGGCTGGTCAACCTGCTCCTGGCGATGCACGGCGCCTGGCCCTACCCGGTTCCGCCGCTGCACCCGGACACCGCGGAACCGGTGGACTTCGAGGCGTTCGACTTCGCCGCCTGGTACGAGGATTTCTCGCCCAAGATGCTGGAAAACGCCACCCACAACACCGATGCCGCCGTGGCGTATGCGCGCTCGTGGAAGCCGGACCTGGTGGTGCACGACATCGCGAGCCTGGAAGGGGCGCTCGCCGCGAAGGTCACCGGCGTGCCGGACGTGCTGCAGCTGTGGGGACCGTGGAGCACGGGAGACCAGTACAACCCGATCAACGGGGACCCGGGGAAACCCGAAAAGCCGACGCTGGACTTCAGCGGGGCCTTCGAGCGCTATGGCCTCGGCGACATGAGCTCCGACAGCGTCGACTACGTGCTGGACCCGTGTCCGGAAGCCATCCGCCCGCTCAGCGAGGCGAAGCGGATCCCGAGCCGGTTCATCCCCTACAACGGCCCGGGCGCGGTGCCGCTGGACCTGCCCGAGCGCAGTGACCGCCCGCGTGTGTGCGTGGTGTGGGGCCGTTCGGCCTCGCAGATCTTCGGTCCCTCGGTGAACAAGATGTCCCAGGTCGTGGCGGCGGCGACCGCACTGGGAGCCGAGGTGCTGCTGTTGGCCACCCCCAGCGATGCCGCCGAGGCCGGCCCGCTGCCGGACACCGTGCACGTGGGCGAAAACCTGCCGTTGAGCCTGGTGCTCCACGGCTGTGACGCGGTGGTGCACTACGGCGGCGGCGGGGTGACGATGACCTCGGTGGTCTCCGGTGTTCCGCAGCTCCTGCTGCCCTGCGGCTTCGACCAGTCGACCGTGGCGAGCCGGATCGCCGATTCCGGGTCGGGTCTGGAGATCCCCAACCACGAGGCCGATGCCGACCGGATCAAGTCGGCGTTGAGCAGGCTGCTCGGCGAGTCGTCGTTCACCACGTCGGCTCGCGAGCTCGCGGAGTCGGCCAACGCGCTGCAACCACCGTCCGATGTGGTCGGTGAACTGCGGGATCTGGTGGGTTGAAGCAGCTCAGGGGGTCAGACGTTGAGCGCGCGGGCGTCCTGCACGAACGAGCTCAAGTAGCGGTCCAGCAGCTCGTCCAGGTAGCCGGGGCCGAAGTCGTGCGCGGCGAACTCCGGCACCAGCCGGCGCAGCTTCTCCGTGCTGACCACGGTCCGCCCCGGCTGGCCCGCGACGACGCGCCGCTCCGCCCGGATGCCCAGCTTGGCCTCCAGCGCGTCGACGATGTCCTGCACCAGGATCGGCGCCCCCGAGGCGATGTTCACCACTTCGTCGCACACACCCCGCCGTAGCAATGCGTCCAGCGTGGGCGCGACGTGCCGCACGTCCAGCAGATCCCGGTACACGCCGGGCTGCACCGTGACCACCCCGGAGAGGACGCTGCGGGTGAGCGCGGGCAGCAGCTGGTTCGGCTGCTGCCCGGGACCGATGACGTGGGCCAGCCGGATGATCAGGTGCGGCGTTCCGGAGAGCGCGCACACCCGTTCCAGCGCCAGCTTGTGCCGTCCGTAGGCGGTGGGCGGGAACACCGGCCCGTCCTCGGTCCCCGGCGAGTCCTCCGCACCGTAGATGCCGGCTGAGGCGGTGGAGAGGAACACCACCGTGCGCCTCGTGAGACGGCAGCGGCGCAGCACCTCGGTGACCAGTTCGCTCTCCCGGTCGAAGGCGGCGAGGTCCGTGCTGGTGGCGCTGGACACCCCGGCGGCGATCACCGTGACCTCCGGGTGCGTGTCGTGGAAGGGCGCAGCCAGGTGCCGCGCCAGGAAGCCGTTGCCTATGATCTCCATCCGGTTCCCGTCCTGGCAGGGCGCACGAGCCGGGCTTCGCCGGGGTGTGGCTGGTGCGATTCGCGCCTTCTCGCTGGGGGCCCTTCGTCGGCACCCAGCTCTTCTTTGTACTGCACGGAGACCGCCGCGTCCACTCATCGGGAAGCGCGTGCGGCACCGGAGCGCACCGGGCTCATGACAACCCCCGCAGGCAGGCGATCAGGCTCCTGGCCTGCACGTTGACGTAGTTGCGGTACTGGAGGAGTTCGATGAGCTGGTACAAGGCCAGCCACCGGTAGCCCGGCAGGTCGGTGTCCAGCGCGTCCGGTGCGACCTCGATGATCTGGTACCGGTTGCGGGCCTGGTAGAACCGGCCGCCTTCCTCGGAGAGCTCGGTGTCGAACAGCACCTGCTCCGGTGCGCGGTTGAGCACCACGTCCAGGAACGGCGGGCGGTAGTCCACCTCCAGGCGTTCGTAGTTCTCCGGGGTGCACTGCACCGTCGGCGCGAGTTCCACGATGTCGAAGTACCCCGGTTCGACCCGTGCATTGATCAGCGCGTGAAGCACGCCGTCGACCCGCTTCACCAGCAGCGCGACTATGCCGGTGCCGTGCGGCCGCAGCAGCGGCTGGGTCCAGCGGCCGACCTCGCGGCTGTTGCTGCGCACGTCGACGGCGATGATGCTGAAGAAGTTGTGCTGCTCCTGATGGATTTCCTCCGGCGCGCACCGCCACCGGTGCACCTCGTTGAGCGGCATCAGTTCAGCGTGCACCAAGTGCTCGGACTGCTGCGCGACGATCCAGCTGCGCACCTCCAAGGTGGTGTGCAAGCTCCCGGGGAGCGGATCGCAGGACCGGGCCAGTGCGGCGGCCAGCTCCGAATCGTCCGAAGCGGACCCCTCGAAGCCGCCGGGGAGGCAGGACAGCACCGTGCGTGCGTCCATGTTCACCAGGTTGTCTTCGACCAGCAGCTCGTGCAGCTGTCCCAGGGTGACCCAGCGGAAGTCCTCGTGCTCGGGGACCGGTTCACGCACCTCCACCACCATGTTCCGGTTCCGCTTGCGGTAGAACCAGGAACCCTGCTCGGATTGCAGCACGTCACAGAGCACGTGCCGGGCCCCGACGTGGCGGAAGTGGTCCAGGTACGGCACCGGATCGCCCTGGTGCACCCGGGTGTAGTTGCTGCGGGTCGCCTGCACGGTGGGGGAGAGCTGCACGCCGTTGACGTTGCCCGGTTCGGTCTTGGCTTGAACCAGGAAGTGCAGCACGTCGTCGATTTCCCGGGCCAGGATGCCCAGGATGCCGATCTCGGGCTGGTTGAGGATCGGCTGCGTCCAGGACGGTACCGGCCCGTAGTCGCTGCGCACCCGCAGTCCCTGCACGCTGAAGAACTTGCCGCTGTCGTGGGTGAGGTTTCCGGTGGTGTCGTCGAACTGCCACTTGTGCAGGTCGGCGAACGGGATCCGCTCGACGTGGTGCAACTGCGCGGCGTTGCGCTCGGCGATCCAGTCGCGCAGCTGCGGGGTCGGGATCAGCGCGTCCTGCACGGTGCGCGCCGAGCGCGCCAGCCGGTACGGCAACGTCGTGTCCGGCTTGCGCAGCAACCCGGTTCCGAACGGGGGTGCCATTGGGTCTCCTCACCACGGTGTGGATCTCCGCGTGCTGACCGTGCTGCGGCGGGGCGGGTGATACCCCAGCTCGCTCCGGCGAGGATCGCTGAACCACGTTGGTTTCCGGTTCCAACGACCACTTCGCGCCAATCATTGCCTGCCGGGCCGATTGTGGCAATACGCCGGGGGCGGTGCGGCCCGGAGCTACCTGCGGCTCCTCGGCACGACGACCCGGAGCCGGTCATTGGTGTTATTGGCGTGAAATCCGTCATTGCTAACCTGCTCGCCGAGCCGAGTCGGCACGGCGGTGGCGAAGGACCTGAAGTGTTGGGGGACTGGTGGACAACGAGGCGGTGCCCATCCGCGAGCGGACTGCCTCGCTGCCCGGGGTGAGCCGGCCGGAACCGGAGGAGGCGGCGGAACGCGGCCGCACGGTTTCGGCGCCCCCCGGTGCGTTGCGGCCCGCTGACTCGCCCCGCCTGGCGGGCGTGGACGCCCCGCGCCCGGCGCGATCCGGAGCTGTTCAACCGCGCAAAATGATCACTTGAACAGGGTGGAGCTGGACGGGCGGACCCGGCCGCTGAGCGCTGTGCCCGGCCGAACTGGCCAACGACCCGTCCCGGCGGCAGCGCGAGTCCGGCCGCGTGCTGCCGCGCTGGCTCAGCTCCCCCGCGCTCGTCCCGGACCGCCTGGCTGCCGTGACCCCGTTCCGGTCGTTGGATTAATCGCAATATGCTGAGTAATATTTCTTGTCGCGCGATTCATTCACCCGGAACTGCCAGAACGCTCAACTGCACCCGGTGATTCATGCCCGGTCGTGGTGCTTTACGGGTGACATGCTGAGCCGTAAGCTCCCCCGTGGTGCCGGCCCTGGGGACGGTGGTTCTCGGGCGGCAACGTGGAACTCGATCCCTTTTCGGATTTCCGGGTTGGCCGGAAAGCGCTCGTCGCGGTGCGGCGTTCGGACTCGTTGTTGACAAATTCGGTAAAGCTGTCATGCGGCCGTTGTGCTGTCCGGTCACGGCGGCACCGCGATGTGTCGACCAGGCACGGATTGTAGAGGTTGTGCTGTCGTGGCTGATCTGGATCGTGCAGGGAGTTTCGCGCAGGACGATGAGGTCGCTGTGGTCGGCATCGCGTGCCGTATGCCGAAGGCCCCCGGCCCGGCGGCGTTCTGGCGCCTGCTGGAGCAGGGGCTGGACAGCATCGCGGAACCCCCGGTCGATCGATGGGGCGCCGACGCCTGGTACGCCGGAGATCCGTCCGGGGCGGGGAGCCCCCGACTCGGCAAGGGCGGTTTCCTGGACGGGATCGATCGCTTCGACCCGGGTTTCTTCGGTATATCGCCGGGGGAAGCCGTGGCGATGGATCCGCAGCAACGGTTGATGCTCGAGCTGAGCTGGGAGGCGCTCGAGGACGCCGGTGTCGTGCCCGCCACCCTCCGCGGGAGTCAGACCGGGGTGTTCACGGGTGCGAGTTCCGGGGATTACGAGAAGCTGCTCTTTCGGAACGGTGCGGCTGACGTCGCCGCGCACACCGCCACCGGAACCAACCGCGGCATCATCTCCAACCGCGTCTCGTACACGCTGGGCCTGCACGGTCCCAGCCTCACCGTGGACTCGGCGCAGTCTTCCTCGCTGGTCGCGGTGCACCTGGCGAGCGAGAGCCTGCGTCGTGGGGAAATCACGCTGGCCATCGCGGGCGGGGTGAACCTGGCGGTCACCCCGGACTACCGCGTCGCGCTCGACAAGCTCGGTGCCCTCTCCCCGGACGACCGGTGCTTCACCTTCGACGCCAGGGCGAACGGCACCGTGCTGGGTGAGGGTGGCGGTGCGGTCGTGCTCAAACCGCTGTCCCGCGCGATCGCCGACGGAGACCGGGTCTACTGCGTGATCCGCGGCAGCGCGGTGAACAACGACGGTGCGGGCGACGACCTGACGGTGCCGAATCCCGCAGCCCAGGCGGAAAACCTGCGGATGGCGTACCGGAGGGCCGGCGTGGACCCTTCGGACGTGCAGTACGTCGAGCTGCACGGCACCGGAACCAGGGCCGGGGACCCGGTCGAGGCGGCCGCGCTCCAGGAGGTGGCCGGACTCGGTCGGGCGGCCGGCGCCCCACTGCTGGTCGGCTCGGTGAAGACCAACATCGGGCACCTCGCCGCCGCCGCGGGAATCGCGGGTCTGCTCAAGACCGTGCTCGCCATCAAGCACCGCAGGATACCGGCGAGCCTCAACTACGAAACCCCCAATCCGCGTATTCCACTGCACGAAATGAACCTGCGCGTCCAGCGGGAACCGGGCGAGTGGCCGAGCGCGGACCGGCCGTTGCTGGCCGGGGTGAGCGCTTTCGGGATGGGCGGCACCAACTGCCACGTCGTTCTCGCCGAACCGCCGCAGCCACCCGATGCGGCCGCAGCTGACCCCTCGGCCGAAGCCGGTCCGGTGCCGTGGCTGATTTCCGGGCGGTCCGAGGGGGCGTTGCGTGCGCAGGCGGCGGCATTGGCCGAACACGTCCGCGAACGACCGGAACTGGCCGCGGCGGACGTGGCGCGTTCGCTGGCCACCGCGAGGTCGGTGTTCGAGCACCGGGCGGTGGTCGTCGGCAGCGGTGCGGAACTGCTGGCCGGACTGGACGCGGTGGCCGCCGGCGGGGCCCACGCGGGTGTGGTGCGCGGTGCGGTACCAGACGGGGCAGCCGGACGTGGCCGGATCGCCATGGTGTTCTCCGGCGCCGGTGGGCAGTGGCGTGGGATGGGCGCGAGCCTGTGGGACTCGTCGCCGGTGTTCGCGGAGTCGGTGGCGGCGTGCGCGGAAGCGTTCGAGCCCCATCTGGACTGGTCGCTCGTGGACGTGGTGCGGGGGCGTCGTGGTGCGGCCTCGCTGAGGCGGGTGGATGTGGTGCAGCCCGCGCTGTTCACGATGATGGTGTCGCTGGCGGCGGTGTGGCGGTCGTTGGGCGTGGTGCCCGCGGCCGTGGTCGGCCACTCGCAGGGTGAGATCGCCGCGGCGCACGTCGCCGGGGGGTTGTCCCTGGCGGACGCGGCGCGGTTGGTGGCCTCGCGCAGCCGGATCATCGCGGCGAGGCTGTCCGGCCGGGGGGCGATGCTGTCGGTGTCCCGCCCGGTGGCCGAGGTCGAGGGGTGGCTGGCGGAAGCGGGCGGCGGGCTGGCTGTCGCCGGGGTGAACGGCCCGCGCGCGGTGACCGTCGCGGGCGATCCGGAGGCGATCGGCCGGTTGGCGCAGCGGTTGGCCGGGGCCGGTGTGCCGGCGGCCCGGATCCAGTCCGATTTCGCCTCGCACTCACCCCAGATCGAGTCGGTTCGCGACGAACTGCGCGCCGCGGTCGAGGGGTTGCGTCCCCGGAGCTCGCAGACGCTGTTCTGCTCGACCGTGACCGGCGGCGTCCTGGACACCCGTGAACTGGACGCCGAGTACTGGTATCGGAACCTGCGCCAGACCGTGCGTTTCGACCAGGCCGTGCGTACCCTGCTGGACCGGGGGTTCGACGTGTTCGTCGAACCCAGCCCGCACCCCATGCTGGCGGTTCCGGTCGAGGAGATCGCCGACGATCACGACAAGCCGGTCGCGGCGGTGCACACCCTTCGCCTGGGTGAAGGGGACAACCAGCGCCTGCTGTCCTCGGTCGCCGCCGCGCACGTCAGCGGTGTCCGGATCGACTGGACCGCCGTCCTGCCGGAAGCCCGGCGCGTCGAGCTGCCCACGTATGCGTTCCAACGCGGGCGGTACTGGCCGGCCCCGGCGGCACCGAAGGCGGGGCCGGACCGGCAGCCGTTCGAGGCCGAGTTCTGGGACGCGGTGGATCGCGGTGAGCTGCCCTCGGTCCTGGGGGTGGACGCCGGTGTGCCGCTGAGCGAGGCGTTGCCGGCGTTGTCGTCGTGGCGGCACCGGAACCAGGAGCTGTCCGCGCTGGATTCCTCGCGGTACCGGGTCGGCTGGCAGGAGGTCACCACCCGCCCCGTCGCCCGTCCGACCGGGGTGTGGCTCGTGCTCGTACCGCGAGGGCAGGCGGGCGATCCCCGGGTGGCCGGGTGCGTGCGAGCGCTGACCGAGCGCGGCGCGCACCCCCGCGTCGTCGAGGTCACCGAGGCCGACACCCACCGCGAGGCGCTGGCCGTGCTGCTCGAGCAGGTGCCGGAACCGGTCGCCGGGGTGCTGTCCCTGTGGGCGCTGGACGAGCGGGAACACCACGACCACCCGGCACTCAGCGTGGGCCTGGCCGGCACGATCGCGCTGCTGCAGGCGGAGGCGGTGCTCGACGCACCGGCACGGATCTGGGTGGCGACCGGCGGCGCGGTCTCGGTGGCGGAGTCCGACCCGGTGACCAATCCCGCCCAGGCCATGCTGTGGGGCCTCGGCGGGGTCGCCGCTCTGGAACACCCCAACCGCTGGGGCGGGCTGGTCGATCTGCCGGAAACCCTCGACGACCGGGCCCGGACCCGGCTGGGCGATGCGCTCGGCGGCATCGACGGCGAGGACGAGCTCGCGCTACGCCCGTCCGCGCTGTTCGGCCGCCGCCTCGAACCCGCCCCGCTCCGCGAAGACCCGCAGCCGGGGTGGGCGCCGCGGGGCACGGTGCTGGTCACCGGCGCGACGGGTGAGCTCGGTCCGCTGGTGGCGCGGTGGCTGGCCGGTCACGGGGCCGAACACGTGGTGCTGACGAGCCGCCGCGGCGAGGCGGCGGACGGCCTGCCCGCACTGCGTGCGGAGCTGACCGAACTGGGTACCCGGGTCACGGTCGTCGCGGTCGATGTGACCGACCGCGCCGCGCTGGAAGCGCTGCTGTCCGGACTGGCCGCCGGCGGCGACACCCTGCGGGCGGTGGTGCACGCCGCGTCGGTGATGCGGCTGGCCCCGCTGGCCGAGACCAGCCTCGCGGAGTTCGCGGAGGTCGTCTCGGCCAAGGCCCGCGGAGCCGCCAACCTGGACGCCCTCCTGCGTGACCACGAACTGGACGCGTTCGTGCTGTTCTCCTCGATCGCCGGGGTGTGGGGCAGCGCGGAACACGGCGCCTACGCGGCGGCGAACAGCTATCTCGACGCGCTGGCGAGGCACCGCCGCGACCGCGGGCACCCCGCGATCTCGGTGGCCTGGGGCATGTGGGGCTCACCGAGCCCGCGTGATCGACCCCGGGAGGCCGCCGCCGAGCCGGTGCGCCGCCGCGGGCTGCGGTCCATGGACCCGGACCTCGCCTTTGCCGGGCTGGCCCAGGCGATCGGTCATCGCGACACCACCGTCGCCATCACCGACGTCGACTGGACACGGTTCGTTCCCGCCTTCGTCTCGACCCGTTCCAGCAACCTGTTCAGCCGCGTACCGCAAGCCGTCCGCGTCCTGCACCACATCGCCCAGGCCACCCCGGAGCTCGCCCCGAACGAAACCGAGTTCGTCGGCCGGCTCTCGGCGGTGTCCCCGGTGGAGCAGGACCACGCACTGCTGGAACTCGTCCGGTCCCGGTCCGCGGCGATCCTCGGGCACCGGACCGACTCGGCGATCAGGCCGAACCTCACTTTCCGCGAGCTCGGCTTCGACTCGCTCAACGCCGTCGAACTGCGCAACCAGCTGGCCGCCGCCACCGGCCTGCGACTGCCCACCACACTGCAGTTCGACCACCCGACCCCCTCGGCGGTCGCCGCGTTCCTGCGCGCCGAACTGTTCGGCACCGGCACCCGGCAGGCCACCCCGGCCCCGGCGGGCGCGGTGCTGGGCGAACCGGTCGCCATCGTGGGCATGGCCTGCCGCTTCCCGGGGACGGCGGTGTCGCCGGAGGCGTTCTGGGACCTGCTCAAGGACGGTCGTGACGCGGTTTCCGGTTTTCCCGCCGATCGAGGGTGGGAGGTGGCGGATTCCGCCAACGGCTACGCCCGGGTGGGTGGGTTCTTGTACGACGCCGCGGAGTTCGATCCGGGGTTCTTCGGGATTTCGCCGCGTGAGGCGCTGGCGATGGATCCGCAGCAGCGGTTGTTGCTGGAGACCGCGTGGGAGACCTTCGAGCGCGCCGGGATTGATCCGCATTCGTTGCGCGGCAGTGCGACGGGCGTTTTCGCGGGCGTGATGTACCACGACTACGGCGCACATGCCGGTGTGGTGCCGGAGGGTGTCGAGGCGTATCTCGGGAACGGGAACGCCGGGAGTGTGGCGTCGGGCCGGGTGTCGTATGTGTTCGGTTTCGAGGGTCCTGCGGTGACGGTGGATACGGCGTGTTCGTCGTCGTTGGTGGCGTTGCACCTGGCGGTGCAGTCGTTGCGGTCGGGGGAGTGCTCGCTGGCGTTGGCCGGTGGGGTGACCGTGCTGTCCAACCCCGGGGTTTTCGCGGACTTCTCCCGTCAACGCGGTTTGGCGGCGGACGGGCGGTGCAAGTCGTTCGCCGATGCGGCTGACGGAGCTGGGTTCTCCGAGGGTGTCGGCTTGCTGTTGGTCGAGCGGTTGTCGGATGCGCAGCGCAACGGTCATCAGGTGTTGGCGGTGGTGCGGGGGAGCGCGGTGAACCAGGACGGTGCGTCGAACGGTTTGACGGCGCCGAATGGTCCGTCGCAGCAGCGGGTGATTCGTCAGGCGTTGGCCAATGCCGGGGTGTCGGCCGATGAAGTCGATGCGGTGGAGGCGCACGGCACCGGGACGACTCTCGGGGACCCGATCGAGGCGCAGGCGTTGCTGGCGGCCTATGGGCAGGATCGGCCTGCGGATCGTCCGTTGTGGTTGGGGTCGGTGAAGTCGAACCTCGGGCACACGCAGGCTGCCGCTGGGGTCGCTGGGGTGATCAAGATGGTGCAGGCGATGCGGCATGGGGTGTTGCCCAAGAGCCTGCACATCGATGCGCCGTCGTCGCACGTGGATTGGTCGGCGGGGGCGGTGGAGTTGCTCACCGAAGCGAGGCCGTGGCCGCAGGTGTCACGTCCGCTTCGGGCTGGGGTGTCCTCGTTCGGCATCAGCGGCACCAACGCGCACGTCATCCTGGAGCAAGCACCGGAGGCGGCTGCCGAGGAGGCACCGGGTCGCTCGCTGGACGTGGTTCCGTGGGTGCTGTCGGCCGGGACGCCGGAGGCGTTGCGGGCACAGGCCGACAGCTTGCTCTCCCTGGTGGAAGCCGAGCCTGCGCTCTCCCCGGTGGACGTGGCGTACTCGCTGGCCACCGGTCGCGCCGGGTTGGCGCACCGGGCCGTCGTCGTGGGTGCGGACAGAGCGGAGTTGCTGTCGGGCTTGGGCGCGGTGGCGGACGGCGGATCCGGAGAAGGCGCGCAGGACGGGGGGAAGACGGCGTTCTTGTTCGCCGGTCAGGGCTCGCAGCGTCCGGGCATGGGCCGGGAACTGCACGACCGGTTCCCCGAGTTCGCGCGGGCTTTCGACGAGGTGTGCGGTGAACTCGACAAGCACCTGGACCGTCCGGTACGGGACATGGTGTTCGCCGCCGCCGGATCGGCGGATGCGGATCTGCTGAACCAGACGGTGTGGACCCAGGCCGGGTTGTTCGCGGTCGAGGTCGCGCTGTTCCGGTTGCTGGAGTCGTGGGGGGTGACGCCGGAGTTCGTCGGCGGTCATTCGATCGGGGAACTCACGGCGGCGCACGTGGCCGGTGTGCTGTCGCTGGGCGATGCGGGCCGGTTGGTGGCCGCGCGGGGCCGGTTGATGCAGGCATTGCCTGCGGGCGGAGCGATGGTGGCCATCCAGGCCGGCGTGGCCGAAGTCGCGCCGTTGCTGTCCGGTGGGCACGGGCGGGCGAACGTCGCGGCGGTCAACGCGCCCGGCTCGGTGGTGGTGTCCGGTGACGAGGACCGGGTGCTGGAAGTCGCGGGGCACTGGGAAGCCAGGGGGCGGCGGGTCAAGCGGCTGCGGGTGAGCCATGCGTTCCATTCGCACCGGATGGACGACATGCTCGAGGACTTCCGGCGGGTGGCGGAGGGGATCGAGCACGGCAAACCCCGGATGCCGGTGGTGTCCAACGTCTCTGGCGAACTGATCGCGGAGTTCTCGGCCGATTACTGGGTGCGGCACGTGCGGGAAGCGGTCCAGTTCTGCGCCGGTGTCCGCGCGCTGGCGGCGCAGGGCGTGACCCGGTTCGTGGAGATCGGGCCCGGCAGTGTGCTGACCGCGATGATCGGCGACTCGATCACCGCCGACGCGGTACTGGTCCCCGTGCTGCGCAACGACCGCGGTGAATCGCGTGCGCTGGTCGACGCCATCGGCCGGTTGTTCGCCCACGGGAGGGCAGTGGACTGGACCGCGTTCTTCGCGGGTACCGGTGCGTGCCGGGTGGACCTGCCGACGTATGCGTTCCAACGGCAGCGGTACTGGCTGATGCCGGGGGCGAAGGCCGACGCCCGCAGCGTGGGCCTGGTACCGGCCGAGCACCCGTTGCTGGGGGCGGCCGTGCCGTCGCCGGATTCGGCTGGCGTGGTGTTGACCGGCAGGTTGTCGGTGGAAACCCAGCGGTGGCTGGCCGATCACGTGGTGCTGGGGTCGGTGTTGTTCCCCGGCACCGGTTTCGTCGAGTTGGCGGCGCGGGCCGGCGTCGAGCTCGGTTGCGGGGTGCTGGACGAGCTGACCCTGCGGGTTCCCCTGGTGCTGCCCGACCGGGGTGGGGTCCAGGTCCAGGTCAAGGTCGGCGAGCCCGATGACGCCGGGGCCCGGCCGCTGGACGTCTACGCCCGGCCGGACGACCCGGCGGCATCGGACGCGGCGGACCGGCCATGGACCCGGCACGCCACCGGTGTGGTTTCGCCCGGCGGGCGGGCACCGGAGTTCGACCTGGCCGAGTGGCCACCGCAAGGCGCTTCCGCACTGCCGGTCGAGGATCTCTATCCCCGGCTGGCAGCCGGGGGACTGGCCTACGGTCCGGCCTTCCAGGGGCTGACCGCGGCCTGGGAGAAGGGCGGCACGGTGTTCGCGGAGGTCGCCCTGCCCGATGCGACCGAAGCCGCGGATTTCGGGTTGCACCCGGCTTTGCTGGACGCCGCGCTGCACGCGGTCGGCTTCACCACCGACCAGGCGGACCGGACGCGGTTGCCGTTCACCTGGACCGGCGTCACCGTGTTCGCCACGGGTGCTTCGGCACTGCGCGTGAGGTTTTCTCCCACCGGCTCGGACGAGGTGTCCCTCCACCTCGCCGATGACACCGGCGCGCCGGTCGCCGCGGTGGAGTCGCTGGTGCTGCGGCCGGTTTCCGGAGACCAGCTGGGCAAGGCGGCCCGGGTCGGCAGTTCGTTCTTCGGGGTGGACTGGGTCGAAGCGGTTGCGCCCTCGGCGGCCGGCCTGTCCGACTGGGCGGTGCTGGGGGAGTCGGTACCGGGCGTCGAGGCCGACCGGTACCGGGACCTGGCGGCGCTGGTGGACAGCGGTGCGACCCCGGAGACGGTGCTCGTCGAGTGTGTTTCGCAGGGTGAACCCGCCGCCGAGGCCGCGCACGCGGTGGCCAGCGAGGTCTTGGGTGTGGTGCGGGAGTGGTTGGCGGCGGACCGGTTCGCGGGCTCGCGGCTGGTGGTGGTGACGCGGGGCGCGGTGGCGGTCGAGCCGCACGAGGACGTGCGGGACGTGGCGGCGGGCGGCGTATGGGGTCTGGTGCGGTCGGCGCAGTCGGAGAACCCCGGCCGGTTCGTGTTGCTGGACCTCGACGACAGCGCGGCCTCGCTCGACCGGGTGCCCGCCGCGTTGAGCCTGGGCGAACCGCAGATCGCGGTGCGCGACGGGGTGGTGCGGCTGCCGCGGCTGGCGCGGGTGCCGGGCGGGGACGGCCTGGTGCCACCCGCCGGCGCGGACGCGTGGCGGTTGGCGGTGTCGGATCAGCGCACGCTGGAGAGCCTGCGCTTGGTGGAGTACCCGGAGGCGTCGGCTCCGCTGGGCGCGGGCCAGGTGCGGATCGCGGTACGGGCGGCCGGGGTGAACTTCCGGGATGTGCTCAACGCTTTGGGCGTGTATCCCGGCGACGCGGGGCTGCCCGGGCTCGAGGGTGCGGGTGTGGTGACCGAGGTCGGTCCCGGGGTGTCCGAGTTCTCGGTGGGGGACCGGGTGATGGGCCTGCTCTCCGGTGCCTTCGGCCCGGTCGCGGTCGCGGACGAGCGGCTGGTCACGCGCGTGCCGCCCGGGTGGTCGTTCGCGGAGGCGGCCGGGGTGCCGCTGGTGTTCTTGACGGCGTTCTACGCCCTGCGGGACCTGGCTGACGTGCGGCCGGGTGAGTCGGTGCTGGTGCAGGCCGCCGCCGGTGGGGTGGGCATGGCCGCCGTGCAGTTGGCGCGGCACTGGGGCGCCGAGGTCTTCGGTACCGCCAGCCCCGGTAAGTGGGGCGTGCTGCGGGCACACGACTTCGACGACGAGCACCTCGCCTCCTCGCGCACCCTCGAATTCGAGGAGCGGTTCCTCTCGGTCACCGGCGGCCGCGGTGTGGACGTGGTGCTGGACTCGCTGGCGGGGGAGTTCGTCGACGCGGGGTTGCGCCTGCTGCCGCGGGGCGGCCGGTTCGTGGAGATGGGCAAGACCGATGTCCGGGTCGGCGAGCAGGTCGCGGCCGAGTACCCCGGCGTGGCCTATCAGGCGTTCGACCTGCTGGAGGCGGGACCGGAGCGGATCCGGCAGATGCTGGCCGAGCTGGCCGGGTTGTTCGGCGCCGGGGCGTTGCGGCCGCTGCCGGTGACGACATGGGACGTGCGGCGCGCTGACGAGGCGTTCCGGTTCGTGAGCCGGGCACGGCACGTGGGCAAGGTGGTGCTCACCCCGCCGAGGGAACTCGATCCCCGGGGCACGGTGTTGGTCACCGGCGGGACCGGTGCGCTGGGTGCGCTGGTGGCCAGGCACGTGGTGGCCGAGCACGGGGTGCGGCGTCTGGTGCTGACCAGCCGTCGCGGTCCGGAAGCCCCCGGCGCCGCGGAGCTGGAGGCCGAGTTGACCGCCCTCGGCGCCGAAGTGACCGTCGCCGCCTGCGACGTGGCCGACCGTGCCGAGCTGGCGAGCCTGCTGTGGAGCATTCCGGCCGAGCACCCGCTGACCGGGGTGGTGCACGCCGCGGGGGTGCTGGACGACGGTGTCATCGAGTCGTTGACGCCGGAGCGGATCGACGCGGTGTTCCGCCCGAAGGTGGACGCGGCAGTGAACTTGCACGAGCTCACCCGAGACCAGGACTTGGCCGCCTTCGTCCTGTTTTCGTCGAGTTCGGGCGTGCTGGGTGCCGCCGGTCAGGGCAACTATGCCGCCGCGAACACCTTCCTCGACGCGCTGGCGCGGCACCGGCGCCACCTCGGTCTCCCCGCGGTGTCGGTGGCGTGGGGCGCGTGGGCGCGTTCGGGCGGGATGGCCGGAGAACTGGGTGAGGCGGATATGGCCCGGCTGGCGCGGGCCGGAACCCTGCCACTGTCCGACTCGGATGGTCTCGCGCTGTTCGACGCCGCGCTCGCCGGCGACCGCGGTGCGGTCGTGGCCATGTCCGTCGATCTGGCCACGATCGGTGGCCAGTCGGCAGTTCCCCCGATCTTCCGCGGACTGGTGCGGTCGCCGGCCCGGCGGGCCGGCGCAGCCGGTCGCTCCACCGCGAAGGCTTCCTCGCTGCAGCAACGCCTGAGCGGACACGCGGCGGACGAACAGAACCGCGTGCTATTGGGTCTCGTGCGCGAGGAGACGGCGCGCGTTCTCGGCCACCCCTCGGCCGAGTCCGTCGAGGTGACCAAGACGTTCCGCGAACTGGGTTCCGATTCGCTGACCGCGGTGGAACTGCGCAACCGGCTGAACGTCGCGACCGGGGTACGCCTTCCCACCACCGTCGTGTTCGACCACCCGACACCACTGGTACTCGCCGAGTTCCTGCGTACCGAACTGGTCGGCTCGGAACCGGAAGCCGCCGCGGTCACGCCGGTGGGCACGGCTTCGGAAGAACCGATCGCGATCGTGGCGATGGGCTGCCGCTACCCGGGCGGCGTCACCTCGCCGGACCTGCTGTGGGAGCTGGTCGCCTCGGGGACGGACGCGGTCACGGGTTTCCCCGACGGCCGTGGCTGGGATCTCGGGCGGTTGTTCGACCAGGATCCGGAACGCCGAGGCACCAGCTACGCCCGCGAGGGTGGTTTCCTCTTCGACGCGGCGGACTTCGATGCGCGGTTCTTCGGCATCGCACCGCGTGAAGCGCTGGCGATGGACCCGCAGCAACGCCTGCTCCTGGAAACCTCGTGGGAGGTCTTCGAGAACGCGGGCATCGACCCGCAGACCTTGCGGACCAGCGCGACGGGCGTGTTCGTCGGTTCCGGTGGTTCCGGATACGGCAACAACGACCAGGTCGAGGCCGAGGTCGACGGCTATCTGCTGACCGGGCACGCGTCCAGCGTGCTGTCCGGGCGACTGTCGTACGTGTTCGGTTTCGAGGGTCCTGCGGTGACGGTGGATACGGCGTGTTCGTCGTCGTTGGTGGCGTTGCACCTGGCGGTGCAGTCGTTGCGGTCGGGGGAGTGTTCGCTGGCGTTGGCGGGCGGGGTGACGGTGATGTCGACGCCCGAGATCTTCACGGAGTTCTCGCGTCAGGGTGGGTTGGCGGCGGATGGGCGGTGCAAGCCGTTCGCGGAGGCGGCGGACGGCACCGGTTGGAGTGAGGGCGCCGGATTGCTGTTGTTGGAGCGGTTGTCGGATGCCCGGCGGCTGGGGCATGAGGTGCTGGCGGTGGTGCGGGGTTCGGCGGTGAACCAGGATGGTGCGTCGAACGGGCTGACGGCGCCGAACGGTCCGTCGCAGCAGCGGGTGATTCGCCAAGCCTTGGCCAATGCGGGGGTTTCTGCCGATCAGGTCGATGCGGTGGAGGCGCACGGGACGGGCACCACGCTCGGCGATCCGATCGAGGCGCAGGCGTTGCTGGCGACCTATGGGCAGGATCGGCCCGAAGACCGTCCGTTGTGGTTGGGGTCGATCAAGTCGAACATCGGCCACACCCAGGCTGCCGCTGGGGTCGCTGGGGTGATCAAGATGGTGCAGGCGATGCGGCACGGGGTGTTGCCGCGGAGCCTGCACATTGACGCGCCGTCGTCGCATGTGGACTGGTCTGCCGGTGCGGTGGAGTTGTTGACCGAGGACAAGCCGTGGGTGCAGGCTGAGTGGCCGCGGCGGGCTGGGGTGTCCTCGTTCGGCATCAGCGGCACCAACGCGCACGTCGTTCTCGAACAAGCACCGGAGCCGGAGGAGGCCCCCGCTCCGGACTCGCCCGGTGCCGAACCGGATGTGGTGCCGTGGGTGCTGTCGGCCAAGAACGAGGCTGCGGTGCGTGAGCAGGCTCGGCGGTTGGCCGCGCGGGTGCGGGGCGATGAGCACGTTTCATCGGTGGATGTGGCGTACTCGTTGGCCACTGGTCGCGCGGGGCTGGAGCATCGCGCGGTGGTGGTGGCTGGTGATCGTGACGGGTTGCTGCGGGGTGCGGATGCGGTTGCTGGGGGTGAGTGGCCGGTAGCGGCGGCCTCGGGGGCTGGGGATGTGGTGTTCGTTTTCCCAGGGCAGGGGTCGCAGTGGCGTGGGATGGCGGTAGGGCTGCTGGAGTCGAGTCCGGTGTTCGCGGAGCGGCTGGGTGAGTGCGCTGCGGCGTTGTCCGCCTTTGTGGACTGGTCCCTGCTGGATGTGCTGCGTGGTGTTGAGGGTGCGCCGTCGTTGGATCGGGTGGATGTGGTGCAGCCGGTGTTGTGGGCGGTGATGGTGTCACTGGCCGAGGTGTGGCGTGCGCACGGGGTGGTGCCTTCGGCTGTGGTCGGCCACTCGCAGGGTGAAATCGCCGCCGCGTGCGTGGCTGGTGGGTTGTCGCTGGAGGATGGTGCCCGGATTTCCGCGCTGCGTAGTCAGGCGTTGACTGTTTTGGCTGGTCGTGGCGGCATGGTGTCGGTGGCGGAGCCGGCCGAGCGGGTGCGCGAGCGCATCGAACCGTTCACCGGCCGGGTGTCGGTGGCGGCGGTGAACGGCCCGTCCTCGGTGGTGGTGTCGGGCGATCCGGGTGCCTTGGACGAGTTGATCACGGCGTGTGAGTCGGGGGGTGTGCGGGCCCGCCGGGTCCCGGTGGACTATGCCTCGCATTCGGTGCAGGTGGAGCAGATCCATGAGCAGCTGCGGGAAGTCCTGGCTCCGGTGTCGCCGGTGTCGGCTTCGGTCCCGATGTATTCGACGGTGACCGGTGCGCTGATCGATACCGCGGGCCTGGGTGCGGAGTACTGGTTCCGCAACCTGCGGCAGACGGTGGAGTTGGAGCAGGTGACTCGCACGCTGCTCGCTGATGGGTATCGGGTGTTCGTGGAGGTCAGCCCGCATCCGGTACTCACGTTGGGTATTGAAGAGACCATTGAGGACACCGGTACCGCGGCGGCGGCCGTGGGCACCTTGCGTCGTGACGATGGTGGGTTGGACCGGTTCGTGACCTCGCTGGGTGCGGCTCACGCCCATGGTGCCGCGGTGGATTGGGAGGCGTTCTTCGCCGGGACCGGTGCTCGCCGGGTGGACCTGCCTACTTACCCGTTCCAGCGGCAGCGGTTCTGGCTGGAGGCGGGTGTTGCGGCTGGTGGGGTGGAGCCGGTGGAGGGGGAGTTCTGGCGGGCGGTGGAGCGGGCGGATGTTGATGCGGTGGCTACGGCGCTGGCGGTGGACGGCGATGAGGTGCGTTCGTCGCTGGGTGTGGTGCTTCCGGTGTTGTCTTCGTGGCGGGAGCGGCGTGCGCTGAAGTCTGTGGTGGGTGGTTGGCGGTATCGGGTGCGGTGGAAGCGGTTGCCCGATCCCGTGCCCGTGACGCCTTCGGGCACCTGGCTGGTGGTCGTTCCGGACCACCAAGCCAACGACGAGTGGATGTCCGGCCTGGCGGGCCGCCGGGTCGTGGTGTCGGCCATCGATGATCCGGAGACGATCACCCGGCGGTTGCGGGAAGCGCTGGCCGACGGCCCGGTGGCCGGTGTGCTGTCGTTGCTGGCGCTGGACGAGCAGCCGCTGGCGGAGTTCGGCGCCGTGCCCCGCGGACTGGCCGCGACCGTGAGTTTGTTCCGCGCGTGGATCGAGATCGACGAGGACGCACCGATGTGGGTGGCCACCAGGGGCGCGATGCCGGTGGAGCACTCGGCGAACGCGGCCGGGCCCGCGCAGGCCCTGGTGTGGGGGCTGGGCCGGGTCGCGGCACTGGAGCACCCCGATCGGTGGGGTGGGTTGGTCGATCTGCCCGAGGAGCTGGACGAGCACGCGCTGACCCGGCTGGCCGCGGTGCTGGCCGGTGCCGAGGACCAGGTGGCGGTGCGCGCGTCCGGAGTGTTCGGGCGCCGGCTGGTGCGTGCCGAGCCCGCCCGCAACGGGGACTGGTCGGCGCCCGCCACCGTGCTGGTGACCGGTGGCACGGGGGCGTTGGGTGCCCGGGTCGCGCGCTGGCTGGCCGACAACGGCACCGAGCACCTGGTGCTGACCAGCCGCCGCGGCCGGGAGGCACCGGGCGCGGCGGACCTCGAAGCGGAGCTGACCGCGCTCGGAGTCCGGGCCGACATCGTGACCTGTGACGTCGCCGACCGGGAGGCGGTGGCTGAGCTGCTCACCCGGTTCCCGGTCACCGGGATCGTGCACGCCGCGGGTGTGCTGGACGACGGCGCGGTGGCTTCGCTGACGCCGGCCCGCATGGACGCGGTGCTGCGGGCCAAGGTGGTCTCCGCGGTGAACCTGCACGAGCTCACCCGAGCACACGACCTGGACCTGTTCGTCTTGTTCTCCTCGACCTCGGCCGTCATCGGCACACCGGGGCTCGGCAACTACGCACCGGGCAACGCGTTCCTGGACGCCCTGGCGGAGCGTCGGCGGGCAGCCGGGTTGGCCGCGACCTCGATCGCCTGGGGCCCGTGGGCGGACGGTGGCATGGCCGCCGGTGCGGTCGGCGAGGTGTTCCGCAGGCACGGGGTGCCGGAGATGGCTCCCGACCTGGCCCTCGCCGCGCTGCGACAGGCGTTGGCCGACGACGAGACGACCCTCGTCGTCGCGGACATCGAGTGGGAGCGGTTCTTCGTCGCGTTCACCGCGACCCGTCCCAGCCCGCTGCTCGCCGAGCTGCCCGAGGCCCGGCAGTTGACGCGAGCCACCGCGCGGACGGCGGAGACCACGGCGGACGAGGACTCCCTCGCCCGGCGACTCGGTGGCCTGGCCGAAGCGGAGCAGAGCCGGGTGCTGCTCGACCTCGTCCGCACCCAGGCGGCGGTCGTGCTCGGTCATCCCGGGCCGGAGGAGGTCGAGCCGCGCCGGTCCCTCAAGGACCTCGGCTTCGACTCGGTGACCGCCGTCGAATTCCGCAACCGGCTGGCCGCGGCGACCGGCTTGCGCCTCCCGGTCACCCTGGCGTTCGACTACCCGACACCGGTGGCAGCGGCACAGCACCTGCGCGCCGAGCTGCTCGGTACCCGAGCCCCGGTCGACACCCCGGCCGCGGCGGGGACGGTGACCGAAGAGCCGCTGGCGATCGTCGGCATGGCCTGCCGCTTTCCCGGCGGCGTGCGTTCGCCGGAAGACCTGTGGCAGGTCATCAGCGATGGGACCGACACGATCTCCGCGTTCGCCGCCGACCGCGGCTGGGATCTCGCTGCGCTGCTCGACCAGGAGCGGGAGGGTGCCAGCCGCACCCGCGAGGGCGGTTTCCTGTACGACGCGGCGGATTTCGACGCGCACTTCTTCGGTATTTCGCCGCGTGAGGCGCTGGCGATGGACCCGCAGCAGCGGTTGTTGCTGGAAACCGCGTGGGAAGTGTTCGAGCGGGCTGGAATCGACCCCGGAACCTGGCGTGACGTCGGGGTCTTCGCCGGGAGCAGCGGTCAGGACTACCTCAACCTGCTGGCGGCGAGCGCGGCGGAGTCCACCGGGCACGCGGGTATCGGGAACGCGGCGAGTGTGCTGTCCGGGCGGCTGTCCTATGTGTTCGGTTTCGAGGGTCCTGCGGTGACGGTGGACACGGCGTGTTCGTCGTCGTTGGTGGCGTTGCACCTCGCGGCGCAGTCGTTGCGGTCGGGGGAGTGTGCCCTGGCGTTGGCCGGTGGCGTGACGGTGATGTCGACGCCCGAGATCTTCACGGAGTTTTCCCGGCAGGGTGGGTTGGCGCCGGATGGGCGGTGCAAGCCCTTCGCGGAGTCGGCGGATGGTGCTGGTTTTTCTGAGGGCGTGGGCCTGTTGCTGGTGGAGCGGCTGTCGGATGCTCGGCGCAACGGCCACGAAGTCCTCGCGGTGGTGCGGGGTTCGGCGGTGAACCAGGACGGTGCGTCGAATGGGTTGACCGCGCCGAATGGTCCGGCGCAGCAGCGGGTGATCCGCCAAGCCTTGGCCAACGCCGGGGTGTCGGCCGAGCAGGTCGATGCGGTGGAGGCACACGGGACGGGGACGGCCCTGGGTGATCCGATCGAGGCGCAGGCGTTGCTGGCCACCTACGGACGGGATCGGCCTGCGGATCGCCCCCTGTGGTTGGGGTCGGTGAAGTCGAACCTCGGGCACACGCAGGCGGCTGCTGGGGTCGCCGGGGTGATCAAGATGGTGCAGGCGATGCGCCGTGGGGTGTTGCCCAAGAGCCTGCACATCGACGAGCCGTCCTCGCGGGTGGATTGGTCGGCGGGTGCGGTGGAGTTGCTGAACGAGGAGAGGCCGTGGCTGGCGGAGGCGCATCCGCGGCGCGCCGGGGTGTCCTCGTTCGGGATCAGTGGCACCAACGCGCACGTGATCCTGGAACAAGCCCCGGAGGAGACTCCCGCGCCGAACTCGTCCGGTGTTGAACCGGATGTGGTGCCGTGGGTGCTGTCGGCCAAGAACGAGGCAGCGCTGCGTGAGCAGGCTGGGCGGTTGGCCGCGCGGGTGCGGGGTGATGAGGACGTGTCGCCGGTGGATGTGGCGTACTCGCTGGTGACGACCCGGACAGCGCTGGAGCACCGCGCGGTGGTGGTGGCCGGTGATCGGGACGGGTTCCTCCGTGGCTTGGACGCGGTTGCCGCAGGTGAGTTGCCCCAGGGCGTGGTGCAGGGCTCGGCTCAGGGCTCCGGCGATGTGGTGTTCGTGTTCCCGGGTCAGGGGTCGCAGTGGGCCGCGATGGCGCTCGGACTGCTGGAGTCCAGTCCGGTGTTCGCGGAACGGCTGGGTGAGTGTGCCGCGGCGTTGTCGTCGTTTGTGGACTGGTCCCCGCTGGACGTGCTGCGTGGCGTTGCGGGTGCGCCGTCGTTGGATCGGGTGGATGTGGTGCAGCCGGTGTTGTGGGCGGTGATGGTGTCGCTGGCGCAGGTGTGGCGTGCGCACGGCGTGGTGCCCGCGGCGGTGGTGGGGCATTCGCAGGGTGAGATCGCTGCGGCGTGTGTGGCTGGTGGGTTGTCGCTGGAGGATGGGGCCCGGATCTCTGCGTTGCGCAGTCGAGCCCTGTTGGCGTTGGCGGGTCACGGTGAGATGTTGTCGATCGTGGCGTCGGCCGAGTGGGTGCGGGAGCAGATCGAGCCGTTCGGCGGACGAATCTCGGTGGCGGCGGTCAATGGCCCGAAGTCGGTGGTGGTCACCGGTGACCCGGACGCCTTGCGGGAACTGGGCCGGGTCCTGAGGAAGGCGGGGGTGATGCGGTGGACGGTTCCGGGCGTGGACTTCTCGGCGCATTCGGCCCAGGTCGAACAGATCCGCGACGAGGTGTTCGAGGCGCTGGCGCCGATCACCCCGAGGTCCGGTGCTGTTCCGTTCTACTCGGCGCTCGCCGGTGAGCTGATCGACACCGCGACCCTGGACGCCGAGTACTGGTACCGCAACGTGCGGCACACCGTGGAGTTCGAACAGGTGACGCGCACGCTCCTGGCCGACGGTCACCGGGTGTTCGTCGAGGTCAGTTCGCACCCGGTGCTGACGCTCGGCTTGCAGGAGACGATCGAGGACACCGGTACCGCCGCGGCGGCCGTCGGAACCCTTCGCCGCGACGAAGGCGGATTCGACCGGTTCCTGCTCTCACTGGCCGAGGCGCACGCCCACGGCGCGAGCGTGGACTGGAACGCCTTCTTCGCCGGAACCGGCGCGCACCGGGTGGACCTGCCCACCTACCCCTTCCAACGCCGACGCTACTGGCCGGAGACCGAGGGCGGTACCGAACCGGTCGCGCGCCCCTTGGCGGACGACCGGTTCTGGCAGGCGGTCCAGCGGCAGGACCACGAGGCTCTCGGAACCGTCCTGGGCGTCGACGACGAGGATTCGTTGAAGGCCGTGCTACCCGCGTTGCTTTCCTGGCGCGACCGCGGCCAGGAACAATCGATCGTCGACAGTTGGCGATACCGGGTGGTGTGGCGTCCGGTCGCCGAGCCCACCGCGGCTGCCCTGGCCAATGCGTGGCTGGTGCTGGTACCCGCAGGACTCGAAGACAGCGAACCCGTGGTGAAGACGCTCGCCGCGCTGTCCGAACACGGCGCCAGGACCACGCCGATGGTCATCGACGCGGCGGCCGCCGACCGCGGGGTGCTCGCCGAACGCCTCAGCGGTGTGCTCGACGCCGACCCGGCTGCCGGGGTGCTGTCCCTGCTGGCGTTCGCCGAGGGGCAGCACCCGCTGCACCGGGTGGAACTCGGCCTCGCGGCGACGGTGGTCGCGGCGCAGGCGCTCACCGACGCCGGGGTGAAGGCGCGGCTGTGGTGCCTCACGCGCGGCGCGGTGTCCACCGGTACCGGCGACCCGCTGTCCAACCCGGTGCAGGCGCAGGTCCTGGGGCTGGGCAGGGTGGTCGCGCTCGAGCACCCGGACACCTGGGGCGGGCTGATCGACCTGCCCGCCGTGCTCGAGGCCCGCGCTCTGAAACGGCTCGTCGGCCTGCTCACCGGTGAGCTCGGCGAGGACGAACTCGCGGTGCGTTCCTCCGGCGTGTTCGCCCGCAGGCTGGTGCGCGCGCCCTACCAGGACTCCGGCACGACGGCGCGTTGGCGGCCGAGGGGGACCGTGCTGATCACCGGCGGCACCGGAGCGCTCGGCTCGCACGTGGCGCGGTGGCTGGCCCGTGACGGTGCGGAACACCTGGTGCTGACCAGCCGAAGCGGCCAGGACGCGCCGGGAGCGAACGAGCTGCGCGCCGAGCTGGAAGCGTGCGGAGCCACCGTGACGATCGCGGCGTGCGACGTGGCCGATCGTGCGGCGCTCGCGGCGCTCCTCGATGGTCTCGCGGACGTGCGCGCCGTCGTGCACGCGGCCGGCGTCGTGGACGTGACCCCACTGGCCGAAACCGGGCTCGCCGACTTCGCCCGGATCACGGCCGCCAAGGTGGGTGGCGCGATCAACCTCGACGAGCTGCTCGGCGAACGGGAGCTGGACGCGTTCGTGCTCTTCTCCTCGAACGCGGGCGTGTGGGGCAGCGGCGGCCAGAGTGCCTACGCGGCGGCCAACACGTTCCTGGACGCACTCGCCCAGCAGCGGCGCGACCGTGGCCAGGCCGCGACCTCGGTCGCGTGGGGTGCCTGGGGCGAATCCGGGATGGCGGCGGAAAGCTCGACCGTGGAGTACCTGAACAAGCGCGGTGTCCTGCCGATGCGGCCCGAACTGGCGATGGTGGCGCTGCGGCAGGCGGTGGCGCAGGACGAGACGTTCCTCGCGGTCGCCGAGGTGGACTGGGAACGCTTCGTGCCCACCTTCACCGTGGCGCGGCAGCGGCCGTTGCTCAAGGAACTGGGGGAGGTGCGGCAGATCCTCGCGGCCACCCAGGCCACCCAGGACGAGGCGCCCGGTGACGGCGGTGCCTTGGCGCACCGGCTGGCCGGCCTGTCGCCCGAGGAGCAGGAGGAGTTGTTGCTCGGCCTGGTGCGCTCGGCCGTCGCGACCGTTCTCCGGCACGGCGGGGAGGACTCGGTCGCGGCCGGACTGGCGTTCAAGGACCAGGGTTTCGACTCGTTGACCTCGATCGACCTGCGCAACCGGCTGAACTCGGCAACCGGGCTCACGCTCCCGGTGACCGTCGTCTTCGACCACCCGACGCCGACCGCGCTCGTGCGGCACCTGCGCGCCGAGCTGGTCGGTCACGCGGAACCCGTGATCGAGTCGGAGCTGGACCGGCTGGAGAACGCGATCGCCGCGATGGACCGGCACGGCGACCGGCGCAGCGCGGTCAGGACCCGCCTCGAGGCGTTGCTGCGCGAGCTGGACGACGACCAGGAGACGAGCCCGGTTTCCGCGGCCGAGCTACTGGAATCCGCCTCGGACGAGGAGGTGTTCGATTTCATCGACAACGAACTCGCTTGATCCCCGGTCCCGGACGAGCCCGAACAAGGCAGGGTTGCATGGCGAATGACGGAAAGCTCCGTGACTACCTCAAGCGGGTGGCTGCCGATCTGCACGACACCCGCAGACAACTGCGAGAGCTGGAGGACCGCGATCGCGAGCCGATCGCCATCATCGGCATGGGCTGCCGCTTTCCCGGTTCAGTGGGGTCACCGGACGAGTTCTGGGAGGTCCTCCGCGACGGCAGGGACGCGATCACCGACTTCCCCGACGATCGCGGGTGGGACGTCGAGCGCCTCTACGACCCGAACCCGGAACGGTCCGGGAAGTCCTACGTGCGCAAGGGCGGCTTCATCGACGCCGCGACCGACTTCGATGCCGGCTTCTTCGGCATCTCGCCGCGTGAGGCGCTCGCGATGGATCCGGAACAGCGGTTGCTGCTGGAGACCTCGTGGGAGGTGTTCGAACGGGCCGGGATCGATCCGCGCTCGATGCGCGGCACCGCGACCGGGGTGTTCGTCGGTGCCGGTCAATCCGGCTACGATGATTTCTTCGCCGGGGATTCCGCGGGGGTCGACGGCCACCTGATCGTCGGCCGTGCCGGTGCGGTTGCTTCGGGCCGGTTGTCGTACGTGTACGGGCTCGAAGGGCCCGCGGTGACCCTGGACACCGCGTGCTCGTCGTCGATGGTCGCGCTGCACCTGGCCACGCGGTCGCTGCGGTCCGGCGAATGCTCGCTCGCACTGGCCGGTGGGGTGACCGTGACTTCCACCCCCATCGCGTTCGTGGAATTCTCCCGGCAGCGCGGGCTCGCCGCGGACGGGCGGTGCAAGCCGTTCGCCGCGGCCGCCGACGGCACCGGGTTCTCCGACGGTGTCGGCCTGCTGCTACTGGAGCGACTCTCGGACGCGCGGCGCAACGGGCACGAAGTCCTCGCGGTGGTTCGGGGCAGCGCGGTGAACCAGGACGGTGCGTCCAACGGGTTGACGGCGCCGAATGGCCCGTCACAGCAGCGGGTGATCCGCCAGGCGCTCGCCGACGCGGGGATATCGGCCGGTGAGGTCGATGCGGTCGAGGCGCACGGCACGGGCACGACCTTGGGCGATCCGATAGAGGCCCAAGCACTGCTCGCCACCTACGGCCAGGACCATTCGGACGACCGTCCGTTGTGGCTTGGCTCGGTGAAATCCAACCTCGGGCACACCCAGGCCGCCGCCGGGATGGCCGGGGTGATCAAGATGGTACTGGCGATGCGGCACGGTGAGCTCCCGAAAACCCTGCACATCGATGCGCCATCGCCGCACGTGGACTGGTCCGCCGGCGCGGTTCGCCTGCTGACCGAGCCGGTCCCGTGGCCGGAGGCGCAACGACCGCGCCGGGCCGCGGCGTCCGCATTCGGCGTCGGCGGCACCAACGCGCACGTGATCCTCGAACAGGCCCCGGAACCCGAGGACGAGGTCGGGGAGGCGACCGCGCGGATTCCGGTGTTGCCGTGGGTGCTGTCCGCGACCAGCGGCGATGCACTCCGGGCGCAAGCGGAGCGGCTTGCCGAGCACGTCCGGTCCCACCCCGGACTCGAAGCGCTGGATGTCGCGTACTCGCTGGCGACCGGCCGTACCGGGCTCGACCACCGGGCAGCGGTGGTGGCCGGGGACCGCGCCGGACTCCTCCGCGGGCTGGACGTGCTCGCCGGCGGTGCGGCACGGGCCGGAGCGATCCGGGACGTGGTCGCGGAAGGCAAGCTGGCCTTCGTGTTCCCCGGCGAAGGTTCGCAGCGGCCGGGTATGGGCCGGGAACTCGCTGAGCAGTATCCGGTTTACGCACGGGCCTTCGACGCGGTGTGCGAGGAACTCGACAAGCACCTCGACCGGTCGGTGCGGGAGGTCGTGTTCGCCGGTGGCGAGTTGCCGGACCAGGCGGTGTGGGCGCAGGCCGGTCTGTTCGCCGTCGAGGTCGCCCTGTTCCGCCTCCTCGAGTCGTGGGGTGTGACGCCCGATTTCGTCGGTGGGCATTCGATCGGCGAGCTCTCGGCGGCGCACGTGGCCGGGGTGCTGTCGCTGTCCGACGCAGCCGCGCTGGTGGCGGCGCGCAGCCGGTTGCAGGTGAGTCGTGCGTTCCAGTCGCCGCACCTGGACGCCGTGCTGCGGGACTTCCGCCGAGCGGCGGAAGGCGTTGCCTACCACGAACCCGGCATCCCAGTCGTGTCCAATGTGTCTGGCCGGCTCGGGACGGTGGCCGAGCTGTGCTCGGCCGAACACTGGGTGCGGCAGGTGCACGAAACCGTCCGGTTCCGCGACGGTGTTCGCGCCCTGGCTGCGGAAGGGGCGTCCACGTTCCTCGAAGTGGGCCCGGGCGGGGTGCTGACCGCGCTGATCCCGCAATGCCTGACCGATCAGGACGTGGCACCGGTTCCGGCGCTGCGCGAGACGCTGACCGAAGCCGTGGCGCTGACCGAAGCCGTCGCCACACTGCACACGCGGGGCGTTGCCGTGGATTGGCACCGCTTCTTCGCGGATTCGGGCGCTCGCCGGGTGGCCTTGCCGACGTATGCGTTCCAGCGGCGCCGCTACTGGCCCCGGACGTCCTGGGGGGCCGGCGATGTGAGCACGCTCGGTCTCCTCCCGGCGGAGCACCCCTTGCTGGGCGCGGCCGTACCGCTGCCGGATTCGGACGGGATGCTGTTCACCGGCCGGCTGTCCCTGGAAACCCATCCCTGGTTGTCCGACCACGTGGTGCTCGGCACCGTTCTGGTGCCCGCATCGGTGTTCGTCGAACTGGCGATCTGCGCCGGTGACCGCATCGGGTGCGAGCTGCTGGAGGAACTCACCCTCGAAGCGCCGCTGGTGCTGCCCGAGCACGGCGGCGTTCGGTTCCAGGTCGTGGTCGGCGCCGAGGAATCGGGCCGTTGGTCGTTGAGCGTGCATTCGGAAGCAGGGAACCGCGACGAGTCCGACACGATCTGGACCCGGCACGCCACCGGTACGCTGACCACCGCTGCCGAGGAGCTGACGGTCGACCTCGGCGACTGGCCGCCTGCGGACGCCACTCCGATCGACATCCCAGGCGTGTACGAGCAGCTGTCCACCGTGGGGATCGACTACGGTCCCGCCTTCCGGGGGCTGACCGCGGGCTGGCGGCGTGGGGAAGAGCTGTTCGCCGAGATCCGGGTTCCCGAAGACGCCGGTGTTGACCCGGACTCGTTCGCGATGCACCCGGCGCTGCTGGACGCCGCCCTGCACGTCACCGGGATCATGGGCGCTGATTCGCCCGTGCAGACCAGGCTCCTGTTCGCCTGGAACGGCTTCTCCTGGAGCGCTTCGGCAGCTTCCGCGCTCCGTGTGAAGATCGCTGCCAGCACGCCGGACGAGTTGTCCCTCGAGATCACCGACGAGCGCGGTGCCCCGGTTGCCGCGGCGCGGTCCCTGGTGTCCCGGCCGGTTTCCGCGGGGGCGCTCCAAGCCGCCCGCCCGGACGGTGCGGGCACGCTGTTCCGCCTGACGTGGCGCGGGGCGGAGACCGATTCCGCCCCCGATGTGTGCCGGTGGGCGGTTCTCGGCGACGGACCGGACCTGCTCGAAGGCATTTTCGGGCTGGAAGGGGTCAAGGCCGCAAGGTACGGCGACCTGGCCTCGATCGCCGAAGCGGGCGTGCCGGACGTGGTGTTCGCCGAATCCGGTCCGGGTGACGAGGCCGGCTCGGCGTACGCGGTCACCAAGTCCGTTCTCGCGTTGATCCGATCGTGGCTGGCCGATGAGCGGTTCGCCGAATCCCACCTGGCCGTGGTGACACGGGGTGCGGTCGCCACCGAAGTGGGCGAGACCATCGGGGACCTGCCGGGGGCCGCGGTCTGGGGTTTGGTGCGCTCGGCGCAGGCCGAGCACCCGGGGCGGTTCACCTTGATCGACCTGGACGGCAGCGAGAGCTCCTTCCGCACCCTGCCGGCCGCGCTGACCGTCGACGAACCGCAACTCGCGCTGCGCGAGGGTGTCGTACTGGTACCACGGCTCGAACGTGCGGCGTCCGGAACCGGCGGCGTCGCCTTCGCCCCGGGCGGCACCGTGCTCATCGCCGGCGGCACGGGCGCCTCGGGTGGTGTGGTGGCGCGGCACCTGGTGGCCGAGCACGGGGTGCGGCACCTGGTACTGATCGGCCGGCGGGGTGGCGAGGCCCCCGGTGCCGCGGAACTGGAGGCGGAACTCACCGCGCTCGGTGCTGACGTCACGATCGCCGCGTGCGACGCCACCGACCGCCGCGCGCTCGCGGACGTGCTGGCGCGGATTCCGGCGGAGCACCCGCTGACCGGTGTGGTGCACGCCGCCGGCGTACTCGACGACGGGGTGATCGGTTCACTGACCCCGGAACGTCTCGACGCCGTGCTGCGGCCGAAGATCGACACGGCGCTGAACTTGCACGACCTCACCAAGGACCGGGATCTGGGCGGTTTCGTGCTCTTCTCGTCGGTCGCCGGCGTGCTCGGCGGGCACGGTCAGGGCAGCCACGCGGCGGCGGCCGCCTTCCTCGATGCGCTGGCCCAGTCCCGCCGGGCGGTGGGACTTCCCTCGGTGTCGCTGGCCTGGGGACCGTGGAACCGGTCCGGCGGTGACGGCGAATCCGCGCCGGCCGCACCCGGCGGGGTCGAGCCGCTGTCCCGGGCGGACGGGCTCGCGCTGTTCGACACCGGGCTCACTGCCGGCGACGCGCTGCTGGTCCCGGTCCGCCTGGACACCGCGAAGCTGGCGTCGCTGGCGGCGTCGGGCGCGCTCCCCGCTTCGCTGCGCGGGCACATCCGTGTCCCGCCTGAGCCCGCCCCGGGTGGTGGGGTGGCCACGGAAGCCGATCTGCGGCAGAGTCTGGCGGGCCTGTCCGAACAAGCACAGGAAGAACTACTCGCTGAACTGGTGGCGACGCACACCGCGGCGGTTCTGCGTTACGACGTCGCGGACGCCATCGATGAGACCAAGGCGTTCCGGGACCTCGGGCTGGACTCGCTGACCGGCGTCCAGCTCCGCAGCCGGCTGAGCTCCGCTACCGGCCTCCGGTTGCCGCTGACGCTGGTGTTCGACTACCCGAAACCGACCGTGCTGGCCCGTTACCTGCGTGCGGAGCTGGCGGCCCCGACCGGGGAATCGGGTCTGGTCACCGCACTCGAGGAACTGGACCGGCTGGAAACGGTCCTCGCGGCGGTCGCCGAGGACGAGCAGGCGCGGGAACGGGTGGCGACCAGGCTGACCGACATGCTGTCCCGGCTGCCGGAGAAGAACGCCCAGCCCCGCACGGGTTCGGTGGCGGAAAGGCTGAGTGAGGCAACGGACGATGAACTCTTCGCCCTCATCGACGACAAACCCGGGAACTAGATGTTCACAGTAGCTCTGCTGGTCAAGGGGAATGCCTGATGTCGAACGAAGAGAAGCTCCGCGACTACCTGAAGCGGGCCGTCGCCGACCTGCACGAGACCCGCGATCGGCTGCAGGAGGTCCAAGAAAAGGATCGGGAGCCCATCGCGATCGTGGGCATGGCTTGCCGGTACCCGGGCGGTGTGAGTTCCCCGGAGGAGTTGTGGGATCTGGTCGCCGCGGGCGGCGACGCCATTTCCGGCTTCCCGCTCGATCGGGGGTGGGACATGGAAGCGCTGTACGACCCCGCCGGCCGCCCCGGCACCAGTTACACGTGCAAGGGTGGCTTCCTGCACGAGGCCGCCCAGTTCGACGCGGGTTTCTTCGGCATCTCGCCACGCGAAGCGCTGGCGATGGACCCCCAGCAGCGGCTGCTGCTGGAAACCGGGTGGGAGGCCATCGAACGGGCGGAGATCGACCCGAGCTCCCTCGCGGGCAGCGAGACCGGCGTGTTCGTCGGCGCCACCTATTACGGCTACGAGACGGTGGGCGGACAGCAGCAGGACGACGTCGCGGGGCATGTGCTGACCGGCAACTCCCTGAGCGTCCTTTCTGGTCGCATCGCGTACGTGTTCGGTTTCGAAGGCCCCACGGTGACGGTGGACACGGCTTGCTCCGCGTCGTTGGTGGCGTTGCACTGGGCGGCGCAGGCGTTGCGGCGGGGCGAGTGCTCGCTGGCGCTGGCCGGTGGCGCGACGGTGATGTCGAGGCCCACCAGCTTCGTGGATTTCTCCCGCCAGGGCCTCCTTTCCCTGGACGGCCGGTGCAAGTCCTTCGCCGCCGCGGCGGACGGCACCGGTTTGAGCGAGGGCGTCGGGTTGCTGCTGGTCGAGCGGCTGTCCGACGCGGTGCGCAACGGCCGGCCGGTGCTGGCCGTGCTGCGCGGTTCCGCGGTGAACCACGATGGCGCGTCCAATGGGCTGACCGCGCCCAACGGGCTGTCGCAGCAGCGGGTGATCAAGAACGCTCTGGCCAGCGGCCGGTTGTCGGCCGATCAGGTCGACGTGGTCGAGGCGCACGGGACCGGCACCAATCTCGGTGACCCGATCGAGGCGCAGGCACTGCTGGCGGCCTACGGTCAGGATCGGCCGCGGAACCGGCCGCTGCGGATCGGTTCGATCAAGTCGAACATCGGTCACACGCAGACGGCTGCCGGGGTGGCCGGCGTGATCAAGATGGTGATGGCGATGCGGCACGGCGTGCTGCCGAAGAGCCTGTACAGCGACGAGCCGAACTCCGAGGTGGACTGGTCGGCCGGTGCGGCGGAGCTGCTGACCGAAGCCGTGCCGTGGCCGGAGAACGGTGAACGGCGCCGGGCAGGCGTGTCCTCGTTCGGCATCGGCGGCACCAACGCACACGTGATCCTGGAGCAGGCTCCCGAGATCGAGACGGAGGCATCCGGCGGTGCCGGTGCGCCGGTTCCCGTCACGCCCTGGCCGCTTTCCGCGAAGAACGCCGCGGCGTTGCGAGCACAGGCGGAACGCCTTGCGTCCCATGTGGGTGAGTGGTCACCTGCGGACGTGGGATTCTCCCTGGCGACGACTCGTGCCGGTATGAACCACCGTGCTGTCGTCGTCGGTGAGAGCCGGGAGCCGTTGCACCGGGGGCTGGCGGCGCTGGCTCGGGGGCGTGGTGCCACCGAGGTGATCCAGGGCGTGGTGACCAAGGGGAAGACGGCGTTCGTGTTCGCCGGCCAGGGTTCGCAGCGCCCGGGTATGGGCCGGGAGTTGTACGACCGGTTCCCGGTGTTCGCCGATGCCTTCGACGCGGCGTGCGAGCAGTTGGACAAGCACCTGGACCGTTCGGTGCGGGAGGTGGTGTTCGCCGCCGGGGGTTCGGCGGACGCCGAGCTGCTGGACCAGACGGTGTTCACCCAGACGGCCTTGTTCGCGATCGAGGTGGCGTTGTTCCGGCTACTGGAGTCGTGGGGAGTGACTCCCGACTTCGTGGGCGGGCATTCGATCGGTGAGCTGTCCGCGGCGCACGTCGCCGGTGTGCTGTCGCTGGAGGACGCGGCGGTGCTGGTGGCGGCGCGCGGGGGGTTGATGCAGGAACTGCCTGCCGGTGGCGCCATGGCAGCTGTTCAGGCCACCGAGGCCGAGGTGCTGCCGCTGTTGTCCGGCCGGGAGGCCCAGGCCGCGATCGGGGCGATCAACGCACCGGATTCCGTTGTGGTGTCCGGTGACGAGGACGTCGTCGAGGACATCGTGGCGTACTGGCGGGAGCGGGGCCGCCAGGTGAAACGGCTGCGGGTGAGTCATGCGTTCCACTCTCCCCGGATGGCGGGAATGCTGGAGGAGTTCCGCGGGGTCGCGGAGGGGATCGAGTATGGGCGGCCGCGAATCCCGATCGTGTCCACTGTGTCCGGTGAGCTGATCACCGAGTTCTCGGCCGGGTACTGGGTTCGGAATGTGCGGGAGACAGTGCGGTTCTGTGCTGGTGTCCGCGCGCTGGAGGCGCAGGGTGTTTCGAGGTTCGTGGAGATCGGTCCAGCCGGCACGTTGATCTCGATGATGAGTGATTCCTTCGGCGGGGATGGTGCGGTGCTGGTTCCTGCGCTGCGGGCGGACCGGGGTGAGTCGCGGTCGCTTGTCGAGGCTGTGGCCACGGTCTACGTGAATGGTTGCGCTGTGGACTGGGCCGCGTTCTTCGGCCCTTCCGGTGCTCACCGGGTGCAGTTGCCGACATACGCTTTCCAACGCCAACGCTACTGGCTGGAACCGGCCACAGGGGAGGGCAGGCAGGCCGATCTGGTGACTTCGGCGGAGAGCGGCTTCTGGCAAGCCGTCGAGCGCGAGGACGGCGACGCGGTGTGCGAGGTGCTGGCGCTCGACGGCGCCCAGGAACGGGCTTCGGTCACCGCGTTGTTGCCCGCGCTGTCGTCCTGGCACCAGCAGCACCGCACACGGTCGACCCTGGATCAGTGGCGGTACCGGGTGGTCTGGAAGCCGTCGAACGAGGCCCCGGCGAAGAACGTGTCAGGGACCTGGCTCGTCGTCCGGCCGCCGAACCTGCCCGCCGGCGGGTGGACCGACTCCCTCGTCCGGGAGCTGACCGGACGCGGCGCGCTGGTACGCACGTTGACGCTGCCCGAAGGTGCGGATCGCGAGGCGATTTCCACCTGCTTGAGCGAACTGACGGCCGAAGAGCCGGTCTCCCGCATCGTGTCCTTGCTGGCCCTCGACGAGACGCCACATCCAGCGTCGCCTTCGGTGCCCGGTGGTCTCGCCGCGACCATGGGGCTGGTTCAGGCGCTGGGGGACATGGCAGCCGAACTCAAGGTGTGGTGCGTCACCCAGGGCTCGGTGTCCGTGGGGCCCTCGGACGCCATGCGCAATCCGACGCAGGCGCAGGCGTGGGGACTCGGCCGTGTGGTGGCGATGGAACACGCGGAGCGCTGGGGCGGGCTCGTCGACCTCCCGGAGGCCGTGGACGACCGTTCGATCTCCCACCTCGTCGACGCCTTGAGCGGGATGGGCGACGAGGACCAGCTGGCCGTACGTGACTCCGGGGTGCTCGTGCGCAGGCTCATCCGCGCGCAACCGGATGATGATCTTGCCGACGGGTGGGCTCCCCGTTCCGGAACCGTCATCATCACCGGTGGTACCGGTGCGCTCGGTGCGCACATCGCCCGCTGGCTCGCCCGCAAGGGCGCCGAACACCTGGTGCTCACCAGCCGCCGGGGGCGCGCTGCCCCCGGCGTGGCCGAACTCGAAGCGGAACTCAGCGAACTCGGGACCACGGTCACGGTGGCCGCATGCGACGCCGCCGACCGGGATGCGCTGGCGGAGCTGCTGGCCAGGATTCCCCCGGAGTTCCCGCTGAGCGGCATCGTGCACGCGGCCGGGGTGCTCGACGACGGGGTACTGGAATCCTTGACGCCCGGCCGGCTCGACACGGTGCTGCGCCCGAAGGTGGACGCCGCGGTGAACCTGCATGAACTCACCAAGGACACCGACATCGGCATGTTCGTGCTGTTCTCCTCGATCGTCGGCGTCGCGGGAAGCGCCGGTCAGGCCAACTACGCTGCGGCGAATGCCTTCCTGGACGCGCTGGCCGAGCAGCGGAGGGCGCTGGGGCTGGCCGCGACCGCGGTGGCCTGGGGCCCGTGGGCGGACAGCGGCATGGCCACCGGAAGCGCCGCGGTCACCGACCGGTTGCGGCGGGGTGGCACGACACCGATGCCGCCGGAGCTGGCGATCACGGCCCTCGAGCACGCGGTGGCCCACGCCACGACGACGGTCACGGTCGCGGACCTCGATTGGGAACTGCTCACGCCTTCGCTGATCGCGGCCGGACCCAACCCGCAGTTCGCCGACCTGCCGGAGTTCCGGCAGGTGCGGGACGTGGCGCGGACCGGCTCCGGCGAGGCCGGCTCGTTGCGGGAAGGGCTCACCGGGCTGTCCGAAAACGATCAACTCGAAGTCCTGCTGACCTTGGTCCAGGAGGAAGTCGCGAAGGTGCTCGGCTATCCGTCGACGGAGAGCATCGAACCGGAGCGGGCGTTCGACGAGCTCGGGTTCGACTCGTTGACGGCGGTGGAGTTCCGCAACGGGCTCGGTTCGGCGAGCGGCATCCGGGTGCCCGCCACGGTGGTGTTCGACCACCCCACCCCGGTCGCCGTGGCGGAGTACCTCTTCGGCGAACTCGCGGCGGACGGCCCGGCGGAAGAGGACGGCCTGGACGCCGAGCTGGACCGGTTCGAGGCGAGCTTGTTCACCGCGACCGTCAGCGAAAGCGAAAGCACCGCGATCACCGTCCGCCTGCAGAACCTGCTCACGCGCTGGAAGGAAAGCCAGGATCAAGCTGCTACCGGGCACGACATCGCATCGGCGACGGAGGACGAGCTCTACGAGATCTTGCAAAAAGAGTTCGGTCGACCTTGACCACCGCGAGCGTGAATCCTTCTTTGGCCTCGAACGGGAGTTTTACCGATGGCGGATAACCAGGAACTGCTCGACCACCTCAAGTGGGCGATGGGCGAGCTCAGGCAGGCTCGGAAACAACTGCGCGAGGTCGAGGACAGTGCACGGGAGCCGATCGCGATCGTCGGGATGGCATGCCGCTTCCCGGGCCGGGTGAGTTCGCCGGAGGGCTTGTGGCAGCTGGTCGCCAATGGTGCCGACGGGATTTCGGCCTTCCCGGACGACCGCGGTTGGGACGCGGCGGATTCCTTGGCGCAGTTCTCCCTTCGTGAGGGTGGGTTCCTGTCCGACGCGGGTGCGTTCGATCCCGGCTTCTTCGGGATCTCGCCGCGTGAGGCGTTGACGATGGACCCGCAGCAGCGGCTGTTGCTGGAGATGTCGTGGGAGGTGTTCGAGCGGGCCGGCATCGACCCGCAGTCGTTGCGCGGCGACGACGTCGGGGTCTTCGTCGGCACCAACGGGCAGGACTACCTCTTCCGGCTGGATGGCGAACCCGGGGGAGAAAGCCAGGCGCACTGGAGCACCGGTAATGCGGCGAGTGTGCTGTCGGGTCGGGTTTCGTACACCTTGGGTTTCGAGGGTCCGGCGGTGACGGTGGACACGGCCTGTTCGTCGTCACTGGTGGCGCTGCACTTGGCGGTGCAGTCCCTCCGCCAGGGCGAGTGTTCGCTGGCGGTGGCCGGTGGGGTGACCGTGTTGTCGACCCCCTTGGCCTTCGCCGAGTTCTCCCGGCAGGGTGCCCTGGCGTCGGATGGGCGGTGCAAGTCGTTCGCCGAGTCCGCCGATGGCACCGGTTGGGGTGAGGGTGTCGGCCTCCTGCTGGTGGAGCGGTTGTCGGACGCCCGGCGGAACGGGCACCAGGTCCTGGCTGTGGTGCGGGGTTCGGCGGTGAACCAGGATGGTGCGTCGAATGGGCTGACGGCGCCGAATGGTCCCTCGCAGCAGCGGGTGATCCGGGAGGCGCTGGCCAACGCGCGGGTTCCCGCTGATCAGGTCGATGTCGTGGAGGCGCACGGCACCGGCACCACGTTGGGTGATCCGATCGAGGCGCAGGCGTTGCTGGCGACGTACGGGCAGGATCGGCCGGCTGACCGTCCGTTGTGGCTTGGGTCGATCAAGTCGAACATCGGCCATACGCAGGCGGCTGCGGGTGTCGCCGGGGTGATGAAGATGGTGCAGGCGATTCGGCACGGGATGCTGCCGAAAAGCTTGCACATTGACGAGCCCTCGTCGCACGTGGACTGGTCGGCGGGCGCGGTCGAGTTGCTGACCGAAGCGAAACGGTGGCCGGCGGCGGAATGGCCGCGGCGCGCCGGGGTGTCGTCGTTCGGGATCAGCGGCACCAACGCGCACGTGATCCTGGAGCAGGCGCCGGCGCCGGAGGAGGCGCCTGCCGAGGAGCAGACGCCGGGCCGTGGCCTGGAGGTGGTGCCGTGGGTCATCTCGGCAAGGACCTCGCAGGCGTTGCGGGCGCAAGCTGAGCGCTTGGTGTCCTTCGTGAACCGTGAGGTTGGGCTTTCGCCGGTGGATGTGGGGTATTCGCTGGCGACGACGCGTGCGGGTCTGGAGCGCCGTGCGGCAGTGGTGGGCGGCGACCGGGACGACCTGCTGGCGGGGTTGCGGGCCCTCGCGGAGGGACGCGGCGCCGCAGGGGTGGCCGAAGGCTCGGCGGCCAGGGGGAAGACCGCGTTCCTGTTCGCCGGTCAGGGTTCGCAACGTGCGGGGATGGGCCGGGAGTTGTACGGGGTTCATCCGGTGTTCGCGGCGGCGTTCGATGCCGTCTGCTCGGAGCTGGACCAGCACCTGGACCAGCCGGTGAAGGAGGTCGTCTTCGCCGGTGGTGACCTGCTGGACCAGACGCTGTGGGCCCAGGCGGGCTTGTTCGCCTTCGAGGTGGCGTTGTTCCGCCAGCTGGAGTCCTGGGGCGTGGCACCGGATGTCGTGGGCGGGCATTCGATCGGTGAGCTGGCGGCCGCGCACGTCGCCGGAGTGCTGACGCTCGAGGACGCAAGCCTGCTGGTGGCCGCGCGGGGGCGGTTGATGCAGGCGTTGCCCGGAGTTGATCCAGTGTCGCGCAGCGGCTCCGTTGGGGGTGGCGATGGGCGACGGGTGGGCGGTGCGATGGTGGCGCTTCAGGCGACCGAGGCCGAGGTGCGGCCGTCGCTGGCGGGCAAGGAATCCCAGGTCGGTATCGCGGCGGTCAACGCACCGGACTCGGTGGTGGTGTCCGGAGACGAAGGTGTGGTGTTGGAGGTCGCGGCGCGGTGGGCGGCCGAGGGGCGCCGGACCAAGCGATTGCGGGTGAGCCACGCGTTCCATTCACCACACGTGGAACCCATGCTCGACGAGTTCCGCAGGCTGGCCGAGGGTATCGGGTACAGTGACCCGCGAATCCCGATCGTGTCCAATGTGTCCGGTGAACTCGCTGCGGCGTATTCGGCGGACTACTGGGTTCGGCACGTGCGGGAAGCGGTGCGGTTCAGCGACGGGGTGCGCGCTCTGGAGGCGCACGGTGTCACCAGGTTCGTGGAGATCGGCCCGAGCAGCGCGCTGACCTCGATGATCGGCGAATCGCTCACCACCGACGCGGTGCTCGTCCCCGCGCAGCGGAAGAACCGCGGTGAAGCACAAGCACTCGGCGAAGCCCTGGCCACGCTCCACGTCCACGGCAGCCCGGTGGACTGGGCGGCGTTCTTCGACGGAACCGGCGCACACAAGGTCGACCTGCCGACCTACCCCTTCCAGCGGCAGAGCTACTGGCTGGAACTGGTCAGCCGGGCGCGGCGCAACGACGCCACAGCGGACCTCTGGCGGTATCGGGTCACCTGGAAACCGCTCACCACCACGCCGTCCGCGGGTGCGGGCAGCTGGCTGGTCGTGGTTCCCGGCAGCCATGCCGAGGACGCGGGGGCGAGCGCTGTCCTGCAGGGTTTGCCGGGGCGCCGAATGGTGGTTTCCGGCTCGGATGCTCCCGAGGTGATCACCGACCGCCTGCGTCAAGCCTTGGCCGAGGGTCCGGTGACGGGCGTGCTGTCCTTGCTGGCCCTCGACGAACAGCCGTTGGCGGGATTCCCGGCGGTGCCTTCCGGGTTGGCGAAGACGGTCGATCTGGTGCAGGCGTTGCACACGGCCGGCTGTGGTGTGCGCATGTGGGCGGTGACCCGACGTGCGGTGTCGGTGGAACGCGCGGAGGGCGTGGCGAGCGCCGCTCAGGCCGCGGTCTGGGGCCTGGGCCGGGTGGTGGCACTGGAACACCCGGATTGCTGGGGTGGGTTGGTCGATCTGCCCGAGCGGTGGGACGAGCCGGCGATCGCCCGTCTGGCCGAGGTGCTGTCGGGCGCCGAGGACCAGGTGGCGGTGCGCGAGGCCGGGGTGTTCGGCCGGCGGCTGGCGCATGCCGGATCCCCGGCTGCCGGCGGTGAGTGGACGCCGAGGGGCACGGTCCTGGTGACCGGTGGTACCGGTGCGTTGGGTGCGAGGGCGGCGCGGTGGCTGGCCGGCCAGGGCGTGGAGCACCTCGTGCTCACCAGCCGCCGAGGCCGGGAGGCGCCGGGCGCTGACGAGCTGGAGGCGGAGCTGACCGCGCTGGGAGCTCGGGTGACGATCGTGGCGTGCGATGTCGCCGACCGCGACTCGGCGGCGGAGCTGGTTGCCGGGTTCCCGATAACCGGAGTTGTCCACGCGGCGGGATCACCGGACTCGGCCCCGCTCGTCGCCGGCACCCCGGACCACCTCCAGGAAGCACTGGCGGCGAAGGCCCTCGGTGCGGCGAACCTGGACGAGCTACTGGGCGACCGGCCGCTGGATGCCTTTGTGCTGTTCTCGTCGATCGCCGGGGTGTGGGGCAGCGCCAACCAGGCGGCCTATGCCGCGGCGAACGCGTTCCTGGACGCGTTGGCCGAGCAGCGCCGTTCCAGGGGCCTCGCGGCGACCGCGATCGCGTGGGGCCCGTGGGCCGGAGGCGGGATGGTCACCGCGGAAGGGGCCGGGCTGCTGCGCCGCCGCGGGGTGACGCCGATGGCGCCCGGACTCACCATCACCGCGTTGCAGCAGGCGCTCGAAGCGGACGAGACGAACGTGGTCGTCGCGGACGTGGACTGGGAGCTGTTCGCGCCGACCTTCAACGCGGCCCGCCCGAGCCCGCTGCTCGGTGACCTGCCCGAAGTGCGACAGGCACTCGACGAACCGAACACCGGCGCCGGTGGCTCGCTGCTCGACGACCGCCTCGCCGGGCTGCCCCCTGGCGAGCAGGACCGCGTGCTCCTGGAACTGGTCCGCACAGAGACCGCGAAAGTGCTGGGACACCCGGGCCCGGAAAGCGTCGAACCCGACCGGGCGTTCCGCGACCTCGGCTTCGACTCCCTGATGGCGGTCGAGTTCCGCAACGGACTCGGCGCGAGCACCGGGACCCAGCTGCCTGCCACCGTGGTCTTCGACCACCCGACCCCCAACGCGGTCGTCGAATACCTGCGCATGGAATTGCTCGGCCTGGCCGAACAGGCCGCGGCACCGGTGACGGTGGCGGCCGACCCGGGCGAGCCGATCGCGATCATCGGGATGGGCTGCCGCCTGCCGGGTGGGGTGGCCACCCCCGAAGAGTTCTGGCGTTTGGTGTCCGACGGCATCGACGCCATCACCGGGTTCCCCACCGACCGGGGCTGGGATCTGGACGCGCTCCACCACCCGGACCCGCAGCACAAGGGCACCAGTGACACGCGCTCAGGCGGATTCCTCACCGACGCGGCCGACTTCGACCCTGGCTTCTTCGCCATTTCGCCACGCGAAGCCCTCGCGATGGACCCCCAGCAGCGCCTGCTCCTCGAGGTGGCGTGGGCGACCTTCGAACAGGCCGGCATCAACCCGCATTCGCTGCGCGGCAGCCGGACCGGTGTCTTCGTCGGCTCCGGCTATTCCGGCTACGGCACCGACTTCAGCGGGACCGCGGAGGAGTTCGCCGGCCACCTGATGACCGGAAACGCGAGCTCCGTGCTGTCCGGTCGCCTCTCCTATGTCTTCGGGTTCGAGGGTGCTGCGGTGACGGTGGACACGGCCTGCTCGTCGTCGCTGGTCGCCCTCCACATGGCCGCCCAATCCCTGCGGGCGGGCGAATGCACGGTCGCGCTGGCCGGTGGGGTGACGGTGATGGCGAACTCCGGTGCGTTCGTGGAGTTCTCGCGGCAGGGCGGGTTGGCGGTGGATGGGCGGTGCAAGTCGTTCGCCGAGGCCGCGGACGGCACGGGTTGGGGTGAGGGTGCTGGGCTGCTCCTGCTCGAGCGGTTGTCGGATGCACAGGCCAACGGGCATGAGGTTCTGGCTGTGGTGCGTGGCTCTGCGGTGAACCAGGATGGTGCGTCGAACGGGCTGACGGCGCCCAATGGTCCGTCGCAGCAGCGGGTGATCCGGGCGGCGTTGGCCAACGCGGGCCTTGATCCGTCCGACGTGGACGCCGTGGAGGCGCACGGAACCGGGACAACCCTCGGTGATCCGATTGAGGCGCAGGCACTGCTGGCGACGTATGGCCGGGATCGGCCGGTGGATCGTCCGTTGTGGCTCGGTTCGGTGAAGTCGAACATCGGTCACGTGCAGGCGGCTGCGGGTGTGGCGGGTGTGGTGAAGATGGTGCAGGCGATGCGGTATGGGGTGTTGCCGAAGAGCCTGCACATCGACGAGCCGTCGTCGCACGTGGATTGGTCGGCGGGTGCGGTGGAGCTGTTGACGGAGTCGAGGTCGTGGCCGGTCGTGGGGCGGCCGTGGCGTGCTGGGGTGTCGTCGTTCGGGATCAGCGGCACCAACGCGCATGTGATCCTGGAACAAGCACCGCGGCCGGTGGCTGCCCCTGCCGAGGGGCCGGACCGTGAGTTGGGTGTGGTGCCGTGGGTGCTCTCGGCCAAGACGCCGGAAGCCCTGCGGGAGCAGGCTCGGCGGCTGGCCGCGTCGGTGCGTTCTGATGAGGACCTTTCGCCGCTGGATGTGGCGTTTTCGCTGGCGACGACGCGCGCGTCGCTGGAGTATCGGGCTGCGGTGACCGCTGGTGATCGGGATGGGTTCCTGCGTGGTCTGGAGGGGGTTGCCGCCGGTGAGGTGCCGGCGGTGTCGGCGGAGGGTGCTGGTGGTGTGGTGTGGGTGTTCCCGGGCCAGGGCTCGCAGTGGACCGGCATGGCCGTGGACCTGCTGGAGTCCAGTCCGGTGTTCGCGCGGTGCCTGGGCGAGTGCGCGGCGGCGTTGGATCCGTTCGTGGACTGGTCGCTGCTGGACGTGCTGCGCGGGGTGGAGGGCTCACCGGATTTGGGTCGGGTGGATGTGGTGCAGCCGGTGTTGTGGGCGGTGATGGTGTCGCTGGCCGAGCTGTGGCGCGGGTGTGGCGTGGTGCCCGCCGCGGTGGTGGGGCATTCGCAGGGTGAGATCGCGGCGGCGTGTGTGGCGGGGGCGTTGTCGCTGGCGGACGGCGCGCGGGTGGTGGCGTTGCGCAGCCAGGCGCTGGTGGCCTTGGCTGGTGCTGGGGGCATGGTGTCGGTGGCCGAACCGACAGAACAGGTGCGCCGGCGCATCGAGGCGTGGCGCGGCCGGGTGTCGGTGGCGGCGGTGAACGGTCCGGGTTCGGCGGTGGTGTCGGGTGATGTGGATGCGCTGGACGAGCTGGTCGCCGCGTGTCTGGACGAGGGGGTGCGGGTCCGTCCGGTGCCGGTGGACTACGCGTCGCATTCGCCGCACGTGGAGGCCCTCCACGACGACATCGTCGAGGCCCTTTCGCCGATCACCCCGGTGACCGGTGGTGTTCCGTTCTACTCCACGGTCACCGGTGGGTTGATCGATACGGCGGCATTGGACGCGGAGTACTGGTTCCGCAATCTGCGGCACACCGTGGAATTCGAGGACACCACCCGCGCGTTGCTGGCCGACGGGTACCGGGTCTTCGTGGAATCGAGCCCGCACCCGGTGCTGACCGTGGGGATCCAGGAGACCATCGAGGACGCTGGTTTCGCCGCGGCGGCGGTGGGGACCTTGCGTCGTGATGACGGTGGGCTGGACCGGTTCACGACCTCGCTGGGCGAGGCGCACACCCACGGCGCGGCGGTCGACTGGGAGGTGTTCTTCACCGGCACCGGCGCACGCAGGGTGGAGTTGCCGACGTATGCGTTCCAGCGGCAACGCTACTGGCTGGACACACGCGCCCCGGCCGGGGACGCGCGCGACTTCGGTCTCATCGCGGCCGACCACCCGTTGCTGGGTGCCGCCGTGGGGCTGGCCGATTCGGATCGCGTGGTGTTCACGGGCAGTCTGTCCCTGGAAGCACAACCCTGGCTGGCGGACCACGCCGTGATGGACACGGTGCTGTTCCCCGGGACCGGGTTCGTCGAGCTCGCCTTCCAGGCCGGTGATCGGGTTGGCTGCGATGTGGTCGAGGAGCTCACTCTGGAAGCCCCGCTGGTCTTGCCGGATCAGGGTGGGGTTCAGGTCCAGGTCGTGGTCGGGGGCGCCGATGAGTCCGGTAGCCGGTCGGTGAGTGTGCACACCCGGCCGAACGACTTCGTGGCCGGGGACGGGCTGGAGCGGCCGTGGACCCGGCACGCCACGGGTGTCCTGGGGACCGGAGCCGAGACGGCGTCGTTCGACCTGACGGCCTGGCCGCCTGCGGGGGCTGTGCCGTTGGAGACCGCCGATCTCTACGATCGGTTCTCCGAGGCCGGGCTCGATTATGGGCCTGTTTTCCAGGGTCTGACGGCGGCGTGGCAACACGGGGACGAGGTCTTCGCCGAGGTGGCGCTGGGTGAGAACGGGGCCGGCGAGGCGGGTTCGTTCGGGATTCACCCGGCGTTGCTGGATGCGGTTCTGCACGCGATGGGCCTGGCTGGGGCTCGGCAGCGGGGTGGAACGCGGTTGCCGTTCGCGTGGACCGGGGTGTCGTTGTTCACGCGTGGTGCGTCGGTGTTGCGTGCTCGGTTGGCTCCGGTGGGTCCGGGTGGTGTGTCGGTGGAGTTCGCCGACGGCGACGGGGTTGCGGTGGGGGTGGTCGAGTCGTTGGTGACGCGCCCGGTGTCGGTGGAGCAGTTGCGGGCGGCGCGCCGTGGTGATGACGGTTCGTTGTTCCGCCTTGAGTGGGTGGAGCCGTCGGGTGTTGCTGGTGTCGTGCCGGCGCGGTGGGGTGTGCTGGGTGATCAGCTCGCTGAGTTGTCCGATGTGGCTGGGTTGGCGGTGGTTCGGCACGGTGACGTGGCTTCGCTGGTTGAGGATGCGGTGCCGGATGTGGTGCTGGTCGAGTGCCTGCCCGGCGGTGTGGGTGCGGATGCGGTGCGGCGTGTGGTGGGTTCCGTGCTGGGCGTGCTCCGGTCGTGGCTCGCGGATGAGCGGTTGGCGGATGCTCGGCTGGTGGTGGTGACGCGGGGCGCGGTGGATGGTGGGGACCCGGCGGCCGGCGCGGTGTGGGGTTTGGTGCGGTCGGCGCAGTCGGAGCACCCGGGTCGGTTCGTGCTGGCCGATGTCGATCACGACCGGGAGTCGTTCGAGGCGTTGCCGGCGGCGCTTGCGTTGGACGAGCCGCAGGTGGCGATCAGTGGTGGTGTGGTGCGGGTGCTGCGGTTGCAACGCGCAGCGGCCCTGTCCGATCGGGTGCTCGACGAGGGCGGTGTTCCCGGTTTTGCCTCGCAGGGCACCGTGTTGATCACTGGGGGTACTGGGACCCTGGGTGGTTTGGTGGCTCGGCATCTCGTGGGAGCGCACGGCGTGGGGCACGTGGTGTTGACCAGTCGGCGTGGGAACGAGGCGCCGGGTGCGGTTGAGCTGGTCGCTGAGCTCACCGAGTTGGGTGCTGAGGTGACGGTCGCGGCGTGTGATGCGGCTGATCGGGAAGCGTTGGCGGATCTCCTGGCCCGCATTCCGGCGGAGCACCCGTTGACCGGTGTGGTGCACGCCGCCGGAGTGCTCGACGACGGTGTGATCGAATCGCTCACCCCGGAGCGTCTCGACGCCGTGTTGCGCCCGAAGGTGGACGCGGCGGTGAACCTGCACGAGTTGACCGGCGACCTCGACCTGGAGGCGTTCATCCTGTTCTCAGGGTTGGCTGGGGTGTCCGGCAGTGCGGGCCAGGGCAGTTATGCGGCGGCGAATGCGTTCTTGGACGGGTTGGCGCAGTACCGGCGGGCGCAGGGGCTTGCGGCCGTGTCGTTGGCGTGGGGTTTGTGGGAACAGTCCAGTGAGATGACCGGCGACGTGGATGTCGATCGAGCGGCCGCGCACGGTGTCGTCCCGTTGACCACCGAGGCAGGGCTCGCGTTGTTCGACGCAGCCCTCGGCGCGGGGGACGGAGTGCTGGTTCCAGCGGGTGTGGACACGAGTGCGCTGCGGGCTGGTGAGCAGGTTCCGCATTTGTTCCGCGGTGTGGTGCGAGGGCCGGCGCGGCGCGCGAGCAGGTCCGGTTCTGGTTCGGCGGAGGTGTGGCGGCGACGGTTGGCCGGCGTGGCCGAGGCCGAGCGGGAACAGCTGTTGGTTGAGCTGGTCCGCACGCAGGTGGCCGGTGTACTGGGCTTCACCGAGCCCGAGGCGATCGGGGCGGGTCGGGCGTTCGCCGATCTCGGATTCGATTCGCTGACCGCGCTGGAACTGCGCAATCGCCTGAACACCGGCACCGGCCTGAGGCTCCCCGCGACTCTCGTCTTCGACTATCCCACGCCTACCGCCCTCGCCCGCTACCTGTGCACCCGGCTCGTCGGCGCCGACACCCGGCCTGCCGCACCGGCTGTGGTGGCCAAGTCCACCGAGGAGCCGATCGCCATCGTGGGAATGGCCTGCCGCTTCCCCGGCGGAGCGAATTCACCGGAAGCGTTCTGGGAGCTGGTGTCCGCTGAGCGAGACGCTATTTCTGGTTTTCCGGACGACCGAGGCTGGGAGCTCCCTGAATCCGAGAACGGTTATGCCCGTGCGGGCGGGTTCTTGTATGACGCGGTGGAGTTCGATCCTGGCTTTTTCGGAATTTCGCCGCGTGAGGCGTTGGCGATGGATCCGCAGCAGCGGTTGTTGCTGGAAACCTCGTGGGAGGCATTCGAACGGGCCGGGATCGACCCGGAGTCGTTGCGCGGTAGCGCGACCGGGGTGTTCGCGGGCGTGATGAACCATGAACACGGCCTGCGCTCCTGCGTGATGCCGGAGGGTGTGGAGATGTACCTCCCCAGCGGGAACGCGGCGAGTATCGCCTCGGGTCGGGTGTCCTATGTGTATGGGTTTGAGGGTCCTGCGATCACGGTGGACACCGCCTGTTCCTCTTCTCTCGTGGCATTGCACCTGGCGATGCAGTCCCTCCGCCAGGGCGAATGCTCGCTGGCTCTGGCCGGTGGGGTGACGGTGTTGCCGACCCCCGCGATCTTTGCGGAGTTCTCCCGGCAGCGCGGGCTGGCGTCGGACGGCCGGTGCAAGCCGTTCGCCGATGCGGCTGACGGAGCTGGGTTCTCCGAGGGTGCCGGGTTGTTGTTGGTGGAGCGGTTGTCGGATGCCCGGCGGCTGGGGCATGAGGTGCTGGCTGTGGTGCGTGGTTCCGCGGTGAACCAGGATGGTGCGTCGAACGGGTTGACGGCACCGAATGGTCCGTCGCAGCAGCGGGTGATTCGTCAGGCGTTGGCCAACGCCGGGGTGTCGGCTGATCAAGTCGACGTCGTGGAGGCACACGGAACGGGAACGACCCTCGGGGATCCGATCGAGGCGCAGGCGTTGCTGGCGACCTATGGGCGGGACCGGCCCGCGGATCGTCCGCTGTGGCTTGGTTCGGTGAAGTCGAACATCGGCCACACGCAGGGAGCTGCTGGTGTGGCTGGGGTGATGAAGATGGTGCAGGCGATGCGGCACGGCGTGTTGCCGCGGAGCCTGCACATTGATGAGCCGTCTTCGCATGTGGACTGGCGGGAGGGTTCGGTCGAGCTGTTGACCGAACCCCGGCCGTGGCCGGAGGCGGAGCGGCCGCGGCGTGCTGGTGTGTCGTCGTTCGGGGTCAGTGGCACGAACGCGCATGTGATCCTCGAGCAGGCACCGGAACCGGAAGAGGTGCCGAACTCGGAGCAGGCTCCCGTCGAAGCAGGGTCGAGTCGTTTCTCGGACGTGGTGCCGTGGGTGTTGTCGGCGAAGACCGAGCCGGCGTTGCGGGAGCAGGCTGCGCGTTTGCGGTCTCTGGTGGATTCGCGGGTTGAGTTGTCGGCCGTGGATGTGGCGTTTTCGCTGGCGACGAAGCGGGCTGCGCTGGAGTACCGGGCTGCTGTCGTGGCCAGTGACCGGGACGCCTTCTTGCGCGGCCTGGACGGGGTGGCCGCCGGTGGTGCGCCGGTGGTGGCGGCGCAGGGTTCTGGTGGGGTGGTGCTGGTCTTTCCGGGACAGGGTTCGCAGTGGGCCGGTATGGCCCTGGAACTCCTGGATTCGAGTCCGGTCTTTGCGGAGCGGTTGACGGAGTGCGCGGCGGCGTTGGAGCCGTTTGTGGATTGGTCACTGCTGGATGTGCTGCGCGGGGTCGGGGGTGCGCCGTCGTGGGAGCGGGTGGATGTGGTGCAGCCGGCGTTGTGGGCGGTGATGGTGTCGCTGGCCGAGCTGTGGCGGGCGCACGGTGTGCGGCCGGCGGCGGTGGTGGGTCATTCGCAGGGGGAGATCGCGGCGGCGTGTGTCGCCGGTGCGCTGTCGTTGCAAGACGGGGCACGGGTGGTGGCGTTGCGCAGCCGAGCGTTGCTGGCTTTGTCGGGCGCGGGTGGGATGGTGTCGGTGCCGGAGCCGGTGGCACGGGTGTGGCAGCGGATCGAGCCGTTCGGTGGGCGGATTTCGGTGGCGGCGGTGAACGGCCCCGGTTCGGTGGTGGTCTCGGGTGAGGTGGGTTTGCTGGACGAGTTGATCGCCGCGTGTGAGGGCGAGGGTGTGCGGGTTCGCCGGGTTCCGGTGGACTATGCGTCGCATTCGTCGCAGGTGGAGCAGATCCATGACGAGTTGCTGGAGGTGTTGGCGCCCATTACGCCGACCCCTGGGGATGTTCCGTTCTATTCGACGGTGACCGGCGGGCTGGTCGACACCGCTGCTCTGGACGCTGAGTACTGGTTCCGGAATCTGCGGCAGACGGTGAAGTTCGAAGAGACCACGCGTGCGTTGCTGGCTGATGGGTATCGCGTGTTCGTGGAATCCAGCCCGCACCCGGTGGTCACGGTCGGCATCCAGGAAACCATCGACGACACCGGTATCGCCGCAGCGGCTATCGGCACACTGCGTCGTGATGACGGCGGGCTGGACAGGTTCATGACCTCGCTGGGCGAGGCGCACTCCCACGGTGCCGCCATCGACTGGATCACCTTCTTCGCCGGCACCGGCGCACGCAAAGTGGACCTGCCGACGTATGCGTTCCAGCGGCAGCGCTATTGGCTGGATGCGGCGACGCAGGTCGGTGATGCCGGGGGCCTCGGGCTGACCGCGACCGAGCACCCGTTGCTGGGTGCGGCCGTTGGACTGCCCGATTCGGATGGCGTGTTGCTCACCGGGCGGCTGTCCGTGGAGTCGCAGCCGTGGTTGGCCGATCATGCGGTGTTGGGGCCGGTGTTGTTCCCGGGGACGGGGTTCGTTGAGCTCGCCTTCCAGGCCGGCGATCAGGTCGGTTGCGATGTGCTCGAGGAACTGACCCTGGAAGTTCCGCTGGTGCTACCGGACAGGGGCGGGGTTCAGGTCCAGGCGGTGGTCGGCGGCATCGAGGAGTCCGGTAACCGGACGCTGGGTGTCTACTCCCGAGCCGATGGCCACGCAGGTCTGCAGGAGGCGTGGACCCGGCACGCCACCGGTGTGCTGGGAACGGGAGCCGGGGCACCCTCGTTCGACTTCACGGCCTGGCCACCAGCGGGAGCCGAGCCGGTGTCACTGGAGATCGGTGACTTCTACGAGCGGTTCGCCGATTTCGGGATCTACTACGGCCCGAACTTCCAGGGACTGACGGCGGCCTGGCGCCGCGGGAACGAGGTCTTCGCGGAGATCAGGCTCGGCGAGGGTGCGGCCCCGGAGACGGGTTCGTTCGCGGTCCATCCGGCGCTGCTCGACTCGGCACTGCATGCGATGGGTCTTTCCGCCGATCGGCAGGAGGGCGGCACGCAGCTGCCGTTCGCGTGGACCGGCGTCACGCTGTTTGCTTCGGGTGCCTCGGAACTGCGGGTGAAGATCGTGTCGGCGGGTTCGGACGGGGTATCGCTGGAGATCGCGGACGGTGGCGGCAGCCCGGTGATGGCAGCGGATTCACTGGTTCTGCGCCCGGTGTCGGCCGAGCAGGTCCGAGCCGCGCGGCCGGACGGCAGCGGCTCGCTGTTCCGGTTGAGCTGGACGGACCTGCCGGGTTCCCGGCCGCTCGCGGGTGGGGCGGTCCGACTGGCTGTGCTCGGCGAGCAGGTCGGCCGGCTCGAGAACCTGTCCGGCCTCAGCGACATCGAGGTCACCCAGCACACCGAGCTGGCCGCGGTGGACGAGGTGCCGGATCTGGTGCTCGTCGAATGCGGGTCCGGCGGCAGCGCGACGGCCACCGCCGCGCACCTCACCGCACGACAGACCCTCGCGCTGGTGCGGTCGTGGCTGGCGGACGAGCGGCTGACCGCCGCCCGGCTGGTGTTCGTCACGAGGGGCGCGGTGGCCACGGAGGACGGTGAAGACACCGGTGACCTGCCCGGCGCCGTGGTGTGGGGGCTCATCCGTTCCGCGCAGGCGGAACACCCCGGAAGGTTCGTCCTGCTGGACCTGGATGACCACGACGCCTCGATCCGGGCACTACCAGCCGCGCTCACGCACGACGAGCCACAGCTCGCGCTGCGTGGCGGTACGGTCCGGGTGCCGAGGCTCGACCGAGTTCCGGTGCCGGAGACGCGGCCGACGGCGTTCGAACCGGACGGCACGGTTCTGATCACGGGCGGCACCGGCACCCTCGGCGGGCTGATGGCCCGGCATCTCGTCGCGGAGCACGACGTGCGGCACCTGGTCCTGACCAGCCGACGAGGCGACGCCGCGCCGGGCGTCGCCGGACTGGTGGCCGAGCTCGGTGAACTCGGCGCCGAGGTCACGGTCTCGGCCTGCGACGCGGCCGACCGAAAGGCCCTGGCGGATCTCCTGGCCCGGATTCCGGCGGAGCACCCGCTGACCGGTGTGGTGCACACCGCGGGCGTCCTCGATGACGGCACGGTGGAATCGCTGACCCCGGAGCGGATCGACGCGGTGCTGCGTCCGAAGGTGGATGCGGCGGTGAACCTGCACGAACTGACCAAGGACCTCGAGCTCGGCGCATTCGTGTTGTTCTCCTCCCTCGCGGGTGTGCTCGGCTCTCCGGGGCAGGGCAACTACGCGGCGGCGAACGCCTTCCTGGACGTGCTCGCGCAGCACCGCCGCGCGCATGGCCTTCCGGCGCTGTCGCTGGCGTGGGGACTGTGGTCGCAGGCCAGCGAGATGACCGGGGATCTCGACGGGGCCGATGTCGACAGGATGCGGCGGTTCGGCATGACGGCGTTGTCCTCGGAGGAGGGCGTCGCACTGTTCGACGCCGCACTTGGTGCGGATGAGGCTGTCCTCGCTCCGGTGCATCTCGACGCCGCGTCGTGGAGGTCGCGGCCGGACGGGATTCCGGCAGTGTTGCGGGGCTTGGTGCGCGCTCCGTCGCGACGCACAGCGAAGGCCGGGGCGGGCTCGGCGGATGCTTTGCGGCAACGGCTCGCCGGACTGGACGAGGCAGCCGAACAGGAAAAGGTGCTGGTCGAACTCCTGCAGGTGCAGGTGGCCGGCGTGCTCGGATTCGACGCCCCGAGCGCGGTGAATCCGGAGCGGGCGTTCAACGAAATCGGCTTCGATTCGCTGACGGCGTTGGAACTGCGCAATGGCCTGAACGCGGCAACCGGGCTGCGGCTACCGGCGACCCTGGTGTTCGACTACCCCACGCCGAGCGCGCTTGCCAAGCACCTCCGGGCGCAACTTGCTCCGGACACCTCCAGCGACACGGGCGAAGACAAGGTCCGTCAACTGCTGCTGAACATTCCCATGACGCGCTTGCGCGACGCGGGGGTATTGGACACGCTGCTGGAGCTGGCCGGCGTGCGTCCGGACTCGACTGAACCGGGCAAGTCCGCCGAGTTGGTTGATTCGGTCGATTCGATGGACGCCGGCAGCCTCATCGAGCTGGTGTTGCAGAACCCCGGCCACCAGGACATTTGACGAGAAGGGTGGTTTGGCGATGACTGACCTCCAGGCCAAGGCCGTCGAAGCACTCCGACTGTCGGTCAAGGAAACGGAGCGGCTTCGCGAGCAGAACCGGAAGCTCACCGCGGCGCTGCGTGAGCCGATCGCCATCGTCAGTATGGCCTGCCGTTTTCCTGGTGGGGTGGGTTCGCCGGAGGCGTTGTGGGATTTGGTCTCTTCGGAGAGGGATGCGGTTTCCGGTTTTCCGGTGGATCGGGGGTGGGAGGCCGATGATTCCGGGGATGGTTATGCCCCTGTGGGCGGTTTCCTGTATGACGCGGCGGACTTCGATGCTGACTTTTTCGCCATTTCGCCGCGTGAGGCGTTGGCGATGGATCCGCAGCAGCGGTTGTTGCTGGAGACCGCGTGGGAGGTTCTTGAGCGTGCGGGTATTGATCCGCGGTCGTTGCGGGGCAGTGCGACCGGTGTTTTCGCGGGCGTGATGTATCACGACTACGGCATGCGTTCGAGTGTGGTGCCGGACGGTGTTGAGGCGTATCTCGGGAATGGGAACGCCGGGAGTGTGGCGTCGGGCCGGGTGTCGTATGTGTTCGGTTTCGAGGGTCCTGCGGTGACGGTGGATACGGCGTGTTCGTCGTCGTTGGTGGCATTGCACTTGGCGGTGCAGTCGTTGCGGTCGGGGGAGTGCTCGCTGGCGTTGGCCGGTGGGGTGACGGTGATGTCGACGCCTCAGCTCTTTTCCGAGTTTTCGCGTCAGGGTGGGCTGGCGTTGGATGGGCGGTGCAAGTCGTTCGCGGAGGCGGCGGACGGTGCCAGCTTCTCTGAGGGTGTTGGGTTGTTGTTGGTGGAGCGGTTGTCTGACGCTCGGCGCAATGGCCACCGGGTGTTGGCGGTGGTGCGGGGCAGCGCGGTCAACCAGGACGGTGCGTCGAACGGTTTGACGGCGCCGAATGGTCCGTCGCAGCAGCGGGTGATTCGCCAAGCCTTGGCCAATGCCGGGGTGTCGGCGGATCAGGTCGATGCGGTGGAGGCGCATGGCACTGGGACGACTCTCGGGGACCCGATCGAGGCCCAGGCGCTGCTGGCCACCTACGGTCAGGATCGGTCAAGTGATCGTCCGCTGTGGTTGGGGTCGGTGAAGTCGAACCTCGGGCACACGCAGGCAGCTGCTGGGGTGGCTGGTGTGATGAAGATGGTGCAGGCGATGCGGCACGGGGTGTTGCCGCGGAGCCTGCACATTGATGCGCCGTCTTCGCACGTGGATTGGTCGGCGGGTGCGGTGGAGTTGTTGGCCGAGCAGCGGCCGTGGGTGGCGGGTGAGTGGCCGCGGCGGGCTGGGGTGTCCTCGTTCGGCATCAGCGGCACCAACGCGCACGTGATCCTGGAGCAAGCTCCGGACGAGGCTCCCGCGCCGGACTCGCCCGGTGTCGAACCGGAGGTGGTGCCGTGGGTGTTGTCGGCGAAGAACGCGGAAGCGCTGCGGGGTCAAGCTCGTGCGTTGCGTGCGCGGGTGCGGGGTGATGAGCACGTTTCGCCGTGGGATGTGGCGTATTCGCTGGCGACGACCCGGACGGCGTTCGAGCACCGCGCGGTGGTGGTGGCTGGTGATCGGGACGGATTCCTCCGTGGTCTGGAGGCGGTTGCCGCGGGTGAGTTGACCTCTGGTGTGGTGCAGGGGGCTGCTCAGGGTTCTGGTGGTGTGGTGTTCGTGTTCCCGGGTCAGGGGTCGCAGTGGGCCGGGATGGCGACGGGGCTGCTGGAGTCGAGCCCGGTGTTCGTGCAGCGACTGGACGAGTGCGCCGCGGCGTTATCGCCGTTCGTGGATTGGTCCTTGCTGGATGTGCTGCGTGAGGTTGCGGGTGCGCCGTCGTTGGATCGGGTCGATGTGGTGCAGCCGGTGTTGTGGGCGGTGATGGTCTCGTTGGCCGAGGTGTGGCGTGCGCATGGGGTGGTGCCGGACGCGGTGGTGGGCCACTCCCAGGGTGAGATCGCCGCGGCGTGTGTGGCTGGTGGGTTGTCGCTGGAGGACGGGGCGCGGGTGGTGGCGCTGCGTAGTCAGGCGTTGACTGTTCTGGCTGGTCGTGGCGGCATGGTGTCGGTGGCGGAGCCGGTCGGGCGGGTGCGTGAGCGGATTGCTGAGTGGGGCGAGCGACTTTCGGTGGCGGCGGTGAACGGCCCGGTTTCGGTGGTGGTGTCGGGTGACCCGGGTGCCTTGGACGAGTTGATCACTGTGTGTGAGGCGGGGGGTGTGCGGGCTCGCCGGGTTCCGGTGGACTACGCCTCGCATTCGGTGCAGGTGGAGCAGATCCATGAGCAGCTGCGGGAAGTCCTGGCTTCGGTGTCGCCGGTGTCGGCTGCTGTGCCGTTCTACTCCACCGTGACTGGTGCGCTGATCGATACCGCGGGCCTGGGTGCGGAGTACTGGTTCCGCAACCTGCGGCAGACGGTGGAGTTCGAGCAGGTGACCCGCAGGCTGCTCGCTGATGGGCGTCAGGTGTTTGTGGAGGTCAGTCCGCACCCCGTGGTAGTGACCGGGTTGCAGGAGACCATTGAGGACGCTGATGTTCCTGCTACGGCGGTCGGGACGTTGCGTCGTGACGATGGTGGGTTGGATCGGTTCCTGCTTTCGTTGGGTGAGGCCCACGTTCGGGGTGCCGCCGTGGATTGGGAGAGGTTCTTCGCCGGGACGGGTGCTCGCCGGGTGGATCTGCCTACCTATGCCTTCCAGCGCCATCGCTACTGGTTGGACGCGGTGGCTCCGGCTGGTGATGCGCGGGGTCTTGGCCTGACCGCGACCGAGCACCCGTTGCTGGGTGCCGCCGTCGGCCTGCCCGATTCGGACGGTGCCTTGTTCACGGGTCGACTCGCTGTGGAATCACAGCCGTGGCTGGCTGATCACGCGGTGTTGGGTTCTGTGTTGTTCCCGGGAACGGGGTTTGTTGAGCTCGCGTTGCAGGCTGGTGCGCAGCTTGGGTGCGATGTGGTGGAGGAGCTGGTGCTCGAAGCTCCGCTGGTGTTGTCGGAGCGGGGTGGTGTGCAGGTTCAGGTCGTGGTCGCCGATGCCGACGATTCGGGTAGTCGGGCGCTGAACATCTACTCCCGACCGGACAACTCCGCCACCGAGGAAGCGTTGGTGCGGCCGTGGACCCGCCATGCCACCGGTGTGCTGGGGACGCGGACCGAGGTGCCCTCTTTCGACTTCACGACCTGGCCGCCGGTGGCAGCCGAGCCGGTGGAAATCGTTGGTGCCTATGAGCGGTTGGCTGACTTCGGGCTGGACTACGGCCCGGCTTTCCAAGGTCTGGTCAGCGTCTGGCGGCGCGGGAACGAGCTCTTCGCCGAAGTCGCGTTGGGTGAGGATGAGACTGGGCCGGGGGGTTCGTTCGGGATTCACCCGGCACTGCTGGACGCAGCTTTGCACGCGATCGCGGTGAGCACGTCGGCGGATGCCAGCGAGACCAGGTTGCCGTTTTCCTGGTCGGGTGTTTCGTTGCACGCGACGGGCGCATCGGTGGTGCGGGTGCGGATTTCGCCTGCCGGTTCTGACGATGTGTCGGTAGAGCTTGCCGATGGTGGTGGTGTGCCGGTTGCGGTTGTGGAGTCGCTGGTGACGCGTCCGGTGTCGGCCGAGCAGTTGCGGGCTGCGAGCCCTGGGAGTGGTCACTCGTTGTTCCGGGTGACCTGGGTTGAGTCGTCGGGTGTTGGGCGTGGTGGTGTGCCGGCGCGGTGGGGTGTGCTGGGTGACCAGCTGGCGGCGTTGTCCGGGCTGTCTGGTGTGGACCTTGTCCGTCGTGGTGACTTGGCCGCGTTGGCCGAGGATGAGGTGCCGGGGGTGGTGTTGGTTGAGTGTGGGTCGGATGGGGCGAGTGGCGGTGGGGTGCGTGGTGTGCTGGCTTGGGTGTTGGAGCTGGTGCAGTCGTGGGTTGCGGATGAGCGGTTCGGAAGTTCGCGGTTGGTGGTGGTGACGCGGGGTGCGGTGGATGGGGAGCTGGTGGGGGCTGCGGTGTGGGGGTTGGTGCGGTCGGCGCAGTCGGAGCATCCGGGCCGGTTTGTGCTGGTGGACGTGGACGGGAGTGCGGAATCGTGGGCAGTGCTGCCAGCGGCTCTGGAGTTGGATGAGCCCCAGGTGGCGTTGCGAGACGGTGTGGTCCGGGTGCCCCGGCTGGAACGGGTTCCGCTGGTGCCGGGTTCTGGGGGTGCTGTCTCGGGTGGCACGGTGTTGATCACCGGCGGTACCGGGGCCTTGGGCGGCCTGGTGGCACGCCATCTTGTGGTGGCCCACGGGGTGCGGCACCTGGTGTTGACCAGCCGTCGCGGGATGGCAGCACCGGGCGCAGGGCACCTGGTGGACGAGCTGACCGGGCTGGGCGCTGAGGTGAGCGTGGTGGCCTGTGACGTGGCTGATCGGGAGGCGCTGGCGAGCCTGCTGGCGCAGATCCCGGCCGAGTATCCGTTGACCGGTGTGGTGCACGCGGCGGGGGTGCTCGATGACGGGGTGGTGGAGTCGCTGACTCCGGAGCGGCTGGACACGGTGCTGCGGCCGAAGGTGGACGCGGCGCTGCACCTGCACGAGCTCACCCGTGAATACGACCTGAACGCGTTCATCCTGTTCTCCTCGATGGCCGGACTCCTCGGCGGCCCCGGCCAAGGGAACTACGCCGCGGCGAATGCGTTCCTGGATGCGCTGGCGTTGCGCCGCCGCGCGCAGGGGCTTCCGGCGGTGTCGCTGGCGTGGGGCTTGTGGGAGCAGGCCAGCGAACTGACCGGCGATGTGGACGTCGACCGGATGGCCGCCCACGGTGTTGTCCCGCTGACCACCGAGCAGGCACTAGCGCTCTTCGACACGGCTTTGGCCACGCAGGAGGGGGTGCTGGTTCCGGCTCGGGTGGATACGGCCGTGTTGCGATCCAGTGCTCAGATCCTGCCGTTGTTGCGTGGTGTGGTGGGTGGGCCGGTGCGGCGTGCGAGCAGGGCGGGTACCGGTTCGGCGGGGTCGTTGCGGCAACGCCTGACCGGCGTGGGTGAGCCCGAGCGGGAACGGATGTTGCTCGAGCTGGTCCGTACCCAGGTGGCGGGCGTGTTGGGCTTCACCGACCCGAACAGCGTCGGGGCGGATCGGGCGTTCACCGGTCTGGGGTTCGACTCCCTGACCGCGCTGGAACTGCGCAACCGCCTCAACACCGTCACGGGACTGCGACTTCCCGCCACTCTCATCTTCGACTACCCGAACCCCACCGTCCTCGCTAGGTACCTGCACAGCCAACTCGCCGGCACCAGCACCCAGCCAGCCGCAACAACCCCGACCACGCTGGCGCAACCCGACGAGCCCATCGCCATCGTGGGTATGGCCTGCCGCTTCCCCGGCGGCGTGCGATCGCCCGAGGATTTGTGGGACCTGGTCTTCACGGAGAAGGACGCGGTTTCTGAATTTCCGGTGGATCGCGGTTGGGAGGTCGAGGGGCTGTACACCGCTGATACGGAAAATGGTGGTGCCAACTACGAGGGCGGGTTCCTCGATGACGCAGTCGAATTCGACGCCGCTTTCTTCGGCATCTCGCCACACGAGGCGTTGGCGATGGATCCGCAGCAGCGGTTGTTGCTGGAGACCGCGTGGGAGGTGTTCGAGCGTGCCGGGGTTGATCCGCGGTCGTTGCGCGGCAGTGCGACGGGCGTTTTCGCGGGCGTGATGTACCACGACTACGGCATGCGCGCTGGTGCGGTACCCGAGGGCGCCGAGGCGTATCTCGGCAGTGGTAGTGCCGGGAGTGTCGCGTCGGGCCGGGTGTCGTATGTGTTCGGTTTTGAAGGTCCTGCGGTGACGGTGGATACGGCGTGTTCGTCGTCGTTGGTGGCGTTGCACCTGGCGGTGCAGTCGTTGCGGTCGGGGGAGTGCTCGCTGGCGTTGGCCGGTGGGGTGACCGTGCTGTCCAACCCCGGGGTTTTCGAGGACTTTTCGCGGCAGGGTGGGTTGGCGTCGGACGGGCGGTGCAAGTCGTTCGCGGAGGCGGCGGACGGTGCCAGCTTCTCTGAGGGTGTTGGGTTGTTGTTGGTGGAGCGGTTGTCTGACGCTCGGCGCAATGGCCACCGGGTGTTGGCGGTGGTGCGGGGCAGCGCGGTCAACCAGGACGGTGCGTCGAACGGTTTGACGGCGCCGAATGGTCCGTCGCAGCAGCGGGTGATTCGCCAAGCCTTGGCCAATGCCGGGGTGTCGGCCGATCAGGTCGATGCGGTGGAGGCGCACGGGACGGGCACGACTCTCGGGGACCCGATCGAGGCGCAGGCGTTGCTGGCGACCTATGGGCAGGACCGGCCTGCGGATCGTCCGTTGTGGTTGGGGTCGATCAAGTCCAACATTGGGCACGCCCAGGCGGCTGCCGGTGTGGCAGGTGTGATCAAGATGGTGCAGGCGATGCGGCACGGGATGTTACCCAAGAGCCTGCACATTGATGCGCCGTCGTCGCACGTGGACTGGTCGGCGGGTGCGGTGGAGTTGTTGGCCGAGCAGCGGCCGTGGGTGGGGGGCGAGTGGCCGCGGCGGGCTGGGGTGTCCTCGTTCGGCATCAGCGGCACCAACGCGCACGTCATCTTGGAACAAGCACCCGAGGAGACTCCTGCGCCGAACTCGTCCAGTGCTGTACCGGATGTGGTGCCGTGGGTGTTGTCGGCCAAGAACGAGGCGGCGTTGCGGGCGCAGGCTGGGCGGTTGGCTGCCCGGGTGCGGGGCGATGAGCACGTGTCGCCGCTGGATGTGGCGTACTCGTTGGCCACTGGTCGTGCTGGGTTGGAGCATCGTGCGGTGGTGGTGGCTGGTGATCGGGAGGGGTTGCTGCGGGGTGTGGATGCGGTTGCGGGGGGTGAGTGGCCGGTAGCGGCGGCTGCCGGTTCTGGTGGTGTGGTGTTCGTCTTCCCGGGTCAGGGGTCGCAGTGGGCCGGGATGGCGGCGCAGTTGCTGGAGTCGAGTCCGGTGTTCGCGGAGCGGTTGGGTGAGTGTGCTGCGGCGTTGTCCGCCTTTGTGGACTGGTCACTGCTGGACGTCGTGCGTGGGGTTGCGGGTGCACCGTCGTTGGAGCGGGTGGATGTGGTGCAGCCGGTGTTGTGGGCGGTGATGGTGTCGTTGGCCGAGGTGTGGCGTGCGCATGGGGTGGTGCCTTCGGCGGTGGTCGGCCACTCGCAGGGTGAGATCGCCGCGGCGTGTGTGGCTGGTGGGTTGTCGCTGGAGGATGGGGCCCGGATCTCGGCGCTGCGTAGTCGCGCGTTGACCGTTTTGGCTGGTCGTGGCGGCATGGTGTCGGTGGCGGAGCCGGTCGGGCGGGTGCGTGGTCTGGTCGAGCCGTTTGCCGGGCGAGTGTCGGTGGCGGCGGTGAACGGTCCGGTTTCGGTGGTGGTGTCGGGTGAGCCAGCCGCTTTGGATGAGTTGATTACCGCGTGTGAGGCGGGGGGTGTGCGGGCTCGTCGGGTTCCGGTGGACTATGCCTCGCATTCGGTGCAGGTGGAGCAGATCCATGAGCAGCTGCGGGAAGTCCTGGCTCCGGTGTCGCCGGTGTCGGCTTCGGTCCCGATGTATTCGACCGTGACCGGTGCGCTGATCGACACCGCGAGCCTGGGTGCGGACTACTGGTTCCGCAACCTGCGCCAGACTGTCGAACTGGAATCCACCACCCGCAGGCTGCTCGCTGATGGGTATCGGGTGTTCGTGGAGGTCAGTCCGCATCCGGTGCTGACGTTGGGGATCGAGGAGACCGTCGAGGACACCGGGATCGCCGCCTCCGCGACGGGCACGTTGCGTCGTGACGATGGTGGGTTGGACCGGTTCGTGACCTCGCTGGGTGCGGCTCACGCCCATGGCGCCGCGGTGGATTGGGAGGCGTTCTTCGCCGGGACCGGTGCTCGCCGGGTGGACCTGCCGACCTATCCGTTCCAGCGGCAGCGGTTCTGGCTGGAGGCGGGTGGTCCGGCTGCTGGGGTGGAGCCGGTGGAGGGGGAGTTCTGGCGGGCGGTGGAGCGGGCCGACGTTGATGCGGTGGCTGCTGAGTTGGCGGTGGACGGCGATGAGGTGCTTTCGTCGTTGGACGTGGTGCTTCCGGTGTTGTCTTCGTGGCGGCAACGGCGTCAGCAGAGGTCAGTGGTGGGTGGTTGGCGGTATCGGGTGCGGTGGAAGCGGTTGCCCGATCCCGTGCCCGTGACGCCTTCGGGCACCTGGCTGGTGGTCGTCCCGGACCACCCCAACGACGAATGGACCGGTCGCCTGCTGCACGGGCTTGCCGAGCGCGGCGTGCGGACCCACCAGATCGTGTTGCCGCGCACCAGTGGGGACCGCGCCGCGATCGCCGGGCAGTTGCGCGCGGCTGCCGAGGATCAGGTGACCGGTGTGCTGTCGCTGCTCGCGTTGGACGAACTGCCGCATCCGGACGCCTCTTCGGTACCCGGCGGCCTGGCCGGGATCGTGGCTCTCCTGCAGGCGATCGGTGACGTCGAACTCGGTGCCCGGATCTGGTCGGTGACCAGGAAGGCCGTGTCGGTCGCGGCCTCGGACGCCGTCGACAACCCGGCGCAGGCGCTGGTGTGGGGCTTGGGACCGGTGGCGCGGCAAGAGCTGCCGGACCGGTGGGCCGGCGTGGTGGACCTGCCGGACGACATCGACGACTCGATCGTGGGCAGGCTGTGCGAAGTACTGGCCGGTGCGGGTGAAGAGGACGAAGTGGCGTTGCGGCACGACGGGGCCTTTGCGCGTCGACTGGTCAGGGCCGAACAGGCCGTGCCCACCGAAGGAGTGGGTTGGACGCCGAAGGGGACCGTGCTGGTGACGGGCGGCACCGGGGCAATCGGCGGCCACGTTGCCAGGTGGCTCGCCGGACGGGGTGCCGAACACCTGCTGCTGACCAACCGCCGCGGGCAGGAGGCGCCGGGAGCCATGGAGCTGGCGGCCGAACTCACCGCCATGGGGACGAAGGTGACCGTGGTCGCCTGCGACGTGGCGGATCGGGCCGCCTTGGGGGAGCTGCTGCGCCAGATCCCGGCCGAATACCCGCTGACCGCGGTGATGCACACGGCGGCGATGCTGGACGACAGCGTGCTCGATTCGCTTTCCGTCGACCAGATGGGCCGCGTGCTGCGGATCAAGGCGGAAACCGTGCTCAGCCTGCACGAGCTCACCCAGGACTTCGAGCTGTCCGCGTTCGTCCTGTTCTCCTCGGCCGCGGGCCTGATGGGCGGAGCCGGCCAGGGCAACTACGCACCGGGCAACTCCTTCCTCGACGCCTTCGCCAGGTACCGGCGGGCCAACGGTTTGGTTGCCACCTCGGTGGCCTGGGGGCACTGGGCAGGTGGCGGTATCGGTGAGGGAACGGTCGAAGAGGGTCTTCACCGCAGCGGTGTGCGCTCCATGGCGCCCGAACTGGCGATCAAGGCCCTGCAACAGGTACTGGACGACGACGAGACCTTCCTCGCCGTGGCGGACATCGAGTGGGACCGGGCGGTGAAGGTCGCGATCGGCGGATCGCTGAGCCCGATTCTTCGCGACATCCCCGAAGTCCGGCAGCTGTTGGACCGCCCGGCCGATCCGAGCGGCGTGGTGGGCCCGGACACCTTGGCCGAGCGCCTCGCGGACCTGGGTGCGGCTGAACGGGAGCGAACAGTGCTCGATCTGGTGCGGACGGTGGTGGCCGCCGTGCTCGGCCATCCGACAGCCGAAGACGTCGAGCCGAAACGCGCCTTCCAGGATCTCGGCTTCGACTCGCTGTCCGCGGTGGCGCTGCGGAACCGGCTGAACGGGATGACCGGCATGAAACTGCCGGCGACCCTGGTGTTCGACTACCCGACGCCGTTGGCGCTCACCAAGCACATCCTGGCCGAGGTCATGGAAAGCGAGGACGGGCTGGGGGGCGACCGCGTGCTGCGCGAACTCGACCGGTTGGACGGCGTGTTCGCGATGCTGAACGCGGACGGGCTCGAGGACGGCGCTCGCACGGACATCACGGCGCGGTTGAAGGGCCTGCTTTCGACGTGGAACCAGAGAAGCGGGCAGAACGAGAAAGGCCCTTCGGTCGGCATCGCCGACTCCACGACGGACGACGAACTCTTCAGCTTCATCGACCAGCGGTTCGGAAAATCATGAACAACGACGCACGCTCTTGCTCCGTTACCAACCGGGAGGTGTTCTGATGGCGAACGACGAAAAACTCCGAGAATACCTCAAGTTCGTGACCGCCGAACTGCAGGAGACACACGAGCGGCTGCGCGACGTCGAGGAGAAGTCGAGGGAACCGATCGCCATCGTGGCGATGAGCTGCCGGTACCCGGGCGGTGTCAGCTCGCCGGAACAGTTGTGGGACCTGGTCTCCGGAGAGATAGACGCAATCTCCGAATTCCCCTCGGACCGTGGCTGGGACGTGGCGAGGCTGTATCACCCCGATCCCGAAAAGCCCGGCACGAGTTATGTGCGGGCCGGTGGTTTCCTCACCGGCGCGACCGAATTCGATCCCACCTTCTTCGGCATTTCGCCGCGTGAGGCGCTGGCGATGGATCCGCAGCAGCGGCTGGTGCTGGAGACGTCGTGGGAGGTCTTCGAACGGGCCGGGATGGAACCCGAATCGCTGCGCGGCAGCGCTACCGGGGTTTTCGTCGGAAGCAGCGGTCAGGACTACATGGGTCTGCTCGCGAGCACCGCGGAAGGTGCGGAAGGCCATGTCGTAACCGGAAACGTCTCCAGCGTGCTGTCCGGCCGGGTGTCCTATGTCTTTGGTTTCGAGGGACCTGCGGTGACGGTGGATACGGCGTGTTCGTCGTCGTTGGTGGCGTTGCACCTGGCGGCGCAGTCGTTGCGGTCGGGGGAGTGTTCGCTGGCACTCGCCGGTGGGGTGATGGTGATGGCGACCCCGGGGGTCTTCGTCGGATTCTCGCGGCAACGCGCGGCCTCGCTGGACGGGCGGTGCAAGTCGTTCGCGGAGTCGGCGGATGGCGCCGGGTTTTCTGAGGGTGTTGGGTTGTTGCTGTTGGAGCGGTTGTCGGATGCTCGGCGGCTGGGGCATGAGGTGCTGGCGGTGGTGCGGGGTTCGGCGGTGAACCAGGATGGTGCGTCGAATGGTTTGACGGCGCCGAATGGTCCGTCGCAGCGGCGGGTGATTCGTCAGGCGTTGGCGAATGCGGGGGTGTCGGCGGATCAGGTTGATGTGGTGGAGGCGCATGGCACCGGGACGACTCTCGGGGATCCGATCGAGGCGCAGGCGTTGCTGGCGGCCTATGGGCAGGATCGGCCTGCGGATCGTCCGTTGTGGTTGGGGTCGGTGAAGTCGAACCTCGGGCACACGCAGGCTGCCGCTGGGGTCGCTGGGGTGATCAAGATGGTGCAGGCGATGCGGCATGGGGTGTTGCCCAAGAGCCTGCACATCGATGCGCCGTCGTCGCACGTGGATTGGTCGGCGGGGGCGGTGGAGTTGCTCACCGAAGCGAGGCCGTGGCCGCAGGTGTCACGTCCGCTTCGGGCTGGGGTGTCCTCGTTCGGGATCAGTGGCACGAATGCACACGTGATCTTGGAGCAAGCGCCCCAGCTGGAGCAATCGCCTGCCGACGAGGCGCCGGGTCGTCCGCTGGGTGTGGTGCCGTGGGTGCTGTCGGCCAGGACGCCGGATGCGTTGCGGGCGCAGGCTGGGTTTCTGGCTGCGCGGGTGCGGGGCGATGCGGGTGTGTCGCCGGTGGATGTGGCGTATTCGCTGGCGACGACCCGGACGGCGTTTGAGCACCGTGCGGTGGTGGTGGCCGGTGATCGGGAGGGGTTGCTGCGGGGTGTGGATGCGGTTGCGGGGGGTGAGTGGCCGGTAGCGGCGGCTGCCGGTTCTGGTGGTGTGGTGTTCGTGTTCCCGGGTCAAGGGTCGCAGTGGGCCGGGATGGCGGCGGGTTTGCTGGAGTCGAGTCCGGTGTTCGCGGAGCGGTTGGGTGAGTGTGCTGCGGCGTTGTCTTCGTTTGTGGAGTGGTCGTTGCTGGATGTGGTTCGTGGTGTTGCGGGTGCGCCGTCGTTGGATCGGGTGGATGTGGTGCAGCCGGTGTTGTGGGCGGTGATGGTGTCGCTGGCCGAGGTGTGGCGTGCGCATGGGGTGGTGCCCGCGGCGGTGGTCGGCCACTCGCAGGGTGAGATCGCCGCGGCGTGTGTGGCTGATGGGTTGTCGCTGGAGGATGGTGCGCGGGTGGTGGCGCTGCGTAGTCAGGCGTTGACTGTTCTGGCTGGTCGTGGCGGCATGGTGTCGGTCGCGGAGCCGGTGGAGCGGGTGCGTGAGCGGATTGCTGAGTGGGGCGAGCGAGTCTCGGTGGCGGCGGTGAACGGCCCGGTTTCGGTGGTGGTGTCGGGTGACCCGGGTGCGTTGGATGAGTTGATCACTGTGTGTGAGGCGGGGGGTGTGCGGGCTCGTCGGGTTCCGGTGGATTATGCCTCGCATTCGGTGCAGGTGGAGCAGATCCATGAGCAGCTGCGGGAAGTCCTGGCTCCGGTGTCGCCGGTGTCGGCTTCGGTCCCGATGTATTCGACGGTGACCGGTGCGCTGATCGATACCGCGGGCCTGGGTGCGGAGTACTGGTTCCGCAACCTGCGGCAGACGGTGGAGTTGGAGCAGGTGACTCGCACGCTGCTCGCTGATGGGCGCCGGGTGTTCGTGGAGGTCAGCCCGCATCCGGTGTTGGTCACCGGGTTGCAAGAAACCGTTGAGGACGCCGGGATCACGGCGGCGGCCGTGGGCACGTTGCGTCGTGACGATGGCGGGTTGGACCGGTTCGTGACCTCGCTGGGTGAGGCTCATGCTCACGGCGCCGCGGTGGATTGGGAGACGTTCTTCGCGGGGACCGGTGCCCGCCGCGTGGACCTGCCGACCTATCCGTTCCAGCGGCGACGGTATTGGCTGGAGGCGGGCGCTGCCGCTGGTGACGTGCGTGGTTTTGGTTTGGGTGCGACTGAGCACCCGTTGTTGGGTGCGGTTGTTGGGTTGCCTGCTTCTGGTGGGGTGTTGTTCACGGGCAGGTTGTCGATCGAATCGCAGCCGTGGCTGGCTGATCACGCGGTGTTGGGTTCTGTGTTGTTCCCGGGGACGGGGTTTGTTGAGCTCGCGTTGCAGGCTGGTGCGCAGCTTGGGTGCGATGTGGTGGAGGAGCTGGTGCTCGAAGCTCCGCTGGTGTTGTCGGAGCGGGGTGGTGTGCAGGTTCAGGTCGTGGTCGGTGACGCCGACGATTCGGGTAGCCGGTCGGTGAGTGTCTACACGCGACCGGAGGATGGTGACGAGGATGCACCCGCGCGGTCGTGGACTCGGCATGCCACCGGGGTGCTGGGTACGGGGGCCGAGGCACCGTCGTTCGACTTCACTGCCTGGCCGCCGGTGGCAGCCGAGCCGGTGCCGCTGGACATCGATGACTTCTACGAGCGATTGGCCGGCTTCGGGCTGGACTACGGCCCGGCTTTCCAAGGTCTGGTCAGCGTCTGGCGCCGCGGGAGCGAGGTCTTCGCCGAAGTCGCGCTGGGGGAGGAGATGACCGGCGAGGCAGACTCGTTCGGCATCCATCCAGCGCTGCTGGACACGGCACTGCACGCGATCGGCCTTCCCGCCGATCGGCAGGAGGGTGGGACGCGGTTGCCGTTCGCGTGGACGGGCGTGAGGTTGTTCGCTTCGGGTGCGTCGGTGTTGCGGGTGCGGATTACGCGTATGGGTTCGGACGGTGTGTCGGTGGAGCTTGCTGATGGCGAGGGTCTGCCGGTGGGGGTGGTCGGGTCGCTGGTGACGCGTCCGGTTTCGGCTGAGCAGTTGCGGGTTCGGGATGCGCACGACTCGTTGTTCCGGCTGGCGTGGTCTGAGGTGTCAGGGGTTGGGCGTGGTGGGGTGCCGGTGCGGTGGGGTGTGCTGGGTGATCAGTTCGGGGCGTTGTCTGGTGTGGGTGGTGTGGACCTTGTTCGTCGTGGTGACTTGGCCGCGTTGGCCGAGGACGAGGTGCCGGGGGTGGTGTTGGTTGAGATCGCCCCTGCCGACCTGTTCAGTGGTGAGTTGACTGACGCGACCCACACGACCACCGGAGATGTGCTGGAGCTGGTGCAGTCGTGGCTTGCGGATGAGCGTTTTGGGGTTTCGCGGTTGGTGGTGGTGACGCGGGGTGCGGTGGATGGGGAGCTGGTGGGGGCTGCGGTGTGGGGGTTGGTGCGGTCGGCGCAGTCGGAGCATCCGGGTCGGTTTGTGCTGGTGGACGTGGACGAGAGTGCGGAATCGTGGGGATTGTTGCCAGCGGCGTTGGAGTTGGATGAGCCGCAGGTGGCGATTGCCGATGGTGTGGTGCGGGTGCCGCGGTTGGAGCGGGTCCCTGCGGTGTCGGGCGATCGCGTTGGATTCGATCCGCGGGGCACGGTGCTGGTGACGGGTGGTACGGGGACGCTGGGTGGGCTGGTGGCGCGGCACCTGGTGGTGGAGCACGGGGTGCGGCAGCTGGTGTTGACCAGTCGCCGGGGGATGGCAGCGCCGGGGGCGGGGGAACTGGTGGCCGGGCTCGTTGAGTTGGGCGCTGAGGTGTCGGTCGCTGCCTGTGATGTGGCTGATCGGGAGGCGCTGGCCAGTCTGCTGAAGCGGATTCCGGTGGAGCATCCGTTGACCGGTGTGGTGCACGCGGCAGGGGTGCTGGATGACGGTGTCATCGAGTCGTTCACGCCCGAGCGGCTGGACACGGTGCTGCGACCGAAGGTGGATGCGGCGCTGAACCTGGACGAATTGACCAGGGGTTTGAAGCTCGACGCGTTCATCATGTTCTCTTCGATGGCCGGGCTGCTCGGTGGTCCTGGCCAGGGCAACTACGCGGCGGCGAACTCGTTCCTGGATGCGCTGGCGTTGCGCCGCCTGGCGCAGGGGCTTCCCGGTGTCTCCCTGGCATGGGGATTGTGGGAGCAGGCCAGTGAGCTGACCGGCGATGTGGATACCGACCGGATAGCCGCCCACGGTGTGGCGCCGTTGACCACCGAGGAAGCCCTAGCCCTGTTCGACACGGCCTTGACCACGCAGGAGGGGGTCCTGGTCCCGGCCCGGGTCGATACGGCCGCGTTGCGGTCCAATACCCGGCTTCCGGCCTTGTTGCGTGGTCTGGTGGGTGGGTCGGTACGGCGTGCGAGAAGGGCGGGGTCGTTGCGGCAACGCCTGGCCGGCGTCGGCGAGGCCGAACGGGAACGGACGTTGCTCGAAGTGGTCCGTACCCAGGTGGCGGGCGTGTTGGGCTTCACCGACCCGAACACCATCGAGGGGGACCGGGCGTTCACCGATCTGGGATTCGACTCCCTGACCGCGCTGGAACTGCGCAACCGCCTCAACACCGTTACCGGGCTCCAACTCCCCGCGACCCTCATCTTCGACTACCCCACCCCCAGCACGCTCGCCCACCACCTCCACCTCCAGCTCGTCGGCACCAACACCCAACCGGCCACAGCAAGCCCGACCACGCTGGCACGACCCGACGAACCCATCGCCATCGTGGGCATGGCCTGCCGGTTCCCCGGCGGCGTGCGATCGCCCGAGGACTTGTGGAAGCTGGTTGCAGGCGGGGTCGATGCGGTTTCCGCGCTCCCCGAAGACCGGAACTGGGACGTGGAAGGGCTGTACGACTTCGCGTCCGCGCCGGGCTACGAGGGAGTGAGCAGGGCCCGCGAAGGCGGTTTCCTGTATGACGCGGCGGACTTCGATGCTGACTTTTTCGCCATTTCGCCGCGTGAGGCGTTGGCGATGGATCCGCAGCAGCGGTTGTTGCTGGAGACCGCGTGGGAGGTTCTTGAGCGTGCGGGTATTGATCCGCATTCGTTGCGGGGCAGTGCGACCGGTGTTTTCGCGGGCGTGATGTATCACGACTACGGCATGCGTTCGAGTGTGGTGCCGGAGGGTGTCGAGGCGTATCTCGGGAATGGGAACGCCGGGAGTGTGGCGTCGGGCCGGGTGTCGTATGTGTTCGGTTTCGAGGGTCCTGCGGTGACGGTGGATACGGCGTGTTCGTCGTCGTTGGTGGCGTTGCACCTCGCGACGCAGTCGTTGCGGTCCGGTGAAAGTTCGCTGGCACTCGCCGGTGGCGTGACGGTGATGTCCAACCCCGGTATCTTCTCCGAGTTCTCCCGGCAGCGCGGTCTGTCGACGGACGGCCGGTGCAGACCGTTCGCGTCGGCGGCGGACGGCACCGGCTGGGGCGAAGGCGTGGGGCTCTTGCTGTTGGAACGGTTGTCGGATGCTCGGCGCAATGGCCACCGGGTGTTGGCGGTGGTGCGGGGCAGCGCGGTGAACCAGGATGGTGCGTCGAATGGGTTGACGGCGCCGAATGGTCCGTCGCAGCAGCGGGTGATTCGTCAGGCGTTGGCCAACGCCGGGGTGTCGGCCGGGCAGGTCGATGCGGTGGAGGCGCACGGGACGGGCACGACTCTCGGGGACCCGATCGAGGCCCAGGCGTTGCTGGCCACCTACGGGCAGGATCGGCCGAGCGATCGCCCACTCTGGATCGGGTCGATCAAGTCCAACATGGGGCACACCCAGGCGGCTGCCGGGGTGGCAGGTGTGATCAAGATGGTGCAGGCGCTGCGCCACGGGATGTTGCCCAAGAGCCTGCACATCGATGCGCCCTCCCCGCATGTGGACTGGTCCACCGGTGCGGTGGAACTGCTGACCGAATCGACGCCGTGGCCGGACGTGGAACGGCCTCTCCGCGCGGGCGTGTCGTCTTTTGGCGCGAGTGGCACCAATGCGCATGTGATCTTGGAGCAGGTGCCCGAGCTGGAGCAATCGCCTGCCGACGAGGCGCCGGGTCGTTCGCTGGGTGTGGTGCCGTGGGTGCTGTCGGCCAAGAACGAGGCAGCGCTGCGTGAGCAGGCTGGGCGGTTGGCCGCGCGGGTGCGGGGTGATGAGGACGTGTCGCCGGTGGATGTGGCGTACTCGCTGGCGACGACCCGGACAGCGCTGGAGCACCGCGCGGTGGTGGTGGCCGGTGATCGAGACGGGCTGTCGCGTGGCCTGGAGGCGGTTGCCGCGGGTGAGCTACCCCCTGGGGTGGTACAGGGGTCTGCTCAGGGGGCTGGAGACGTGGTGTTCGTGTTCCCGGGTCAGGGCTCTCAGTGGGCCGGGATGGCGGCGGGTTTGCTGGAGTCGAGTCCGGTGTTCGCGGAGCGGTTGGGTGAGTGTGCCGCGGCGTTGTCCGCCTTTGTGGACTGGTCCCTGCTGGATGTCGTGCGTGGGGTTGCGGGTGCGCCGTCGTTGGAGCGGGTGGATGTGGTGCAGCCGGTGTTGTGGGCGGTGATGGTGTCGTTGGCCGAGGTGTGGCGTGCTCATGGGGTGGTGCCTTCGGCGGTGGTGGGGCATTCGCAGGGTGAGATCGCCGCGGCGTGTGTGGCTGGTGGGTTGTCGCTGGAGGATGGGGCCCGGATTTCCGCGTTGCGCAGTCGAGCCCTGTTGGCGTTGGCGGGTCACGGTGAGATGTTGTCGATCGTGGCGTCGGCCGAGTGGGTGCGGGAGCAGATCGAGCCGTTCGGCGGACGAATTTCGGTGGCGGCGGTCAATGGCCCGAAGTCGGTGGTGGTCACCGGTGATCCGGACTCCTTGCGGGAGTTCGAGCGCACGTTGCGCAAGGCCGGGGTGATGCGGTGGACGGTTCCCGGGGTGGACTTCTCGGCGCACTCACCGCATGTGGACGACGTCCACGACGTCGTGTCGCAGGCGCTGGCGCCGATCACCCCGATGTCTGGTGGTGTTCCGTTCTACTCCGCGGTGACCGGTGCGCTGATCGATACCGCGGGCCTGGGTGCGGAGTACTGGTTCCGCAACGTGCGGCAGACGGTGGAGTTCGAGCAGGCCACCCGTGCGCTGCTCGCCGATGGGTATCGGGTGTTCGTGGAGGTCAGCCCGCATCCGGTGCTGGCCACCGGGTTGCAGGAGACCATTGAGGACGCTGATGTTCCTGCTGCGGCGGTCGGGACGTTGCGTCGTGACGATGGTGGGTTGGATCGGTTCCTGCTTTCGTTGGGTGAGGCCCACGTTCGGGGTGCCGCCGTGGATTGGGAGAGGTTCTTCGCCGGGGCGGGTGCTCGCCGGGTGGATCTGCCTACCTATGCCTTCCAGCGCCATCGCTACTGGCTGGATGCGGTGGCTCCGGCTGGTGATGCGCGGGGTCTTGGCTTGACCGCGACCGAGCACCCGTTGCTGGGTGCCGCCGTCGGCCTGCCCGACTCCGGTGGCGTGTTGTTCACGGGCAGGTTGTCGATCGAGTCGCAGCCCTGGCTGGTTGACCACGCGGTGTTCGGGTCGGTGTTGTTCCCGGGGGCGGGATTCGTCGAGCTGGCGTTGCAGGCTGGCCGTCAGCTTGGCTGGGACGTCCTCGGCGAGCTCGTCGTGGAGGCCCCACTGGTCCTGCCGGAGGGAGGCGGAGTCCAGATCCAGGTCGTGGTCGCCGAGGCCGACGACTCCGGTGACCGGGCGCTGAACATCTATTCCCGGCCGGACGGCGTGGGCGAACTGGCGGAAGCCTGGGTCCGGTGCGCCACCGGAGTGTTGTCCGTCGCGACCAGGGAGCCGTCGTCGGACCTGAACACGTGGCCGCCGGCGGATGCCGAGGTGGTGCCGGTAGATGCGGTGTACGACCGGATGTCCGCGCTGGGGCTCTACTACGGGCCGGCGTTCCAGGGACTGGCCGCGGTGTGGCAGCGGGACGACGAGATCTGGGCCGAGGTGAGGCTTCCGGAGGGAGTGGAACCGGGCTCGTTCGGGATTCACCCGGCACTGCTGGACGCCGCGTTGCACGGGATCGTCGTCGGAAATGGGGGCACGGATGCCGAGACCGCGGACCAGGCACGATTGCCTTTTTCCTGGTCAGGGGTGTCGCTGAGCGCGACCGGGGCTTCCGTGCTGCGGGCCCGCCTGTCGTCGAACGGGTCGGGCAGCGTGAGGCTGGCGCTCACCGATGGTGATGGTGCGCCGGTTGCGGTTGTGGAGTCGCTGGTGACGCGTCCGGTGTCGGCCGAGCAGTTGCGGGCTGCGGGTCCTGGGAGTGATCACTCGTTGTTCCGGCTGGTGTGGGCCGAGGTGCCGGGTGCTGGGCGTGGTGGGGTGCCGGTGCGGTGGGGTGTGCTGGGTGACCAGCTGGCGGCGTTGTCCGGTGTGGACCTCGTCCGTCGTGGTGACTTGGCCGCGTTGGCCGAGGACGAGGTGCCGGGGGTGGTGTTGGTTGAGTGTGGGTCGGCTGGGCTTGGTGAGGGTGCGTCGGCTGGGGTGAGTGGTGGTGTGGTGCGTGGTGTGCTGGCTTGGGTGTTGGGGCTGGTGCAGTCGTGGGTTGCGGATGAGCGGTTCGGAAGTTCGCGGTTGGTGGTGGTGACGCGGGGTGCGGCGGGTGGGGACCCGGCGGGTGGTGGGGATCCGGTGGGGGCTGCGGTGTGGGGGTTGGTGCGGTCGGCGCAGTCGGAGCATCCGGGTCGGTTTGTGCTGGTGGATGTGGATGACAGCGCGGAATCGTGGGGATTGTTGCCAGCGGCTCTGGAGTTGGATGAGCCGCAGGTGGCGTTGCGGGACGGTGTGGTCCGGGTGCCGCGGTTGGAGCGGGTCCCTGCGGTGTCGGGCGATCGCGTTGAATTCGATCCGCGGGGCACGGTGTTGATCACGGGCGGTACCGGGACGCTGGGCGGCCTGGTGGCGCGGCACCTGGTGGTCGACCACGGGGTGCGGCAGCTGGTGTTGACCAGTCGCCGGGGGATGGCAGCGCCGGGGGCGGGGGAGCTGCTGACCGAGCTGACGAGGCTGGGCGCTGAGGTGTCGGTCGCTGCCTGTGATGTGGCTGATCGGGAGGCGCTGGCCAGTCTGCTGGCGGGGATACCGGTGGAGCATCCGTTGACCGGTGTGGTGCACGCGGCGGGGGTGCTCGATGACGGGGTGGTGGAGTCGCTGACTCCGGAACGGCTGGACACGGTGCTGCGGCCGAAGGTGGACGCGGCGCTGAACTTGCACGAGCTCACCCGTGAGCACGATTTGAGCGCGTTCGTCCTGTTCTCTTCGATGGCCGGGCTGCTCGGTGGTCCTGGCCAGGGCAACTACGCGGCGGCGAACTCGTTCCTGGATGCGCTGGCGTTGCACCGCCGGGCGCAGGGGCTTCCCGCTGTCTCCCTGGCATGGGGACGGTGGGAGCAGGCCAGTGAACTGACCGGCGGCCTGGCCGCGACCGACGTGGGACGGATGCACCGCGCCGGAGTGGACGGGCTGTCCACGAAGGACGGTCTGACGTTGCTCGACACGGCACTCGGAGTCGACGAAGGGGTGCTGGCGGCGGCTCGGATCGACCTGCGCGCACTGCGGTCCGGTGAGCTCCCGGCCTTGTTCCGCGGCCTGGTGCACACCCGCCCCCGGAGCGCGGCCAAGGCCGGCGGCGATTCGGCCGACGCCCTGCGGCAGCGGTTGGCCGGTGTGGGTGGTGTCGAGCGCGAGCGGATGCTGGTGGAGTTGGTGCGCAAGCACGTCGCAGGCGTGCTCGGCTTCACAACCCCGGAAACCGTGCAGCCAACCCGCGCGTTCAGCGATTTCGGCTTCGACTCGTTGACCGCGCTGGAACTGCGGAACCGGTTGAACACGGCCACCGGGCTGCGGCTTCCGACCACGCTCGTTTTCGACTACCCCAACCCGACCGCGCTCGCCAAGCACCTGCGTACCGAATTCGACGAGGGCGAAGCGGCCGGTCAGGACCCCGGCCTGGTCGAGCTCGACCGGCTGGAAGCCGCGCTGGCCGGGGCCACCCCCGGCGAGACCGTTACCCAGCGGCTCGAAGCGCTGCTGGCCAGGTGGAGAAAAGCCCAGGGTCGTGGGCGGACCACCGTCGACGAGGAGATCGAGCAGGCGAGTGATCAGGAGATCTTCGATCTCATCAACAAGGAACTGGACCTGTCCTGAGTGGCCTGGTTGACCGAGCTTTCGTAGGAAGGGCTTCACCATGCGCGTTCTGTTCGTGACCTCCCCCGGTGTCGGGCACACCTTCCCCACCGTGCCGACCGCGTGGGCGTGCCGGCTGGCCGGGCACGACGTGCTCCTTGCCACCGGCCACTACCGCGGCTACGACGAAACCCCGGCGAAAGCGGGCCTCCAGGTCGTCGACGCCGCCCCGGACGTCGACTTCACCGGTGTGTTCAGCAAGGTCTTGCGGGATTCCGCCGACCTGGTTCCCCATCTGCACGAGCCGTCCGTCGCCACCGAAATCTCGATCCGGCTGTTCGCGGAGTGCAGCAGGAACCTGCTGTTCGGCACCATGAAGCTCGCCGAGCGGTGGCGCCCCGACCTGGTCGTGCACACACCGATGGATGGCGCGGGTCCGCTGGTCGCCGGGAAACTGGGTATTCCTTCGGTGATGCACGGCATCAACTTCGGTATCCCGATCGACATGAGCCGGTCGATGTACGAGCGGATGACGCAGGACTACGAGCGTTTCGGCGTCGTTCCCGGGGCACCGACCGCCTCGATCGACGTGGCACCGCCGAGCATGCGCTCCAGCTATTCGCACGGGTGGCCGATGCGCTTCCAACCGTACAACGGCGGCGCGCTGATGCCGGAGTGGCTCTACACCCCGCCGAGCAAGCCGCGCATCACGGTCACCCTCGGCTCGGTCATCCCGCAGATGCTCGGCAGCGGCGCGCTTCGGCAGTTCGTCGCGGGCGCCGGGGAGATCGACGCCGAGTTCGTCCTGACGATCGGCAGCGCCAACCCGAGCGAGCTGCGAGGGCTGCCCAAGAACATCCGCCTGGTCAAGTGGGTGCCGCTGAACGCACTGCTGGCCACCTCGGACGCGGTGATCCACCACGGTGGTGCGGGCACCGCCCTGACGGTGATCGACGCGGGCCTGCCGCAGATCGTGCTGCCGCAAGCCGACGACCAGTTCCTCAACGCCGGCGCGATCAACAAGCGCGGCCTCGGCCTGGTGGTGCGGCCTGGCGAGCTGGATGCCGGCCAGGTGCAGAAGCTGTTGGCCGATACCGCGATGCGGGCCGAAGCCAGGAACGTCGCGGCGGAAGTGAAAGCGTTGCCGGGTGCCATCGAAGTGGTTCCGAAAATGGTCGAACTGGCCGGGTAGCTCGCCACGCCAGCGGTACCGCGAACAACTGCACACCTTGACCACGACTTCGACGGGATGATGGGGATGGCGGACGAGGAGAAACTCCGGGAGTACCTGAAACTGGTGACTACCGAACTCCGGCAGACGCGGAAGCGGCTTCAGCAGGCCGAGGAGCCGGAACCGATCGCGATCGTGGGTATGGCGTGCCGGTTTCCCGGCGGCGTGAGTTCCCCGGAGGAGTTGTGGGACCTGGTTTCCTCGAAGAAGGACGCGATTTCCGGATTTCCGGCGGATCGCGGCTGGGATGTTGAGCGCTTGTACCATCCGGATCAGGAAAATGCCGGTACCAGCTACGTCAACGAAGGTGGTTTCGTCTATGACGTGGCGGAGTTCGATCCGGGGTTCTTCGGGATTTCGCCGCGTGAGGCGCTGGCGATGGATCCGCAGCAGCGGTTGTTGCTGGAGACCGCGTGGGAGGCGTTCGAGCGCGCCGGGATTGATCCGCATTCGTTGCGCGGCAGTGCGACCGGTGTTTTCGCGGGCGTGATGTACCACGACTACGGCATGCGGTCTGGTGGGGTTCCGGAAGGCGCCGAGGCGTATCTCGGCAATGGTAGTGCCGGGAGTGTCGCGTCGGGCCGGGTGTCGTATGTGTTCGGTTTCGAGGGTCCTGCGGTGACGGTGGATACGGCGTGTTCGTCGTCGTTGGTGGCGTTGCACCTGGCGGCGCAGTCGTTGCGGTCGGGGGAGTGCTCACTGGCACTGGCCGGTGGGGTGACCGTGCTGTCCAATCCCGCGGCGTTCATCGATTTCTCCCGGCAACGCGGTTTGGCGTCGGACGGGCGGTGCAAGCCGTTCGCGGAGGCGGCGGACGGTGCCAGCTTCTCTGAGGGTGTGGGGTTGTTGTTGGTGGAGCGGTTGGCTGACGCTCGGCGCAATGGCCGCCGGGTGTTGGCGGTGGTGCGGGGGAGCGCGGTGAACCAGGATGGTGCGTCGAATGGTTTGACGGCGCCGAATGGTCCGTCGCAGCAGCGGGTGATTCGTCAGGCGTTGGCCAACGCCGGGGTGTCGGCCGATCAGGTCGATGCGGTGGAAGCGCACGGGACGGGCACGACTCTCGGGGACCCGATCGAGGCGCAGGCGCTGTTGGCGACCTACGGTCAGGGTCGGCCAAGTGATCGTCCGCTCTGGTTGGGGTCGGTCAAGTCGAATATCGGTCACACGCAGGCTGCCGCTGGTGTGGCTGGTGTGATGAAGATGGTGCAGGCGTTGCAGCACGGGTGTTTGCCCAAGAGCTTGCACATCGATGCGCCGTCGTCGCACGTGGATTGGTCGGCGGGGGCGGTGGAGTTGTTGACCGAAACGAGGTCCTGGCCGGAGGTGGAGCGGCCCCGGCGGGCTGGGGTGTCCTCGTTCGGCATCAGCGGCACCAACGCGCACGTCATCCTGGAGCAGGCGTCCGAGCTGGAGCACTCGCCCAACGACGAGGCGCCGGGTCGTTCGCTGGGTGTGGTGCCGTGGGCGTTGTCGGCCAAGAGTGAGGCGGCGGTCCGGGATCAAGCTCGTGCGTTGGCTGCACGGGTCCGGGGCGATGAGGACGTGTCGCCGGTGGATGTGGCGTACTCGTTGGTGACGACTCGGGCTGCGTTGGAGCATCGTGCGGTGGTGGTGGCTGGTGATCGGGAGGGGTTGCTGCGGGGTGTGGATGCGGTTGCGGGGGGTGAGTGGCCGGTAGCGGCGGCTGCCGGTTCTGGTGGTGTGGTGTTCGTCTTCCCGGGTCAGGGGTCGCAGTGGGTGGGGATGGCGGCGCAGTTGCTGGAATCGAGTCCGGTGTTCGCGGAGCGGCTGGGCGAGTGTGCTGCGGCGTTGTCCGCCTTTGTGGAGTGGTCGTTGCTGGATGTGGTTCGTGGGGTTGCGGGTGCGCCGTCTCTGGATCGGGTGGATGTGGTGCAGCCGGTGTTGTGGGCGGTGATGGTGTCACTGGCCGAGGTGTGGCGTGCGCATGGGGTGGTGCCGGACGCGGTGGTGGGCCACTCCCAGGGTGAGATCGCCGCCGCCTGTGTGACTGGTGCGCTGTCGCTGGAGGACGGGGCCCGGATCTCGGCGCTGCGTAGTCGCGCGTTGACCGTTCTGGCTGGTCGTGGCGGCATGGTGTCGGTGGCCGAATCGGTCGGGCGGGTGCGTGGTCTGGTCGAGCCGTTTGCCGGGCGAGTGTCGGTGGCGGCGGTGAACGGTCCGGTTTCGGTGGTGGTGTCGGGTGAGCCAGCCGCTTTGGATGAGTTGATTACCGCGTGTGAGGCGGGGGGTGTGCGGGCTCGTCGGGTTCCGGTGGATTATGCCTCGCATTCGGTGCAGGTGGAGCAGATCCGTGAGGAGCTGCTGGAGGTCCTGGCGCCGATTGCCCCAACCTCGGCTTCGATTCCGATGTATTCGACTCTGACCGGTGCACCGATCGACACCGCGAGCCTGGAGGCGGACTACTGGTACCGCAATCTGCGGCACACCGTGGAGCTGGAACAGGCCACCCGCGCGCTGCTCGCTGATGGGTATCGGGTGTTCGTGGAGGTCAGTCCGCATCCGGTGCTGGCCACCGGGTTGCAGGAGACCATCGAAGACGCCGACGTCCCTGCCGCGGCCATCGGGACGTTGCGTCGTGACGATGGTGGGTTGGACCGGTTCGTGACCTCGCTGGGTGAGGCTCACGCCCACGGCGCCGCAGTGGATTGGAACACGTTCTTCGCCGGGACCGGTGCCCACCGGGTGGACCTGCCTACCTATCCGTTCCAGCGGCAGCGGTACTGGTTGGACGCGGTCGCTCCGGCTGGTGATGCGCGGGGTTTTGGCCTGACCGCGACCGAGCACCCGTTGCTGGGTGCGGCCGTCGGCCTGCCCGACTCCGGTGGCGTGTTGTTCACGGGCAGGTTGTCGATCGAGTCGCAACCCTGGCTGGCCGATCACGCCGTCATGGGTTCGGTGCTGTTTCCGGGGACGGGGTTTGTTGAGCTCGCGTTGCAGGCTGGTGCGCGGGCGGGGTGTGGTGTGGTGGAGGAGCTGGTGCTCGAAGCCCCGTTGGTGTTGTCGGAGCGGGGTGGTGTGCAGGTCCAGGTCGTGGTCGGTGCCGCCGGGGATACCGGCACCCGGTCGTTGAGCGTCTTCACGCGACCGGACGACTCCGCCGCCGAGGACGCCTTGGCACAGCCGTGGACCCGACACGCCACCGGAACCCTCACCCCGGACCTTCCCGCCTCGGTATTCGACCTCGCGACCTGGCCGCCGGTGGGTGCTGAGGCGGTGCCGGTCGATGAGGTGTATGAGCGGTTGGCCGGGGTCGGTCTCGACTACGGGCCTGCTTTCCAAGGGCTTACCGGTGTCTGGCGGCGTGGAACCGACGTGTTCACCGAGGTGAAATTGCCCGACGCTGCGGGTTCGGGGAGGTTCGGGCTACATCCGGCCCTGCTGGATACGGCATTGCACGGGATCACGGCGGGGGACTTCGTGAGCGGTGCGGATGACGCGGTCCAGGCCCGGTTGCCGTTCTCCTGGTCGGGGGTGTCGGTGTTCGCCCCGGGTGCGTCGGTGTTGCAGGCGCGGATTTCGCCCGCCGGTTCGGATGGCGTGTCGGTTGAGCTCGCTGACGGGAACGGCGTGCCGGTCGGGGTGGTCGGGTCGTTGGTCACCCGTCCGGTGTCGGCCGAGCAGCTGCGGGTGATGAGCCCTGACGACGATTCGTTGTTCCGCGTGGCCTGGATCGAATCGTCGGTGGCCGGCGTGGAGGCGGAATTCGCGCGGTGGGCGGTGGTCGGTGACACCGCTGGTGTGTTGCGGCCGTTGGCCGAACTGGACGACGTGGAGATCACCCGGTGCCGTGATGCGGCTTCGCTGGCCGAGGGCATGGAGGTGGTGGAGGCGGCGCTGGTCGGGGTCGCCCCCAGCGACCTGTTCAGCGGCGAGTTGACCAACGCGACCCACACCGCCACCGGAGATGTGCTGGAGCTGGTGCAGTCGTGGCTTGCGGATGAGCGGTTGGCGGGTTCGCGGTTGGTGGTCGTGACTCAGGGTGCGGTGGCGGCTATGGCTGGTGAGGGTGTGGGTGATCTTGCTGGGGCTGCGGTGTGGGGGTTGGTGCGGTCGGCGCAGTCGGAGCATCCGGGTCGGTTTGTGCTGGTGGATGTGGACGGGAGTGCGGAATCGTGGGCAGTGTTGCCAGCGGCGTTGGAGTTGGATGAGCCGCAGGTGGCGTTGCGGGACGGTGTGGTGCGGGTGCCGCGGATCGAGCGGGTCCCCGCGGCGCCCGGTGGTGTTCCCGGGGGTTTTGTCCCGGGTGGCACGGTGCTGGTGACGGGTGGTACGGGGACGCTGGGTGGGCTGGTGGCGCGGCACCTGGTGGTGGAACACGGGGTGCGGCAGCTGGTGTTGACCAGTCGCCGGGGAATGGCAGCGCCGGGGGCGGGGGAACTGGTGGCCGGGCTCGTTGAGTTGGGCGCTGAGGTGTCGGTGGTGGCGTGTGATGTGGCTGATCGGGAGGCGCTGGCCAGTCTGCTGGCGGGGATACCGGTGGAGCATCCGTTGACCGGTGTGGTGCACGCGGCGGGGGTGCTCGACGACGGGGTGGTGGAGTCGCTGACTCCGGAGCGGCTGGACACGGTGCTGCGGCCGAAGGCCGATGCGGCGCTGAACTTGCACGAGCTCACCCGTGAGCACGATTTGAGCGCGTTCGTCCTGTTCTCTTCGATGGCCGGGCTGCTGGGTGGTCCTGGCCAGGGCAACTACGCGGCGGCGAACTCGTTCCTGGATGCGCTGGCGTTGCGCCGCCGGGCGCAGGGTCATCCGGCGGTGTCGCTGGCGTGGGGCTTGTGGGAACAGACCAGTGAGCTGACCGAGGCGGTGGACATCGACCGGATGGCCGCTCACGGTGTGGCGCCGTTGACCACCGAGCAGGCACTGGCGCTGTTCGACGAGGCTTTGTCCGTGCGCGAGGGGCTACTGGTGCTGGCCAGGCTGGACACCAACGCGCTGCGGGTGGCCGCGCAGAACGGCGCGGCGCCCGCGATGTTCCGCAAGCCGGCCAGGAGAACCGCCCAGCAACCCACCGTCGAAGGCGCGGAATCCCTGGTCGCCCGGTTGGCCGGACTGTCCGCAGAAGACCAGCACGCGGTGCTGCTGGAGGTGGTGCGCACGCACACCGCCTCGATCCTGGGGCACAGCGGGGTGGAGGGGGTCGAACCGGGCCGGGCGTTCACCGAGCTCGGGCTGGATTCGCTGACCGCGGTGGAACTGCGCAACCGGCTCAGCTGGGCCACCGGCATTTCCCTGCCGACGAGTCTGATCTTCAACCACCCCACGCCCATCGCGCTGGCGCGGCACCTGCGACCGCAGGTGCTGGCGGGCGGCCGAGAAGCGGTGGAGGGAGGACAGGCTGCGCAGGGTACCGGCGATGGCTCGTCGGATGTGATCGCGTCGCTGTACCGCAGGGCCAACGAATTCGCCCGGTACGACGAGGGTTTCGACCTGCTACGGGCGGCCGCACGCCTGCGCCCGGTCTTCCGCGCTGGCTCAGCGGAGGCGCAGCAGCCGAGACTGGTGCGACTGTCCAGTGAAGACAGCCGGGCGAGCGTTTTCTGCTTCACCTCTCCGATGGTCGAGCAGAGTCCGTACCAGTACACCAGGTTCGCCGCCGCGTTCCGCGAGCTGCGCAACGTGTCCGTGCTGCTGTCGCCCGGCTTTGTCGGGGACGAGCGCTTGCCCGCCACTCTTGACGACGTGGTCGAGGTCCACGCGGAGGCGGTGGCGCGGTCCGCGGCGGGTGCGCCGATCGTGCTCGTCGGGCATTCGGCGGGAGGCTGGTTCGCTCAGGCCGTCGCGAGCAGGCTGGAAGGCCGCGGCACCCAGCCGGCCGCGGTCGTGATCATCGATACCATCCTGCCCCGGAGTGAAGTGGTCCCCTCGCTGCGGGCGATGTGGGCGGACGACCAGGTCGAGCGCGAACGGCGATTCGGGCAGTACGACCACGTGCAACTGACCTCGATGGCCGCATACGCCGACCTGTTCCTGGAGTGGCAAGCGGAGAAGATATCCGCGCCGACACTCTTCGTTCGCGCCTTGACGCCGCCGGTTTCCGGCGGGCCGGAGGCGGACGTGGAAGAACTGCGACCTTCATGGAAATTCGAGCACACCGCCGTCGACGTGCCCGGTGACCACTGGAACATGATGGACGAATTCGCCGGGTCCACCGCGCGGGCGGTGGAAGACTGGTTGTGCGGGGTTGTGTTGCCGGAAGGCGACGGGGATGCGCACGACTGCCCGAGGGCGGAACAGCCGGCCGGAACCCGTGGCCGACTTGAACAGTGACGCGGCCTGGATGGTGGATCATTTTTGGGATATCGTGCCGGTGATCCGGTGATGTCGCCATGCGAGGCTCAAAGAAAGCAAAAGCTGGGAGGCAGTGTGACCGATCCACGCGAGGCCGAGTCGACTCTGTGGGACGCCATCGTCATCGGAGCGGGTATGGGTGGGGGGACGATCGGCTACGAGCTCACCCGACTCGGTCGGCGCGTTCTCTACCTCGAAAAAGGCCGTTCCAGCTTTTCCTCGCCCGGAACAATTGCCGGAGTTTTCCCCGAGCAGACCTTCGACATAGCCGAGCTGACCGACGCCGAGTACCGTGAACGCCTCGCCCGCGCCGGGCGGAACACCGAGCAGGTCCTCGATACCAACAGCAAAGGAGAGCTCAAACCGTTCATCCCGTCCGTCGGATCCGGCACCGGCGGTTCCTCCGCCCTCTACGGAATGGTCACCGAGCGGTTCTTCCGGGAGGACTTCGAGCCGCGCGCCGCATTCGCCGACGTCGCTGATTCCAGCGTTCCGGAAGCCTGGCCGATCAAGTACGACGAAATGGCCCCTTGGTACCGGAAAGCCGAGCAGCTCTACCGGGTCCGGGGGGCAGCCGATCCGCTGCGCCCCGAGGACGACACCGACTCGCTCATCCAGCCGCCCCCCATGACGGCCGCCAACGCCGAGATCGCCGAGTTCCTCACCGAACGCGGCATGCACCCCTACAACCTGCACGTTGCCTGCGAGTACAAGGACAACTGCCAAGCCTGTCAGGGTTTTCTCTGCGCTTCGAAGTGCAAGAACCATTCCGGTAACATCTGCGTCGAGCCCGCCGTACGCGACCACGACGCCACGCTGCTCGACCAAACCACCGTGGTTCGGCTGGAGGCGAGCAGGACGAAGGTGACCAGTGTGGTCGCCCGGCGACATGACGAGACGTTCCACTTCAAGGGGAAGGTGGTCGTTCTCGCGGCCGGTGCGCTGTGCACGCCCGTGCTCCTGCTCAACTCGAAGTCCAAGGAGTGGCCGTACGGCCTGGCCAACGACAACGATCTCGTCGGCCGCAACCTGATGCGCCACTTCGTCGACCTCTTCCTCTTCCGCGTTCGCGCGGCACCCGTGTCCGGTCAGACCAAGGAGATCGGAGTCAGTGACTTCTACTCGGGCAACGGCCAGAAGTTCGGTGCGCTGCAGTCGCTCGGGCGGGTCTTCCCGTATGACACGTTGATGAACAGCAGCCGCCGGAGCCGGCGTATCTTCGGTCCCTTGCGCCGGCTCGCCGGGAGGTACTGGAAGCGCGAGCTGGAGGATCGTGTCATCGTCATGGCGTCGATCGCCGAGGACCTGCCCTACCACCGAAACCGCGTCCTGCCAGGCTCCGGCGGGATGCTGCTCGAGTTGCAGTACCGGGCCGCCGAAGCGGACCTGGAGCGGCACGGCAACTTCATGCGGACGATCAAGGCGGCGCTGGGGAAGTACCCCGGTTCGCGGATCTTCCCGGTTCACCTGTCGGGGGCGCAGTCCAACGGTGTCCTCGGCCACGAGTGTGGAACCTGCCGCTTCGGCGACGACCCCGAGACCAGCGTGCTCGACCCCGACAACCGCGCCTGGGGTCTGGACAACCTCTACGTGGTCGATGCCTCGATGTTTCCCTCGAGCACCGGCATGAACCCCAGCCTCACCATAGCCGCCAACGCGCTGCGGGTCGCGCAGGTGGTGCAAGGCTCGTTGTAGCCGGGATCCGATGCCCGGGTGGGCGTACAACCAGAAGGAGACGATCTTGACTGATCGGGTGCGAATCGGTGTGCTGGGGGCGGCCCGGGTCGTCAAGCAGGCGCTGACCGACCCGGCGCGGAACGTGCCGGAGATCCAGGTGGCGGCGATCGCGGCCAGGGACACCGGCCGAGCGCGTGAACACGGGGAGAAACTCGGTATCCGGAAAGTCCACGACAGCTACGAGGCGCTGCTGGCAGATCCGGACATCGATGCGGTCTACCTCCCGCTTCCCAACGCACTGCACGCGGTGTGGAGCACCAGGGCGATGGAGGCGGGCAAGCACGTTCTCTGCGAGAAGCCGATCACCAGCAACGAAGCCGAGGCTCGCCTGCTCTCCGAGGTCGCGACCAGGACGGGCCGCGTCATCGGCGAGGCGATGCACCCGCTCTACCACGGGCTCTTCGACCGGATCGCGGAAATCACCGCGGATGGCTCGATCGGTGAGGTCCGGCACGTCGAGGCGCGGGTGAGCTTCCCCGTACCCAGCAGCAAGGACATCCGCTGGCAGTACGAACTGGGTGGGGGTGCCGTCATGGATCTGGGCGTGTACGCGGTGTCGGTGCTGCGCACGCTCGCCGGCATGGAACCGGTGGAGGTGACCAGGGCCAGGGCGAAGACCCGGGTGCCCGAGGTGGACCGGTGGATGGATGCCCGCCTGCGCTTCCCCAACGGCGCGACGGGTCGGATCCGGACCGTGATGTGGGGCTGGCCGATTCTCGCGATCAAGGGGCGAGTCGAGGGAGCCGCGGGCACGTTGACGGTGGTCAACCCGATCGCGCCGCAGGGATTCAACAAGCTCGTGCTGCAGGCGCGTGGGAAGAAGACCACCGAGAGGGTGGCGAAGCAGCCGGACACCTACACGTGCCAACTCAAGGCGTTCGCCGGCGCGGTGCTGCGCGGTGAGTCCCTGCGGACCGGGCCCGAGCACTTCATCCCCACCATGGGGGTGATCGACGCGATCTACCGCCGAGCCGGTCTGTCGCTACGTGGAACACCCCAGACCGCCCGCCAAGAATGAAGCAGTTGTCAACAGTCATACCAGACCGAGCAATGGGGAGAAGTGACAATGGTTGATGCGAAGCCGGCTGAACTGAGCCCGGCGGTTACCGGGAACGACGGCGACGAGGTGGCCGCGAAGACCAAGGAAGCGGTCTCTTCCGTGTACGACATGATCGCCGCCAACTGGAATTTCGGTATTCTGTGGAACTGGGGATTCCACGATCCCGGACTGCGGCGGGAGGTCGAAGAGATCATCCCCGGTTTCGACAGTTTCGACACCGATGGTTTCTCTGAGCTCATGTACTTCTACGCGCTTCGCCAGGTTCCGCTGAGCTTTGCGGACTACCACGGCAAACGCGTGCTCGAGGTCGGCAGCGGTATCGGTGCCGGACTCAACTTCCTGTCTCGGGTGGTCGACGGGGCGGAAATGTCCGGCGTGGACATCTCCAAGACCGCGGTCGACCGGGCGAACGCGCGTTATTCACGTGGGAACAAGCTCTCCTTCACCGTTGGTGACGCCGAGTCAATTCCATTCGAAGACGGCGCCTTCGATGTCGTCGTGAACGTGGAGAGCTCGCATCTTTATCCACGTCTGGGCGGCTTTTTCGACGAGGTCGCACGGGTGCTCAAGCCGGGTGGTTACCTCTCGATGGTCGATCTCTTCACCGAGCAGCAGGCGGCCACCTTCGACAAGGCGGTGTCTGAATGCGGGCGGTTGGACTGGCTGGCGGAGAACGACATATCCACGCAGGTCAAGGCCGCCATCCGGCAACGCATGACGGCGGGGAGCTACCTCTTCCGCTCTTTCTCGAAGGAGAAGATGTCACCGCTGAAGCGGGTAGTCGTCAAGCACGGCTTGATGGCGTCCCTCGGCGCGGCGTTCACCGGCAAAGCCAGTACGACGCCGCTGGCGAAGTGGGCGCGGAAGATGAACGGGTTGTCCTCGGTCGACACGGCACCGGTGCGGGCGTATCGCCACCACTTGGCGACCCGCATTCCCTGAGTTACCATCGGTTGGCAACACAATGATCTTGAATGTTTCGGCAGCCCACCTGAGACGGGCCATGGCGGGTGGGGCTCTGGTTGCTGAACCAGCGGTTCGACCGTCGCGATTCTGATTCCGGCCCGGCCAGCCGTCACCAGACGACCACGAGGATCTATCAGGGCGTCAGGAAGAGAGGTCCGATGAGTGCAGCGCCCACTGAGCTGGTCCCGGTGTGTCCTGCCGATGAGCTGGCGTTGGATGAGCCCCGGGGAGTGGAGACCCCGTGGGGGCCGGTCGTGGTGGTGCGCGCCGCCACCGGTATCTACGCCGTGACCGATCGGTGCACGCACGACGACGTACCGCTCTCGGACGGTTTCGTCGATGGCGAAACGGTGGAGTGCCCGGCACACCTTTCCCTGTTCTGCCTGCGCACCGGGGCCGCGCTCACGATGCCGGCCACCGAGCCCGTCGAGACCTGGACGGTCGCGGTGATCGACGATGTGATCTACCTGAAAGCTCGGCGATGACCCTGCCCCCCGATCGACCGGGACCTCTGGTCCTCCGGGTCGAACTCGCGATTTCCGCTACCCGTTGACCGCCCCGATTCCCTGAGGGAGTCTCCGCATGACCGCGTCCACCGAGCCCGTCATCTCCACCCAGGCATACCGGCCTCGACCAGCCGATGCACCGCCGGTGCGGCCACCGCGCCGTGTTCCACCCCCGGTGCTGTACGAGATCGAGCAGTTCCTGTACTTCGAAGCACGGCTGCTCGACGAAGCTCGCTTCAACGACTGGTTCGACCTGATCGCTGACGACATACACTACTTCATGCCGTTGCGGCGTACCCGGCTGCACCGCGATCTGCTCGCGGAAGCCAGCGGACTCGACGAGTTCAACCACTACGACGACAACAAGGGTACGCTGGCGCTCCGCGTGACACGGCTGCAACAGCCGACGGCGTGGTCGGACAACCCGCCGCCCCGCACCGTCCGGTCGATCACCAACATCACCGCCGAACCCACCGACGTAGAGGACGAATACCTCGTCCGCAGTGTGTTCCGCATCTACCGCAACCGGCTGGCCGATGACGTCGACTCCTTCTCCGGGCGGCGAACCGACACCCTGCGTGCCCATTCCGGCCTGGGTTTCCAGATCGCCAACCGCACCATCCACCTCGCCGAGAGCGTGGTGCAGGCCAACAACCTCGGCCTGTTCTTCTGACAGGCAGCCGATCCGACATCGAGTAGTGACGGGAGCGTGACGCGGATGTATGCGGATCTGATCGATTTCGAGAAGACCGGAACGGTCTCTGCTGACATCTTTCACTCGGAAGAAATCTATCGACGGGAGCTGAGCACGGTCTTCGCCCGCTCGTGGCTGTTCCTGGCTCACGAGTCGCAGCTGCGCTCGCCGGGGGACTTCGTCACCGCGATGATGGGCGAGGACCCGGTCATCGTCTCGAGGCAGCGCGACGGCGGCATCCGGGCCGTGCTCAACGTGTGCAGGCACCGGGGGATGCGGGTGTGCCGCCAGGACTCCGGCAACACCAAACGGTTCACCTGCGCCTTCCACGGCTGGTCCTACGACACTTCGGGCGCGCTGGTCCAGGTGCCGCGCGAGGACGAGGGCTACCACGGCCGGCTGGACAAGGAAGGCTGGTCACTGATCCCGGTCACCCGCGTCGAATCCTACCGCGGCATGGTCTTCGGCTCCTGGGACCCCGAAGTCGCCGACCTGGCCGACTACCTCGAGACCGCCCGGCCCGCCTTGGATTCGTTCATCGACACGCTGGGTGGTGACATCGAGCTGGTCGGGCCGATGAAATGGCGGGTCAAGGGCAACTGGAAGCTGCCCGCTGAAGGATTCGCCACCGATGGCTACCACACCGACACCACGCACGCCTCCGCGTTGCAGGCCATGGGAGGAATTCCCCAGCCGGATGGGAAGGTCTTCCAGTACTCCAGCGATGCCGGGCACGGTGGGGCGATGGTCGACCTGACCGGCCAACCCACGGTCGCGCACGCCACGGTGTTCCCCAACTTCTCCGTGCTCGGGTTCGCCGGTCCGATCCGGTTGTGGCAGCCGCGTGGCCCCGAGGAGATGGAGATCTGGGCTTGGGTCGCTGTTCCGGTCGGAGCCGACGCGGAGACCCGGCGGCAGAGGCTCAACGGCATCTCGCTGGTGTTCTCGACATCTGGCATCTTCGAAAGCGACGACAACGACAACTGGTCGGAGATCTCCGCGGTGGGCCGGGGGTTCGCCGCCCGCAGTACCCCGCTGAACTACCAGATGGGCATGGGCTTCGAGGACCACACCGGCGCCGAGATCCCCGGGTTCGACGTCCGCACCGGACACCTGTTCAACGACATCGGTGCCCGCGGTTACTACACCCGCTGGGCGCAGCTCATGGACGGAGCCGAACTCAACCTCACACCTTCGGCGCCACCGCCGCGTCTCTGAGCGCCCGGCGCCGGCGCTGGCGTGACCGGACACGGCCGGTCGAACCCCGCTCTGCCAGCCCCGCCCGCCAAGCAGCGGGCCTGTATCGAATTCGGCGGTGACTGCTTGAGCTGAGCCGTTGCTGCCGCGACGGATCATGGGCAGCGGCGCACGCGCTGTTCCGGCGCTGGCAGCGGGCCGGGGGTCCACGAACTGCACCTGAGCTGCGAACGGGGCCGGAAGCCACTGTCTGTGGTGCTCACCGCCGGTCAGCGAGGCGACAGCCCGCAGTTCGCCCCGATTCTGACCGCCATCCGGGTCCCGCGAGCCAGCGGTCGCCGTGCGCGCACTCGCCCCGACCGTGTCCTGGCCGGCCAGGACGCTCATCGCCAGGCCAGGGGATCACACACGGTGGCAGGCCGCCTGCCTTCGACCCGGAAACCTGCAGGCAGCGCCACGCCGTCGAGTGCGGCATCAACCGGCTCAACCGCCACCGCGCTGTGGCCACCCGCTACGGCGAACTCGCCGCACGCTACGAATGGCTCTGACCGGCTTCGACACAGGCCCTGACGGACGTCATCGGCGACCCGCGCTAGCCGGCCGATGCCGGCGGCGCGGGTCGCCGAGGCGGGTTACCAGGCTTTTCGGCCCAAGCAGGTTCGTGTGTTCGTGGAACTCCGCTCGAACCAGTTGCAGATCTGGGTACCGAGCGAATAACGCCTCCAACGCGATCCGGGTTTCCAACCTGCTCAACGGTGCACCGATGCAGAAATGGATTCCGTGCCCGAAGCCCAGATGGGGGTTGGGGCTGCGGGTGATGTCGAACGCATCGGGCTGCTCGAATTGCTGTTCGTCGTGGTTGGCGGCCACGGTCCAGGTCGCGACCACGGTCCCGGCCGGGAGGTCGAGGCCGCCCAGCGCGACCGGTTCTGTGGTCAACCGGTAGGTCGTGGCCGTGGGCGGGAAGTAGCGGACCGCCTCCTCGATGGCCCCCGGAACGGCGGAGGGATCGGCGCGCACCGCGGTCCCCGCGGCCGGGTACTCGTGCAGGAGCCGGACGGTGTTGCCGAGGACCAGCGTTGTGCTGATGTGGCCGGCCATCAGCAGAACGGCCGGGATGCTGAACAGTTGCTGCTCGGTGAGCCGTTCGCCGTCGATCTCGGCCGCCAGCAGGCGGCTGATCAGGTCGTCGCCCGGCTGGGCCCGTCTGCGGTGGGTCCAGGTGGCGAAGTAGTCCCCCATCTCGGACAACGTCGCGTTCATCGACCGCAGCGACACGGTCTCCTCGTGGACGTTGCCGCGCGGGTCCGCCGCGAGGAGCGTGTCCGCCCAACCCTGGATCAGGGGCCGGTCTGCGCTGGGCAGGCCCAGCAACTCGGTGATGACGAAGACGGGGAGTGCGTGGAACAGTACCTCGACCAGGTCGGTCTCGTCGTTGCCGGCTGCTTCGTCCAGCAGTTCGTCCGTCAGCTGGGCGATCCGCGGCGCCAGCCGCTGCACGGCGCGCGGGGAAAATCCTTCGCCGATGAGAGTGCGGAGTTTGCGGTGGTACGGCGGGTCGACGACGCCGACGTGTCCTTCGACCAGGCTCGGCCCGTCGGCGTCGGCGGGCATCTGTGAGCTGAAGTCGGAGGAGAAGGTGGCCGGGTCCAGCAGTACGCGTTGTACCTCGGCGTAACCGAACACGTGGCAGATCCCGGAGTTGTCGTACTGCACGCGACCGGCCTGTCGGGTTTCCGCTGCCCATTCCAATAATTTCCGGCCCCCATCGGAATTGTCGGGGGGCTGCGTGATCGACGACCGGTTCATGACTCCTCCAGCTGTGGAGCTTCGGACTCGGCTGTCACCTTAGGGGAACGGCCTCGCCGCGCGATACTCTCATCGCCGTCGGGTGCTGGGTAGGCAGCGCGCGTTGGGGACAGTTGACCTGGAATACGGTTCGAAAGTAAAGTGGGTCTTGGTTGCCGGATCGCAGTGAGCTCGCCTCGATCCGGCCAGGAGGGGCTGGGGAGCGGCTCGCGGGGGTCGGGGGAGGCTGCGGGGTCACCCGGCGCCGCCGAGGGCCGGAGTCAGGGGCCTGCCGCTCGGTGGCCTCTGCGCCAAGCCAGCAGCATGCCCTCAGCGGTGACCCGCTGCTACCTCCGCCCGGTCGGAGCCGCCAGCGGTCACTGGCGTCGGCCGCAAGTGTCATCCGGTATCACGCTTGCCATACCGGGCGAACCAGGATACGCGCGGCCCTGCCGGTGACATTCTGCGTTCGCTCAGAAGTTCATCGTTCCCTGAATCGCCCGAACGGACGAATCATTTATAACTGGTTGCGGTGAAGAGTTTTCCGCTGCTAGGGTCAGTTTGTTGGTTTACGCCGAAAGTGTGAGAAACTGGGGCCAGTCGTATGCCAAGCTCGCCGTAGCGCGTTCAGTTCTGAAACCGTTCCGTGTTTGTTGACCGGAATCGTGGCGCACGGCTCGGGTGACCATTTGTTCCCTTTTCTTCCTGTCCTGACGTCTGAATATCCTCATGGAGTGCTGATGGTGCAGCCGGGTCGCCTGCCGGATGGCGGGGTTCGTGGTGAGTCCGGGGCGTGCGTGGACTGGGTGCGGGCCGAGCTGGCGGGTTGCCCGGTGGAACTGGTGGAGGTCGCGGGCTTGTCGGCCTCGGGATGGGTGCGCAGCGGGGGCGAGGACGACGCCCACGTCGGCCTGCTCGCGGAAGCGGAGGCGGAATTGCCGCCGATCGTCGTGCACGGCCCGACGATGCGGATCATCGACGGGGTGCACCGGGTCCGCGCCGCCGTGCTGCGCGGGTGTTCGCGGATTGCCGCGGTGCGCTATTCGGGCAGCGCGGAGGACGCGTTCGTGCTGTCGGTGTGGCTGAACCGCGCGCACGGGTTGCCGCTGGGCCGCGGTGACCGGCGGGCGGCGGCCGAGCGGATCCTCGCCTCGCACGGGCACTGGTCGGACCGCCGGATCGCGGCGGCGGTCGGCCTGGCCGCGGGGACGGTGGCCGGCTTGCGCGAGTGTTCGACTGGGCAGAACGACCAGTTGGCCAGGCGGGTGGGCCGGGACGGCCGCAGCCGCCCGGTGAACGCGGCGGTCGGCCGCCGCCTGGCCGGGAAACTGCTGGTGGAGGAGCCGGGTGCGTCGCTGCGCTCGGTGGCTCGCCGAGCCGGGGTCTCGCCGGCGACGGTGCAGGACGTGCGGCGGCGGCTGCGGGCCGGGGACGATCCGGTGCCCGCGCAGCGGCGCGGTTCCCGGCCCGCACCGTCGCGGCCCGGGCAGTCCTGGGCGGTCTCGGCCGCGGAGATGCGCCGGGCGCTGGAGCAGATGAAGCGGGATCCGGCGCTGCGCTTCAGCGAATCCGGCCGGGTGCTGTTGCGGTGGCTGGACCGGCACGCCACCGGCATCGCCGAATGGGGCCAACTGGTGCAGGCGGTGCCCAGCCACTGCCGGGCGCTGGTGGCGGAGTTCGCCAGGGTGTACGCGGCGGCCTGGGCGGATCTGGCCGGTTCGCTGGAGGACAGCGGTTCGGCCGATCTCGGAATCGCCCAGGGCTGAGGAGATTTCATGCTGCACGCGATCCCGCTGACCGGTGCCACCGCCGCGGAACTCGAGGACCGCACCGCCGCGCTGGCCACCGAACTGGCCACCGCCGCCGGCGGGCCGGCTGCGGTGGCCAAGGCGATGCCGCTGGACCCCGCGCACCGCCACCGGCGCTGCGTGCTCGCCCACGACACCGCGCACGCGCTCGCCACCGTCCGGGACCGGGACACCCGCTGGCTGCTGACCCGGTCACCGGCCGACGGCGAACCGGTCACCGCGACGCCGTCGGTGGCGGTGTTGTTCGCCGGGTTCGGCAAGCTGTCCGTGGTGCGCGGGTCCGATCTGTACGACCGGCTCGGCCGGTTCCGCGCGGTGGTCGACCGGCTCAGCGACCTGCTCGTGGCCGAGTTCGGCGTGGACCCCCGGCAGGCGATGTTCGCCCCGGCCGACGACCCCCGGGCCGTGGAACACGGGGAATCGCTGCGCCGCAACACGATCGGGCACCCGGCGCTGTTCGTGCTGGAGTACGCGCTGCTGCGGGTGTGGCAGGACTGGGGCGTCGAACCCGCGACGATGCTGTCCCACAGTCTCGGCGAGTACGTCGCCGCCACGGTGGCGGGCGTGCTCGACGCCGAGGACGCGCTGCGGCTGATCGTGCGCCGCGCGCTGATGGTGGACGAACTGCCGCAGGGCCGGATGCTCGCGGTCTCGCTGTCCAGGGAAGCGCTGGCACCGTACCTGCGCGAAGGGCTGTGGCTGGCCGCGACGAACGGGCCGGACGTGAGCATCGCGGCGGGCGGCACCGCCGACACCGAGGAACTGCGTGCCCGGCTGACCGCCGACGGCATCCGCTGCGGGCTGCTCGACACCACCCACGCCTTCCACACGCCGAAGCTGGAGCCGGTGCGCCCGCGCCTGGTCGAACTGGCCGCGTCGATGACCAGGAAACCACCGCGCCTGCGGTACGTGTCGTGCCTGACCGGCACCCGGCTGAACCCGCGCCAGGCCACCGATCCCGAGCACTGGGGGCGCCACATGTGCTCACCGGTGCTGTTCAACGAAGGGCTGCGCGCGCTGTGGCGCCGCCCGCCCGGCGTGGTGCTGGAGATCGGGCCCGAGCAGACGGCGCTGAACATGGCCACCCGCTTCCTCGCGTCGAGCGGCGCCGAACCGGCGCCCGTGGTGGCTTCGCTGGCGCCGTCACCGTACTGGGAGTCCGACACCGACAGCCTGCTGGCGGCCGCCGCGCGCCTGTGGCTGGAGGGCGTGCCGGTGAACTGGGACGCGATCCGGTCCGACCGGGCCGCGGCGGAGAACTGAGAACAGGAGGGCACGGCATGGCCGGAACGACCCGCAATCCCTGGGTGCTCACCCCGCAGCCCCGGCCCGGTGCGGCACTGCGGCTGATCTGCCTGCCGCACGCGGGCGGCGGCGCGGCGGCCTACCGGGACTGGCCGGGCTGCTTCAGCAGTGACGTCGAGGTCGACCTGGTGCAGCTGCCCGGCCGCGAGAACCGGATGTTCGACCCCCCGCACTCGCGGATGGACACCCTGGTCCCGGCACTGGCCGAGCACCTCGGCCCGCTCACCTCGAGCCGGTACGCGTTGTTCGGGCACAGCATGGGCGCGCTGGTGGCGTTCGAGCTGAGCCGGTACCTCGGCGCGGACCGGCGGCCGGAGGTGCTGATCGTGTCCGGGCACCACGCCCCGCACCTGGAGCGCACCGGCCCGCACCGGCACGCGCTGCCGGAGGCCGAACTGGTCGAGGCACTGCACGAGCTGGGCGGCCTGTCACCCGAGGTGCTCGGCAACCCCGAGTACCTGAAGCTGGTGCTGCCCACCGTCCGCGCCGATCTGGCCGTGGTGGAGGAGTACGCGTGGCCGGGCGGTGAACCACTGACCCACGACCTTCTCGCGCTGGGCGGGACCGAGGACCGGATGGTGCCACCGGCCGACCTGCGTGCCTGGGACCGCCACACCACCGCGCGGTTCACCCACCGGGTCTTCCCCGGCGGGCACTTCTACCTGCAGGACCAGCTCGTCGACGTGATCGACGAGGTGCGCCGCGCGCTCTTCCCGGCGGACCAGCGCGCGGCGCGCTAGGTCAGGTCAGCGTTCGTCCAGCGAACGGGCCAGCTCACCCGCGGTCTCGGCGAGCAGGAGGTCGGCGAGCGCGATCGGCAGCCCGGTCGCCCGCCGCAGTTCCGCGGCGACCCGGTTCATCCGCAGCGAATCGCCGCCGAGTTCGAAGAAGTTGTCGTCCATGCCGACCGCGTCCACGCCGAGCACGGCCTGCCAGGTCTCGGCGACCAGTTTCTCGGCCGGGGTGACCGGGGCGGGACCCGCCTCGGTCACCGGCTCGCCGGGAACCGGCAGCGCCGCGGTGTCCACCTTCCCGTTGGGGGACAACGGCAGCGCCGGGAGCTGGAGCAGCGACGACGGCACCAGGTAGGCGGGGACCCGCTCGGCCAGCCACGCGCGGAGCGCGGTCAGGTCGACCTCGCCGCTTTCGGGCACCACGTACGCGAGCAGCCGGGCGCCGCCCCCCTGGTCCGGCACACCGAGCGCGGCGGCGGCGCGGACCTCGGGGTGCTCGCCGAGGCAGGCTTCCAGCGCACCGGGCTCGACCCGGAACCCCCGGATCTTCACCTGCCGGTCGGCCCGGCCGCAGAACTCCAGGGCACCGCCGGGCAGCCGCCGCACCAGGTCGCCGGTGCGGTAGCGCCGCGTGCCGCCCGGACCGGCGACGAACCGGGTGGCCGTCGCGCCCGGCCGGTCGTGGTAACCACGGGCCAGGTTCACCCCGCTCACGTAGAGCTGGCCGGTTTCCCCGTCCGGCACCGGGACCAGCTTGTCGTCCAGCACGTGCGCGGTGACCCCGGCCAGCGGCCACCCGATCGGCAGCGTGTTCCGGCCGTCCGCGGCCAGTGCGCCGAGGTCGGGCTGGAGGGTGGTGAAGGTGGTGCACTCGGTCGGGCCGTAGCCGTTCACCAGCCGCGTTCCCGGCGCGAGCGCGGCGGCCTGGCGGACGACGTCGGCGCGCACGGTGTCACCGCCGGCGAACAGCAGGCGCAGCGCGCCCGGCAGCCGCTTCTCCGCGGTCACCAGCTCGTGGAACAGTCCCGCGGTGAGCCACGCGACGCTGACCCGCGCCCGCTCCAGGAACTCGAGCAGCTCGCCGGTGCCCAGGGCACCGGGTGGTGCGATGGCGAGGGTGGCGCCGCGGGTGAGCGCGCCCCAGACCTCGAAGGTGGAGGCGTCGAAGGCCAGCGGCGCGTACTGCAGGACCCGGTCGCCCGGCTCGATGCCGAGCCCCGGCTCGGTCACCAGGTTCACCACGGCTTCGTGGGTGGCCACCACGCCCTTGGGCTCGCCCGTGGAACCCGAGGTGTGGACCAGGTACGCGGAATTGCCCGGCAGCGGCGCCTGGGGGACGGCACCGTCCGCGGTGACCAGTTCGGCGGTGCCGGTGAGCACGAGCCGCGCCCCAGAATCGGCGATCACCCGGTCCCGGTGCGCGGGCGGGTGACCCGGGTCCAGCGGGACGTAGAAACCACCGCACTTGAGCACGGCGAGCATCAACACCACGGCTTCGGCGCCGCGCGGGACCTGGAGCGCGACGGGGGTCTCGCGGCGCACCCCCAGCGCGGCCAGCGCGGCGGCCAGCTCGTCCGAGCGCGTCTTCAGCGCGCCGTAGGTGAGCGTGCCGCCGGGATGCCGCAGGGCGATCGCGCCGGGGGAGAGCGCGGCCTGGCGGTCGACGAGTTCGGGCACGGTGTTGCCGGTCATCGGGCCACCTCCGGTTCGGCCGCCGGGCGAAGGGTTTCGCCGACGAGCTGGCTGAGGAATCGCAACTGCTTGTGGTCGGCCACGGCGCCGTAGACCGTGCCGATCCGGCTGCTCGCGCCGGTCGCGACGGCGGGCAGCACGCGGGGCAGGTCGGCGAGATCGACCTTGCTCACCCCGGGCAGCGCGCGGACGGCGCCCACCCCGCTGACCTGCCGCACCACCCGCGCCCCGTCGGGCGGCAGCACGAAGTGCTGGAAGGACACCCGGTCCCAGCGGGGGCGGTCCGGGGCGGCACCGGTGCCGAGCGCGGCCAGCAGCGCGAGCCGGACCAGGTCCGGGCCACCGGCGCGGCGGACCAGATCGGCCACGTGCCCGCCGAGCCGCCCGTTGACCTCGATCAGCCGCGGCCCGGCCGCGGTGAGCTTGAGCTCGGTGTGCGTGAGGCCGTGCCGGAGCCCGAGCGCGGCGAGCGCGCGCCGGGTCAGGTCCTCGGCCTCGGCCGCCAGGTCGGCGGGGAGCTCCGCCGGGACGAACATGCCGGTCTCCCGGAACCCGGTGGTGAGCGGGAACTTCCCGGTGACCGCGAGCGGCACGGTGGTGCCGCCGGAGGTCAGCGACTCCACGCTGACGTAGTCGCCCCACCCGCCGAGCGGTTCGCCGGCCAGGTATTCCTCCAGCACCAGCCGGGTCTCCGGACCGGCGAGCAGGCGCCCGGCCAGTTGCCTGCCTTCCTCGGCGGAGCTGATCAGGTGGGTGTTCCGGCTGGAGCCGCCGATCGCGGGCTTGAGCACCGCGGGCAGGCCCACCGCGGTGACCGCGGCCTCGAACTCGTCCGGGGTGTCGACGCGCGCGATGCGGGTGGTGTCCACCCCGGCCGCCGCGAACGCCGCCCGCTGGGCGGCCTTGTCGGTCAGCCGTTCCGCGGTTCCCGGGTCCTGGTAGGGAAGCCCCAGCAGTTCGGCCAGTTCGGCGGTGCGCCGGAGCTGGTACTCGGCGAAGGTGACGATCCCGGCCACGCCCCGCCGCCGCAGTGCCGCGGCGGTGCGCCGGGTGTCCCAGCCGGTGGTGTCGAGGGTTTCGCCGAGGTCGGCGAGCAGGCCGGCCACCTCGGCCGGGTGCTCGTCGGCCCGGTCGTAGACGAAGAGCGGGGTGCACAGCCCCCGCGCGGCCCGCAGCACGTCGGCGGGCCCGGCCGAGCCGAGGTCGTAGACGACCGCGACCTCCGGCGATGCGGACATGGATCACTCCCGGGGCGTTTTTCGGCGGGATTTGCGCGGCCGACTCTATCGGCGGGCCCCGGTTCTTGTCATCGACCGGGTAATGCGGGAAATGGCTGGGAACGAACACGATTGCCCGATCGCGGGGTGCGGTGCGATGGTCAATTCCATGGCCGATGCGTTGATGCGGAGATTGGTTCCCGACGAGTTGTGGGAATTGGTGGAACCGTTGTTGCCGAAAGCCCCGAAACGCCCGCAGGGTGGCGGCCGGGCCCGGGCCGAGTCGCGCCGGGTCTTCGCCGCGGTGGCGCTCGTGCTCAGCGGGCAGACCTCGTGGCGGTCGGTGCCGCCCGCGTTCGGGGTGGCCGTGCCGACCGCGCACCGCTGGTTCGCGCGGTGGACCGTGGCCGGGGTGTGGGATCGGCTCGCCCTCGCCGCGCAGAATCGGGAAATCGACCCCGAACTGGCCGAATGGCTGCAAGTGCTGGTCGAATCCGCGGTGCGCCGGGCCGGCGCGACCGACCGGCGGAGCCTGTCCGCGATGGCCGCGGGTGCCCCGGCCGAGGTACCGGTCCGGCGGCAGGCCGCGGTGTCCTGCGGGGAGGTCCAACTGAGACGGCCGGAGCCGGGGCCGGTCCGCGTCGCGGTCTGAGCCGACCTGCGGAAATGCGGTTCGCCAATACTGTCTTCGTTCGCCGCGAGCGGTGTTCAGGGTGGCTTGCGCCCGCGCTTTCCGGTGGTAGTGTCGAAGCCGTCCGGTGGTCGTCGGCGGTGATTGCCGACTTTTTCCCCGACCGGCGCGGCCGCAGCTGTTCGTTTGTCGGCGCGCAATTCATGGTTCGGTTTGTTCCCATGCTTGCGGCACTAATACCTCGGAGGTTGCTGGCGTGTGCGGCGGTCGGATGGAGCTTGCCGATCCGGATCTGGGCGGCGTGCCGCGCTTCGACATCGCGCGGGCGCGGGCGGAGACCACCGGCTGCGCCGGGGTGATCCATCTGAACAACGCGGGTTCGGCGCTGATGCCGGCGCCGGTGCTGGACCGGGTGGTCGGGCACCTGGAACTGGAGGCGCGGCTCGGCGGGTACGAGGCCGCCGAACTGGCCGAGGCGGCGGTGCTCGGGGTCTACGAGTCGGCGGGCGCCCTGCTCGGGTGCCTGCCGTCGGAGATCGCGCTCACCGAGAACGCCTCGCGAGCCTGGCAGGCGGCGGTGCAGGCGGTCCCGCTGTCGGCGGGGGACCGGATCGTGGTCGGCGCGGCGGAGTACGTGAGCAACCACCTGGTGCTCCAGGCGGTCCGCCAGGCCACCGGGGCCAGGGTCACCGTGGTGCCGGACGACGAGCACGGCCGGTTCGACCTCGAGTTCTTCGGCGAAGTGCTCGACGAGCGCACGAAACTGGTGGCGCTGACCCACGTGCCGGTCTACGGCGGGCCGGTGAACCCGGTGCGCGAAGTCGGGCGGCTGCTCCGCGACGCACCGGCGTTCTACCTGGTCGATGCCTGCCAGACGGCCGGGCAGCTGCGGCTGGACGTGGCCGACATCGGCTGCGACCTGCTGACCACCGCCGGCCGCAAGTACCTGCGCGGCCCGCGCGGGACCGGCCTGCTCTACGTGAACTCGGCGAGGATGCCCGAACTGCGTGGTGCCTGCCTGGACACCCGCGGCCTGCGCTGGTCCGGCAACGGTGAGGTCAGCGCCCGTCAGGACGCGCGGCTGTTCGAGACCTGGGAAGCCAGCTTCGCCATCCGGCTGGGGCTCGGCTGCGCCATCGACTACGCCCTGGAGTGGGGGATCGACGCGATCTGGGAACGGATCCTGCTGCTGTCGGCGCGGCTGACCGAGCGGCTGGGGTACGTGCCGGGCGTGCTGCTGCCCGACGACGCGTCGGTGGCGCCGAGCGGGCTGGTCCGGTTCCGGCTGCCGGGCGCCGATCCGCACCGAATCCGTGCGGAGCTGCGCCGCGGCGGCGTGAACGTCTCGGTCTCCGAGCGCGAGCTGGCCCCGCTGGATCCCGCGCAGCGCCACGAAACCGCGCAGCTGCGTGCCTCGGTCCACTACTACAACACCGAAGACGAGATCGACCGGTTCGGCGACGCACTCGAACTGCTGCTCAAAAAGGACGCTTGAGAACAGGGGAAGACTCGATGGAGCAAGGAACCGGGCTGGAGATCGCCGTGGTCGGCCTCGGCGGCAGGTTTCCCCAGGCGCCGGACGTCGCGCGGTTCTGGTCCCTGCTGTGCGCCGGTGGCGAAGGCATCCGCGAGCTGACCGGCGACGAGCTGCGCGAGTCCGGCGTGGACCCCGCGGAGGCCGGTGCGGCCGGCTACGTGCGCGCGGCGGCGGTGGTCGACGGCGAGGACCGGTTCGACGCCGGTTACTTCGGCTGCACCCCGCGCGAGGCGGCGCTGCTCGACCCGCAGCAGCGCCTGTTCCTGGAGTGCGCGGCCGAAGCGCTGCAGTCGGCCGGGCACGACCCGGAGCAGGAACCGGGGGCCATCGGCGTGTTCGCCTCGGTCAGCGTCAACGAGTACGGCCTGCGCAACGTCTACCCGCACCGCGGCCTCGACGACGTGGTCGGTTACCTGCAGAAGCTGCTGGCCAACGACAAGGACTTCATCGCCAGCCGGACCGCGTACAAGCTCGGCCTGCGCGGGCCCGCGGTGACCGTGCAGACCGCGTGCTCCAGCTCGCTGGTCGCGATCCACCTGGCCTGCCAGTCGCTGCTGGCCGGGGAGAGCGACCTGGTGCTGGCCGGTGGCAGCACGGTCCGGGTACCGCAGCGGATCGGGTACCACGGCGGGGAGAACGGCATCGCCTCACCGGACGGGCGCTGCCGCCCGTTCGACAAGCTCGCGGCCGGCACCGTTCCCGGCAACGGCGCCGGGGTGGTGGTGCTGCGCCGCCTGCAGGACGCGCTCGACGACGGCGACCCGATCCGCGCGGTGATCCGCGGTTCGGCGATCAACAACGACGGCGCGGCGAAGATCGGCTACACCGCGCCGAGCGTGACCGGGCAGGCCGAGGTGATCCGCGCCGCGCTGGCCGCCGCGGAAGTGCACCCGGACACCGTCGGCATGGTGGAGGCGCACGGCACGGCCACGCCGCTGGGCGACCCGATCGAGGTGACCGCGCTGACCCGGGCCTACCGGTCGGCGGGGGCCACCGGCGCCGGGTACTGCGCGCTGGGCTCGCTCAAGGGCAACGTCGGGCACCTCGACTCGGCGGCGGGCGTGGCCGGGGTGATCAAGGCGGTGCTGGCGGTCGAGACCGGGCTGATCCCGCCGAGCCCGCACTTCACCGAGCCGAACCCGGAGATCGACTTCGACGGCAGCCCGTTCTACGTGAGCACCGGCCTGCACGAGTTCCCCGGCCACGGCCCGCGCCGGGCCGCGGTCAGCTCGTTCGGCATCGGCGGCACGAACGCGCACCTGCTGCTGGAGCAGCCGCCCGCGAAGGTGGCGCACAGGCGGGGGCGCGCGGCCGAGACGATCGTGGTCTCCGCGCGGTCGGCCGCCGCGCTGGCCCGGTCGAGCGAGCGGCTCGCCGAACACCTGGCCACCCACGACGGGCTGAACCTGGCCGACGTCGCGCACACGCTGCAGACCGGCCGGACGGCGATGGCGCACCGGCGAGCCTTCAGCGCCCACGACGTCGAGGAGGCCGTGCGCGCGCTGCGGGATCCCGAAGCGGGCACCACGGCCGAAGCGGGGGAGGGCACGGCTTCGGTGGCCATGCTGTTCCCCGGCCAGGGCAGCCAGTACGCGGGCATGGGCAGCGGGCTGCACGCCGAGGAGCCCGCGTTCCGCAGAGCGCTGGACGACTGCGCGAGCCTGCTGGAGTTCGATCTGCGCGCGCTGCTGTTCACCACCGGCGACGAAGCGGCGCAACGCCTGGGGCGCACCGAGTTCACCCAGCCCGCGTTGTTCGCCGTGCAGTACGCGATCGCGCGGTTGTGGGAGTCGCGGGGGGTGCGGCCCGCCGCGATGCTCGGGCACAGCATCGGCGAGTTCGTCGCCGCGCACCTGGCCGGGGTGTTCAGCCTCGAAGACGCGCTGCGGCTGGTGGTCCGGCGCGGTGAGCTGGTGCAGCGGGTGCCGGGCGGGGCGATGCTGGCGACCCGGCTGCCCGCCGCCGAACTGGCCACCCTGCTCGACGGCGAGCTGGCGCTCGCGGCGGACAACGGCCCGGCCGATTCGGTGGCCTCCGGTCCGGTGGCGGCCGTCGAAGCCCTGCGGGACCGGCTGACCGGGCGCGGGGTGCGCACCCGGTTCCTGCGCACCGCGCACGCCTTCCATTCGCCGCTGGTGGAGCCGGTGCTCGACGAGTTCCGCGCCGCGTTCGACGGCGTCGAGCTGCACGCGCCGCGGATTCCCTACCTGACCAACGTGACCGGCACCTGGGTGCGGCCGGAGGAGGCGGTCGATCCCGGGCACTGGTGCCGCCACCTGCGGGGGACGGTGCGCTTCGCCGAGGGCGTCCGCGCGCTGCGCGAGGCGGTCGGCGGCGTGCTGCTCGAAGCCGGGCCGAGGCGGACGCTCAGCTCACTGGCCGCCGCGCAGACCGGTGCCGAAGGCGTGGTGCCCACGCTGCCCGCCGCCGATCCCGGGACCGAGGGCGCGCAGCTGGCCGCCGCCACGGGCGCGGTCTGGGCCGGGGGAGTGCCGGTCGACTGGGCCGGGCTCCGCGGTGCCGAACGCCGCTCCCGGGTCGAGCTGCCCACCTACCCGTTCGAACGGCGGCGGTACTGGATCGACCCGCCGGAAGACACCGCGCGGCCGGCCGGCCCGCGGGTCCGGACCTGGGAATCGGGTACCGCACCCGCCGAGGGCGGCCCGTTCCTGCTCCTGGCCGGCGACCCGCTCACCGCCGAACTCGGAAACGCCGCCACGGTCACGAATCCGGACGACGTCGAGGCGGCCGCCCGCGAACACGGCCCGCTGCGCCTGGTGACCGCCGAAGCGCCGGGACCCCACGAGCACCTGGTCGCGGACGGACTGCTCACCGGCATCACCGTGCTCACCCACGGCGGACTCGCGGTGGAAAGCGCCGACCGCGCGGAAGAGACCGCGGTCGCCCTCGCCGCCGCGGGCACCCATCGCGTGGTGGACGTGGACCGCCTGCCGTCCGGTGGCCGTCGCCGAGCGGCCGTGCTGCGCTCCCTGATCGCCGACGCCTCGGCCGCCGACGGCCCGGAGGTCGTGGCCTACCGCGGAGACCAGCGGTACGTGCCGGGCCTGCGCCCGGTGGAAAGCACCGGAGCCGGTTGGCTGCGCGCGGGGACCACCTTCGCCGTGGCAGGCACCCGCGGGCCGCTCGCCGACGCCCTCACCGGCGTCACGGTCCGTCCCGCCGCCGAACTGGGCACCGCCGACGGGGTGCTGTTCGAAGGCGCTCCGGCCGAGGACGCCGGCCAGCTCGCACGCGAACTGCTCGACACCGCCGCCCGGCTCGACGCGGAAGCCGTGGTGCTGGTGCTGCCGTGCACCACCGTTGAGGAGCGGGTCTTCGCCCGGCGCCTGGGCATGGCCGCCCAGGACGCGGACGTGAACTGGATCGTGCTGGAGTGGGACGGCGAACGCCGCCCGGCCGAATGGGCCGCCGCGCTGGCGACCACCCGCGCCACGGCGCTGAGCGCGTCCGCCCCCGCCGTGGCGTGGCTCGACACGGGTGACGTGGCGGAAACCCCGGTGGGAGCACCGGAGCGGACCGCCACCGAGGAACAGGTCGCCGGGCTGATGGCGAACCTGCTCGGCGTTCCGGATGTCGGCCTGCGCAAGGACTTCTTCGCGCTCGGCGGGCATTCGCTGCTGGCCACCCAGCTGGCCGCCCAGCTCACCGACCGCTTCGGCGTCGAGCTCCCGGTGCGGGACCTGCTCACCGAGCCGACCGTGGCGGGTATCGCCACCGTGCTCGACGGCCTGCGCGCGGCACCGGCCGGGCCCGCGCTCCCGGAACTGCGCCCGACCCCCGCCGACGGCCCCGCCCCCGCGTCCTCGACGCAGGAAAGCCTGTGGTTCCTCCAGGAACTCGATCCGGCCAGCGCGTTCTACGTGATGGCCAACGACGTCTGGCTGACCGGCGAACTCGACACCGGCGCCCTGCGCGCGGCACTGGACGAACTGGTCCGGCGGCACGAGACGCTGCGCACCGCGATGCCGCTGGCCGACGGCCGCCCGGTGCAGGTGGTCGGCCCGCCGCGTGCGCAGCCGCTGCCGGAGCTGGACCTGTCCGCGCTCGAAGACCCCGAGGCCGAGGTCGCGCGGATCGCCGCCGGGTTCTGCCGCGAGCCGTTCGACCTGCGTACCGGTGACCTGCTGCGGACCCGGCTCCTGCGCCTGTCGCCGACGCGGCACGTGCTGCTGGTCTCGACCCACCACATCGTCTCCGACTACTGGTCCAGCGGCCTGCTGTTCCACGAGATCTTCCGGTTGTACGAGTCCTTCGCGGCCGGGCGCTCGCCGGACCTGCCCGAACTGGCCGTGCAGTACCGCGACTACGCGCGCTGGCAGGCCGCCGCGCACGAGGGCCACCACCTCGACGACCAGATCGCGTACTGGAAGCAGCGGCTGGCCGGGGCCGCGCCCCTGCTGGAACTGCCCGCCGACCGCCCGCGCCCCGCGGTGCAGAGCCGCCGCGGCGGCTGGCAGGAGTTCTCGCTGAGCCCGGCCGCCACCGAGCGGCTCAAGGAACTGGGCCGGGAGGCCGGCGCCGCGCCGTTCATGGTGCTGCTGGCCGCGCTGAAGGCCGTGCTGCACCGCTACACCGGCCGCGAGGACCTGCTCGTCGGCACGTTCAACGCCAACCGCACCAAGGCCGAGCTGGAGCCGGTGATCGGCCTGTTCGCCAACACGCTGGTGCTGCGCACCGAGGTCGGCGGCGAGCTGAGCTTCCGCGAGCTGCTGGCCAGGGTCCGTGACACCTGCCTCGGCGCCTACCAGCACCAGGACGTGCCCTTCGAACGGCTCGTCGACGAGATCGCGCCCGGCCGCGACCTCAGCAGCAACCCGCTGTTCCAGGTGATGCTGGTGCTCGAATCCGCCCCGGTGGGCGAGATCGGCGCCAGCGGCCTGGAGGTCGACGTCCGCGCGCTGGACAACAACACGGCCAAGTTCGACCTGCTGTTCATCGTGTTCCCCGGCGAAGAGCGCGGCGCGTTCCACGGCCTCGTCGAGTACAACGCCGACCTCTTCGACCCCGAAACCGTCGAGCGGATGGCCGGGCACTTCACCACCCTGCTCACCGCCGCCGTCGAAGCACCGGACACCCCGGTCGGCCGCCTGCCGCTGGTCGACGGCGCCGAGCAGGCCCTGCTCACCGCGTGGGCCGGGAACCCCGATCCCGAACCCGCCGGGGAAACCCTCGTCGACCTCTTCGAGCGCGAAGCCGCGGCGCACCCCACGCGGGCCGCCGTGCGCACCGCGGACACCACGCTGTCCTACGGCGCGCTGGACGAAGCGGCCAACCGGCTCGCCCGGCGGCTGGTCGAACTCGGTGCCGGGCCGGAAGCACCGGTCGCGGTCTGCCTGCCGCGCGACGAGCACCTGGTCGTCACGCTGCTCGCGGTGCTCAAGGCCGGAGCCGCGTACGTGCCGCTCGACCCGGCCTACCCGGCCGAACGGCTGACCTTCATGCTCGCCGACTCCGGTGCCTCCGTGGTGGTCACCACCGAGGTGCTCGCGGATTCGCCCGCCCACGTGCTCCGCCTCGGCGACCCCGCCGAGGCCGCCGGGATCGCCGGGCACGCGGCGACCCCGCCCCCACGGGCACTGACCCACCGCTCGGCGGCCTACCTGCTCTACACCTCCGGCTCGACCGGACGGCCGAAGGGCGCGATCACCGAGCACGGCGGCCTGCGGGTGCTGCTGGACTGGGGCCGCGCCCTGTTCCCCGACGAGCTGCTCGCCGGCGTGCTCGCCTCCTCGTCGGTCTGCTTCGACTCCTCGGTGTGGGAGCTGTTCCTCCCGCTGTGCCACGGCGGCTGCGTGGTGCTGGTGGAGAACGTGCTCGCGTTGCCGCGGCTGCCCGAGCCGGTGGCCGCCGGGGTCCGGATCGTCAACACCGTGCCATCGGCCGCCGCCGAACTGGCCAGAACCGGCGGGATCCCGCGCGGGGTCGAGGTGGTCAGCATGGCCGGGGAGGCGCTGCCGAACGCGGTGGTCACCGACCTGCACCGGCTGCCGGGCGTGCGCCGGGTGCTCAACCTGTACGGGCTCACCGAGGCGAGCGTCTACTCGACCTTCGCCGAGCTGCCGGGCGGACCGGTGGACGGCAACGCCACCATCGGCGGTCCCGTGCCGGGTGTCCGCGTCTTCGTGCTCGACGGCAGCCTGGAACCGGTGCCGCTCGGTGTGCCGGGGGAGCTGTACGTGGCCGGACCGGGTGTCGCCCGCGGTTACCACGACCGGCCGGGGCTGACCGCCGAGCGGTTCCTGCCGGACCCCTCCGGCACACCGGGATCGCGCATGTTCCGCACCCGCGACCTCGCGCGCTGGCGGCCGGACGGCACGCTGGAGTTCCTCGGCCGGGCCGACCACCAGGTCAAGGTCCGCGGCTTCCGGATCGAACTCGGCGAGGTCGAAGCCGCCCTGCGCAGCCGGGCCGGGGTGCTCGAAGCGGCGGTCACCACGACCACCGAACGGGGTGGCACCCAGCTCGCCGGGTTCTACGTGCCGGACGGCGAGGACCCCGGTGAGGACGCGATCCGGGCCGCGCTGCGCGAGGTCCTGCCCGAGTACATGGTGCCCGCGCACCTGCGGCGCCTCGCCGCGCTGCCGCGCACGCCGAACGGCAAGTTCGACCGCGGCGCGCTGCCCGAGGTGTCCGCGCCCACCCGTGGCGGTGGCCGCGGTGCCGCCCGGACCGCGGCCGAAGAGGTGGTCAGCGGGATCTGGGCGAAGGTGCTCGGGGCCGGTGAAGTCGGGCCGGAGGACAACTTCTTCGCGCTCGGCGGTGACTCGCTGCGCAGCCTGCGTGTGCTGGGCCTGTTGCGGGAGCGGGGGTTCGCCCTCGAACTGCAGGACCTGTTCCGCTGCCAGACCGTGGCCGAGCTGGCCGCCGCGCTCGAACACGGCGGGCGCGTGCCGGAACCGACCGCGCCCTTCGACCTGGTGTCCGAAAGCGACGGTGAACTGCTGCCGCCCGGCCTGACCGACGCCTACCCGATGGCCGCGGCGCAGGCGGGCACGCTGTACCACAGCACGATCGACCCGAACACCCCGATCTACCACGACCTGATCGGCTACCACGTCCGCGCGCCCTACGACGAGCAGGCGCTGGGCGCGTCGCTCGCCGCGGTGGTCCGGCGGCACCCGGCGCTGCGCACCTCGTTCGACCTGGTCACCTACAGCGAGCCGATGCAGCTGGTCTGGGCCGAGGCGGAACTGCCGCTGGAGTTCGGCGATCTGCGTGAGTTCGCCGACGCCGAGCAGGCCGAGCGGATCGAGGCGTGGCTGGAGGAGGAGAAGACCCGCGGCTTCACCTGGACCCGCGCGCCACTGGCCCGGATCAGGGTGTTCCGCCGGGCGGCGGACCGCTTCACCATCGTGGTCAGCTTCCACCACTCGATCCTCGACGGCTGGAGCATCTCGACCCTGTTCGGCCACTGGCTCAGCGACTACCGGCGCCGCCTGCGGGGTGAGCCCGGTGGACTGGACGAGCGGGACACCGGGGCCTACCGCGAGTTCGTCGCGCTGGAACGCCGTGCCGCCCGCGACCCGGAGCAGCGGGACTACTGGTACCGCAAGACCGGTGCGCTGCCGTCGCTGCGCCTGCCGGAGACCGCGGGCACGGTGGCCGGACCGCGTGGCGCGGCCCGCCAGTACCTGCTGGACGGCGGCGTCGCCGACCGGTTGCGCGAGGCCATGCGCGCCGAAGGGCTCACGGTCAAGTACGCCTGCCTCGCCGCGCACCTGTGGGTGCTCGGCCAGGTGACCGGGCACGCCGAGGTCTACACCGCGCTCGCCGCGAACGGGCGGCCACCGCAGTCGGGCGTCGCCGAGGAATGCGGGCTGTTCGTCAACGGCGCGCTGGTGCGCACCACCCTCGCCGACGGCAGCTGGACCGATCTCGCGCGCACGGTGTTCGACGCCGAATGCGAGCTGATGCCCTACCGGCACTTCCCCTACGCCGAGGTGCACCAGCTCGCCGGGGCGGGATCGACCGTGGAGACCGGCGTCAACTTCGTCCGCTACCTCGCCTACGAATCGTTGGCGGACAACGAAGACGTGCACGTGCTCGACTCGACCCTGTTCGAGGAGACCGAGTTCCCGTTCGCGGTCTACTTCGTCGCGGATCCGCAGAACGCCGAGATCCTCATCCGGGTCCAGTACGACGGGCACCGCTTCGGCGCCGACTGGATCGACGAGGTGGCCGGGCGGTACCTGACCGCGCTGGAGCGGTTCGCCGCCGATCCGGCCGCCCCGTACGGCAGGCCGACCGGGCTCACCGACCGCGTGGCCGAGCGGTTCGGGTTGCCGCCGGGCGGGGTCGAGCGGATCTCCGCGTTCACCCCGGTGCAGCGCGACCTGTACCTCGAACACGCCGCCCGGCCCGACGTCGGCGCGTTCATCCCGGCCTTCTCGCTGGACCTCGGGCCGGACGGGGACGCGGACCGCTGGCGTGCCGCCGTGCGGTCGGTCACCGCGGCCGAGGAACTGATGCGCTCCGCCCCGGTGCTGCTCGACGGCGAACCGGTGCTGGCCGTGCTGTCCCCGGCCGAAGTGGCCTGCCCGCTGCTCGACGTGCGCGAGGCGGCCGAGCAGCCGTACGGCCTGCTCGACGCGATTCCCGAGCACGCGCAACGGCCCTACGCCCCGGAAGGTGAGCCGCTGATCCGGCACCTGCTGGTCCGCGACGAGCACGGGCACCTGCAGGCGGTCGTCGGCGCGCACCACGCGGTGATCGACGGACCCTCGGTGCCGCTGATGTTCCGGCGGCTGGTGGACGCCTACCACGGCCGGGACGGGGGCCGGGACGGCGCCGAGTCCTTCCTCGACCGCGTGCCCGAGATCGCCGCGCGCTTCGACCGCCCGGAAACGCTGGACTACTGGCGCGGCCTGGCCGCGACTTCGGCGGCGCTGGAGATCCCGCCGGTGCCCGAGGGCGCCGGCCGGGCCGTGCTGCGGCCGGTGGCCTCGCTCGAAGGTGACGACCTGGCGGCCGTCCGCACCTGGTGCGAGGCCAACGGCCAGCGGTTGCCGGGCTTCCTGCTGGCGTTGTTCGCCGCCTTCGCCGGACGGCATTCGGCGGGGGAGGACGACTACTTCGTCTACACGCTGGCCGGTGGCCGTCCGCCGGAGCAGGCCGATTCGCTCGGCTGCTACCTGCACGTCGTGCCGGTGCACGTGCCCCGGCCGGGGCCGGCGGAATCGGCGGCCGACTACGCCGCGCGCTTCCGCCGCCGGCGGCGGGACGCACGCGGGCACGAGGCCGTCTCCGCCTTCCAGCAGCGCCGGATCCTGCCCGAGGACAACCTCCGGTTCGTCTTCAACTTCCTGCCGGCCAACCTGGTCGCGAAGGTGGGTGGCGACGTCGCGTACGCCACCTACGAGGACGTGCCGTTCGACGAGGCGCACCTGACCCTGCGCGAGTACGACGACCACATCGAACTGCTCTTCCAGTGCGCGCCGGAGCTGCTGTGGGGGGAGCACTTCGCCGCCGCGTTCGCCCGGTTCGCGGTCGCCGCGGTCTCCGGCGGCCCGTTGTCCGCGGTGCCGTCGGTGCACGGTGGAGCCGAAGCCTGGCTGCGGCGGGTCGGCACCGGTGCCGCGGTCGAACCGGGCTGGGAGACGGTGCTGGAGTGGGTCGAGCACACCGCGGCGGCCCAGCCGGACACCGTCGTCCTGTCCGAAGGGGACCGGCAGTTCACCCACCGCGAACTGGGCGAACAGGCGAACCGGCTGGCCCGCGACCTGGTCGCGCTCGGTGCCGGGCCCGGCGAAGTGGTCGCCGTGGCGGTGCCGCGCTCGGCCGAGCTGGTGGTCTCGCTGCTGGCCGTGGTCAAGACCGGTGCCGCGTTCCTGCCGATCGACCCGGAACTGCCCGCCGAGCGGGTGGCGATGATGATCGGCGACGCCGGGGCGGAACTGGGCCTGACCGTCACCGGCACCCTGCCGGTCCTGCCCGAGCTGGAGTGGCTGGTGCTCGACGACGCCGACGACGGTGGCGACGCAGCCGCGTCGGCACGCCTGGCCGGACTGCCCCCGCACGACCTGAAACCGGAGATCTCCGGCGGGACGCCGATGTACGTGCTGTTCACCTCCGGGTCCACGGGACGGCCGAAGGGCGTGGTCGTCGAACACCGCGGTGTGGTGAACCGGCTGCACTGGATGCAGGAGGAGTTCGAGCTGACCGGCGCCGACGTGGTGGCGCAGAAGACCCCCGCCGGGTTCGACGTCTCGGTCTGGGAGTTCTTCTGGCCGCTGGTCGCCGGGGCGCGGCTGGAGGTGCTGCCGCCCGGCGCCCACCGCGATCCCGGCCAGCTGGTGAAGGTCATCCGCGCGGCGGGGGTCTCGGTGCTGCACTTCGTGCCGTCGATGCTGAGCGTGTTCGCCGAAGACCCCGAAGCGCCGGAGTGCACGAGCGTGCGCGACATCGTGTGCAGTGGTGAGGTCCTGCCGGGCGCGCTGCGGGACCGGGTGGCCGAGGTGCTGCCGGGTGCCCGCCTGCACAACCTCTACGGGCCGACCGAAGCCTCGATCGACGTGACGCGCTGGGCGTGCGCCGAGGATTCCGGGCCGTCGGTGCCGATCGGCCGGGTCGTGCCGAACACGACGCTGCACGTGGTCGACGCGGCGGGCCGGCTGGTGCCGCCCGGGGTGGCCGGTGAACTGTGCATCGGCGGGGTGCAGGTGGCGCGCGGGTACGCCGGGCGACCGGACCTGACCGCCGAACGGTTCGTGCCGGATCCCCACGGCCTTACCGGTGCCCGGGTGTACCGCACCGGGGACCGCTGCCGGTGGCGCGCGGACGGCGCGCTGGACTACCTCGGCCGCGACGACGGTCAGCTCAAGATCCGGGGCCAGCGCGTGGAACTGGGCGAGATCCAAGCGGTGCTGGCGCAGCACGAGGACGTCCGGGAAGCGGTGGTCCGGGCCCGCGACGGCGGTCGCGGCGAAGGCGACGTGCTGCTCGACGCCTACCTGGTGCCCGCCGGGACCGAACTGTCCACAGCGGACGTGCGGGCCCACGCCAGGGTGGTGCTGCCGGGTTACATGCTCCCGGCCACCTGGACCGTGCTGGACGCGCTCCCGGTCACCGCGAACGGCAAGCTCGACCACCGCGCGCTGCCCGCCCCGGACGACGTCACCGAGAACTCGGCGGCGGTGGTGCCCGCCACCGAACTGGAGGCGGCGATCGCGGCGGTGTGGGCGGAGACGCTGGACCGCCCGGTGCCCGGGGTGACGGACAACTTCTTCGACCTCGGCGGGCATTCGCTGTTGCTGCTGCGGGTGCACGCCCGGCTGCAACGGGCCCTGGACCGGCCACTGCGGATCGTGGACCTGTTCAGCCACCCGACGGTGCGGGCGCTGGCCGCGCACCTCGGCGGCGCCGACGGTGGCGAACCCGCCGCGCGACCGCGGGCGGGCAGGCGGCGGGCCGCCGCCGAACTGCGGCAGAAGCGCCTCGGGGCCAGGGGCGCGCGGTGAACGACGGAATGACTACGAGACGGTCAGGTGAGGTTTGTGAGTGATCCGGTAGACGCGATCGCGGTGGTCGGCATGAGCTGCCGGTTCCCCGGCGCGGACGACCCCGAGCGGTTCTGGGCCAACCTGACCGCCGGTGTGGAGTCCATCTCCACCTTCGACCCGGCGGAGCTGCGGGCGGCCGGGGTCGACCCGGCGCTGCTGGACCACCCCGGGTTCGTGCCGCGGGGCGGGGTGCTCAGCGACATCGACCGGTTCGACGCCGCCTACTTCGGCTACAGCCCGCGCGAGGCCGAGCTGATCGACCCGCAGCAGCGGCTGTTCCTCGAATGCGCGGCGGGCGCGCTCGACGACTCCGGGTACGACCCGGCGCGGTTCGACGGCGTGGCCGGGATCTACGCCGGGGTCGGGCTCAGCTCGTACATGTGGAACAACATCTACCCCAGCGAAAGCGAGCTGGCCGACGTCAGCCAGATGCAGATGATCCTGTCGGTGGACAAGGACTACCTGGCCACGCGCGCGGCGTACAAGCTCGACCTGCGCGGGCCCGCGGTGACCGTGCAGAGCGCCTGCTCCACCTCGATGGTGGCCATCCACCTGGCCTGCCAGGGCCTGCTCACCGGTGAGTGCGACATCGCGCTGGCCGGCGGGGCGTCGCTGATCCTGCCGGAGGTCCGCGGGTACGTGTACGAGGAGGGCGGCGTGCTCTCCCCGGACGGGCACTGCCGCTCCTTCGACGCCGACGCCAAGGGCACCGTGCCGGGCAGCGGGGTCGGCGTGGTGGTGCTGCGGCGCCTGGAGGACGCGCTCGAAGACGGTGACCTCATCCACGCGGTCGTCCGCGGTTCGGCGGTGAACAACGACGGTTCGGCCAAGGTCGGCTACACCGCGCCCGGCACGCGCGGGCAGACCCAGGTGATCACCGACGCGATCAGCGCCGCGGGTGTGGACGTGAACACCATCGGCTACGTCGAGACGCACGGCGCGGCCACCCCGCTCGGCGACCCGATCGAGGTGACCGCGCTCGCCGACGCCTTCCGCGCGCTCGGCGCCGACCACGACCGCGCGTGCGCGATCGGCTCGCTGAAGTCGAACATCGGGCACCTCGACTCGGCGGCCGGGGTGGCCGGGTTCATCAAGTCGGTGCTGATGGTCAAGCACGGCAAGGTCCCGCCGAGCCTGCACTTCCGGACACCGAACCCGAACATCGACTTCGCCTCGATGCCGTTCCACGTCAACGCCGAACTCGCCGACTGGCCGGTGCCCGGGGTACCGCGCCGGGTGGGCATGAGCTCGTTCGGCATCGGCGGCACCAACGCGCACATCGTCGTCGAGCAGCCCCCGCCCCCGCGGCGGCGGGCGCCCGGGGGAGGGTGGTGGCCGATCCTGCTCTCCGCGCGCACCCCCGCCGCCCTGGAGCGGGCCACCGACCGGCTGGCCGAGCACCTGCGGGCGCACGAGGTGGCCCTGGCGGACGTGGCGGGCACCCTCGCCACCGGCCGCCGGGTGCACGCCCACCGCCGGGCCGTGGTGGCGGCCGACCTCGCGGACGCGGCGAAGGCGCTGGAAAGCCGGTCGCCGGAGGTGTTCACCTCGGCCGGGCCCGCCGGGAGCCGTTCGGTGGTGTTCCTCTTCTCCGGCGTGGGTGACCAGTACGTCAACCTGTGCTCCGGGCTGTACCGGGACGAACCGGTGTTCCGCGCCGAACTCGACCGGTGCGCCGAGCTGTTCACCCCGCACCTCGGCTTCGACCTGAGGGAGCGGTTGTTCGACACCGGCAACGACACGGCCGAACGCGGTGAGCTGCCCGCCGACCCGTTCGCCCGCCTGCTCCAGGAGCGCGAGGCGGGTCCGCTCGACGAGACGATCGTCGCGCAGCCGCTGCTCTTCGCCGTCCAGTACGCGATGGCGCGGCTGTGGATGCACTACGGCGTGCGCCCGGACGCCCTGCTCGGCTACAGCGTCGGCGAGTACGTCGCGGCCGCCATCGCCGGGGTGTTCTCGCTCGCGGACGCCACCTGGCTGGTTGCCCGCCGCGCGCGGTACATCGGCGGCCTGCCCGGTGGCGCGATGCTCGCGGTGATGAGCGCAGCCGAGCAGATCGAACCGCTGCTGGGTGACCGGCTGTCCCTGTCCGCCGTGGACGCGCCTTCGCTGTGCGTGGTCGGCGGCCCGGCGGAGGAGGTCGACGCGCTCGCCGACCGCCTGCTCGCCGACGGCATCGCCAGCCGCCGCGTGCCCGCCGAGCACGCGTTCCACACGTGGATGATGCGCCCGCTGGAGGAACGCCTGCGCGCCGATTTCGACGGGGTGAGCCTCAAGGCGCCGGAGATCCCGTACCTGTCCAACGTCACCGGGCAGTGGGTCACCCCGGCCGAGGCGACCGACCCCGGGCACTGGGCCCGGCACAGCGTGGCCACCGTCCGCTTCGCCGACCAGGTCGAGGCGATGTGGCAGCTGACCGCGCCGGTGGTGGTCGAACTGGGGCCGGGCCGCGCGCTGGGGAGCCTGCTCGTGCAGCACCCCGGCCGCGCCGACGACGGCCTCGTGCTGGCCACCGCACCCGCCGCGCACGATCACGCGGACGACCGGGCGGTCCTGCTCGAAGCGCTGTCCAGGGCCTGGCTCGCCGGGGTCGAGGTGGACTGGCCGGAACTGCACGCGAGCGGTGGGTGGGGGCGGGTGAGCCTGCCCGGCTACCCGTTCGAGCGCAACAGCTACTGGCTGTCCGCACGGGCGCCGGGCAAGACCGCCCCGGTGCCGCGAACCACCGGCAGGCAGGCCGATCCGGCGGACTGGTTCCACCTGCCGAACTTCTCCCGCGCCCTGCCGCCGGAGGCCGCCGCGGACGCGGCGGCCGGGGAGACCTGGCTCGTGGCCGGGGACGCCGAGTCGATCGCCGGTGCGGTCGCCGCCCGCTCGGCCGCCCGGGTGATCCGGGTGAGCTGGGGCGAGGCGTTCACCGACCACGGCGAGGACCGCTACACCGTCGATCCCGGCGATCTGGACGGCTGGCTGACCCTGCTGCGCGGGCTGAAGGGCTCCGTGCCCGGGCGCGTGGTGTTCGGGGTGGACGGTCCGCAGTGGGACTTCACCGCCTTCCACGGGCTGGTGCTGCTGATGCGGGCGTGGACCGAATGCGGACTGGTCGACGACGTGGAGATCGGCGTGCTGTCGGTGTCCGGGCTGGCGGTGGCCGGGGAGACCGAGGTGCGGCCGGAACGCGGCATGGTGGCGGCGCTGTGCCGGGTGATCGGCCAGGAACTGCCGCAGGCGCGCTGCCGGTTCATCGACACCGCCCCGGCGGTCTGGGCCCGGCAGCGCGAGCGGCTGCTGACCCACCTGCACGCGGAGGTCGTGGCGGGGGAGGACGATTGTGTCGCCTACCGCGGTGACACCCGCTGGGTGCGCGGCTTCGTGCCGGCCCGGCTCGCGGCCACCGGTGCCACGCGCCTGCGTGACGGCGGGTGCTACCTGGTTTCCGGCGGGCTCGGCCGGATCGGCGCGGTGATCGGGGACCTGCTGGCCACGCGCAAGGCGCGAATCGGCGTGATCCGGCGGTCGGTGGTGCCCGCCCGCGAACAGTGGGACGACTACCTGGCGGAAGCCGATCCGGACGACTCGGTCGCCGCGGAGATCACCACGATCCGGCGGCTGGAAGCCGCGGGCGCCACGGTGGCCACCGCCTCGGCCGACGTCGCCGACGAGGAGACCTTCGCCGCCGCGGTGGCGCGGCTGGAACAGGAACTCGGCCCGTTCGACGGGGTGTTCCACGTGGCCGGGGTGGTGACCGCGGACGGCGTGGTGCCGCTGGCCGGGGCGACGCCGGAAAGCGCGGAACCGCACCTGGCCGCGAAAGCACGCGGGGTGCGGGTGCTGGCCGGGGTGTTCGCCGGGCGGGAACTCGACTTCGTGCTGCTGTGCTCGTCGATCGCGTCGGTGCTCGGCGGGATCGGGTTCGCCGCCTACGCCGCGGCCAACCTGTACACCGAGTTGTTCGCGGCCGGTAGGTCCGCCGCCGACGGCACCCCGTGGACGGCACTGGCCTGGGAGGGCTGGACCGTCGAGGGCGACGACGATGCGGCGGCCACGCTGCGCGAGTACCTGATCGACGAGGACGACGCGAGGGGTGTGCTCGACCGGGTGCTCGCCGGGAGCCTGCCCGCCCAGCTGGTGAACTCGACCGGCGACCTGGAGTCCCGGTTCGACCAGTGGTCCGGCGGCGGTGACGACGGTGAGCCCGCACCCCGTCACGGTGGCGGGCACGCGCGCCCGGACCTGCAAACCGCCTACGTGGCACCGGCCACCGAGCTGGAGAAGCTGCTCGCCGGGGTGTGGGCCGGCCTGCTCGGCGTCGACCGGGTCGGCGTGCACGACAACTTCTTCGAACTCGGCGGCCACTCGCTGCTCGGCACCAGGGTGATCTCGCGCGTGCTGAAGGAACTGCGGGTCCAGGTGCCGCTGCACACCCTGCTGACCAGCCCGACGGTGGCCGAACTCGCCGCCGCGGTGGCGGAACTGAAGGCCGCGCCGGCGGCGCCGTCGATCACCCGCGTCGACCGCGGTGGTTACCGGCAGCGCCGCGAAGCGGCCGAGCCGACAGGAGCGATGACCCAGTGAGCGCAGAGCACGAGCAGATCCACCGGTTCCCGGCGTCCTTCGCCCAGCGGCGGCTGTGGCTGGTCCAGCAGGTCGACCCGGGCAACCCGTTCTACCTGATCCCGATGGGGATGCGGTTGCGCGGTGACCTCGACGTGCCTGCGCTGCGGCGGGCGCTGGCGGCCGTGGTCGACCGGCACGAGGCGCTGCGCACCGGTTTCGCCGTCGAGGACGGCGAGCCGGTGCAGGTGGTGCGCGGCCGGGTGGACGTGCCGCTGCCGGTGACCGACCTGCGTGCGCACGCCGACCCGGAGGCGGAGCTGGCCCGGCTGGAGGCCGAACTCGGCGCGCGCCCGTTCGACCTGGCCGAGCCGCCGCTGTTGCGTGCCCTGCTGGTCCGGCTGGGCGAGGCCGACCACCAGTTGCTGATCACCATCCACCACATCGTGTGCGATGCCTGGTCGCAGGACATCTTCTTCCGCGAGCTCGGCGAGTGCTACGCCGCCTTCGCCAGGAACGAGCCGCCCGAGCTGCCCGAACTCGCCGTGCAGTACCCGGATTTCGCGATCTGGCAACGCGACCTGGCCGAGACGCCGGAGTTCGCCAGCCAGCTGGACCACTGGCGCGAGCACCTGCGTGACGCGCCCCGGCTCTCGGCGCTGCCGCTGGACCGGCCGCGCCAGGCGAAGCGGGACCACCGCGGTGCCTGGCACGACTTCGTGGTCCCCGCCGGCGTGCTCGACGAGCTGCGCACGCTGGCCAGAGCGCACAACTGCACGCTGTTCATGGTGGTGTTCGCGGCCTTCTCGGTGCTGCTGTCGCGTTCGGCCGGGCAGGACGATCTGGTGATCGGCTCGCCGATCACCGGCCGGGGCCGCCCGGAACTGGAGGACCTGGTCGGGTTCTTCGTCAACACGCTGCCGCTGCGCGTCGACCTCTCCGGTGATCCGGCGTTCACCGAACTGCTCGCCCGGGTGCGCCGGACCTGCCTGGACGGGGTGGCCAACCAGGACGTGCCGTTCGAGAAGCTGGTCGAGGAGCTGGCGCCGGACCGCGACCCCAGCCACGACCCGCTGTTCCAGAACATCCTGGTGTTCCAGGGACCGGCGAGCGCCGAGGTCGGCGTCGGCGACCTGTCCCTGGAGTACCAGGGGAAGAACAACAACACGGCGAAGTTCGACCTGTCCCTGTACGCGGGCGAAGCCGAGGACGGGCTGCGGTGTTCCTTCGAGTACGCCACCGCGTTGTTCGACCCCGAGACCGTCGAACGCCTCGGCCGCCGCTTCACCACGTTGCTGACCGGGATCACCGCGGACCCCGGCACGCCGCTGTCCGCGTTGCCGCTGCTGGACGGCGGTGAGCGCGACCGCCTGCTGGAGTGGGGGCAGCGCGGCTGGCCCGAGGTTCCGGTACCGGAAGCCACCCTGCCGGAACTGGTGCTCGGGTCGCCTCCGGACGCGACCGCGGTGTGGCACGGGGACCGCGTGCTGACCTACCGCGAGCTGGACCGGGAATCCGCGCACCTGGCCCGGCGCCTGCGGGCGGCCGGGGTGGGGCCGGACGTGCGGGTCGGCGTGTGCCTGCCGCGCACCCCGGACCTGGTCATCGCGTTGCTCGCGGTGCTGCGGGCCGGAGGCGCCTACGTGCCGCTGGACCCGGAGTACCCGGCCGAGCGGCGGCGGCTCATGCTCACCGACGCGGACGCTCCCGCGTTGATCACCGACGACCCCGGCGCCTTCGGCGGCTACGAAGGGCAGGTGCTCGCGGTCGGCGGCGACGGCGCCCAGGCGCCGCTGCCGGAAACGCCGCCGTCCGGGCAGAGCGCTGCCTACGTCATCTACACCAGCGGCTCGACCGGTCGTCCGAAGGGCACGGTCATCTCCCACGACGCGGTGCGGCACCTGCTGTCCTGGGGCCGCGACCTGCTCGACGACGACGAACTGGCCGGCGCGGTCGCGACCTCCTCGGTCTGCTTCGACGCCTCCGTGCTCGACCTGTGGGTGCCGCTGGCCTTCGGCGGCCGGGTGGTGCTGGTGGACAACGCGCTGCACGTCGGCACGCTGCCGGAGGAGGCGGCCGCGATGGCGCGGTACTTCTTCGCGGTGCCCTCGGTGGTCGGTGAACTGCTGCGGGCCGGGCACCTGCCCGGTGGCCTGCGCACCTACATCGCCGGGGGCGAGGAACTGCCCGCGGCCACCGCGCGCGCGATCTTCGACGCCGGTGCCCGCCGGGTGGTCAACGTCTACGGCCCCACCGAAACCACGGTCGTCGCCACCAGCCTGGAACTGACCGCCGGCGAACAGCCGGACGTGCACCTCGGCCGGCCCCTCGGCCACGCCAGGGTGTTCGTGCTCGACGACACGGGTGCCCTCGCGCCGACCGGGGTGTTCGGCGAGCTGTACATCGGCGGTCCGGGGGTCGGGCTCGGCTACCTGGGCAACCCGGCGCTGACGGCGTCGCGGTTCGTGCCCGATCCCTTCGGCGGTCCGGGGGCGCGGATGTACCGCACCGGCGACGTGGTGCGCTGGCGGTCCGACGGCGGACTGGAGTTCCGCGGCCGGGCCGACCACCAGGTGAAGATCCGCGGGTTCCGGATCGAGCTGGGTGAGGTGGAGGCGGCGCTGGCCGGGTTCCCCGGCGTCACCGAATCGGCCGCGAAGGTGGTCACCACCGAGGCGGGGGAGCGGCTGCTGGCCGGGTACTTCACCGGGGGCGTGGACACCGACGCGGTGAAGGCGTTCCTGCGCGAACGCCTGCCCGCCTACCTGGTGCCCGGTGTGCTGGTCCGGCTGGACGAGTTGCCGCGCACGGTGAGCGGGAAACCCGATCGCTCGCGCCTGCCCGAGCCGCGGCCCGCCGCTCGCGAGCCCCGGCGCGTGGCCCCGCGCAACCGGATGGAACAGCTGGTGCTCGGCATCTGGCAGGACGTGCTGTCCCGGCCCGACGTCGGGCCGCACGACAACTTCTTCGACCTCGGCGGGCATTCGCTGCTGCTGATCCGCATGCACACCGCGCTGACCGAGGCGCTGCCGGTGACCGTGCCCTTCGCCGAGTTGTTCCGCCACACCACGGTCAGCACGCTCGCCGCCTACCTGCGCCAACTCGTCGAACCCGTCACGCCGAAGGCCGTTCCGAAGGAGGAGAAACCGGTGCGCAGCAGCGAGAACCCCAGCGCCAGCGAGAACGGCATCGCGGTGATCGGCATGGCCTGCCGGTACCCCGGTGCGAGCAGCCCGGAAGAGTACTGGCGGGTGCTGCTGGACGGCCTCGAAACGATCACCACCGCCACCCCGGACGAGATCCGCGCGGCGGGGTTCGGCGACGACGCCTTCGCCGAGGACTTCGTGCCACGCGGTGGCGCGCTCCAGGGCATCGAGTACTTCGACGCGGGCTACTTCGGGTACAGCCCCAGCGAAGCGGAGCTGATCGACCCGCAGCAGCGGCTGTTCCTGGAGTGCTCGGCCGAGGCGCTGCAACGCGCCGGGCACGACCCCGAGCAGTTCGACGGCGGCATCGGCGTCTACGCCGGGGTCGGGCACAGCGATTACATGTGGCACAACACCTTCGTCAACCAGGAGACGGTGCCGAACTCCAACGGCGCGCACCTGCTGATCTCCTGGGACAAGGACCACCTGGCCACCCGGGTGTCCTACAAGCTGAACCTGCGCGGCCCGGCGATGACCGTGCAGACCGCGTGCTCCACCTCGCTGGTGGCCACCCACGTCGCGGCCCGCGCGCTGCTCGCCGGTGAGTGCGACATGGCGCTGGCCGGTGGCGCGTCGATCCTCATCCCGAACGTCGGCTACAAGTGGGTCGAGGGCGGGATCTTCAGCCCGGACGGGCACTGCCGCCCGTTCGACGCGGCTTCGCAGGGCACGCTGCCGGGCAGTGGCGTCGGGGTGGTGGTGCTCAAGCGGCTGGCCGACGCGCTCGCCGACGGCGACCCGGTGCACGCGGTGATCCGCGGTTCGGCGATCAACAACGACGGTTCGGCGAAGGTCGGCTACACCGCGCCGGGTGTGGCCGGGCAGGCCGAGGTGATCCGCAAGGCGCTGGCCGCGGCGGGCACCGAACCGGGCAGCATCGGGCTGATCGAGGCACACGGCACCGGCACGGTGCTCGGCGACCCGATCGAGGTGACCGCGCTGACCCAGGCGTTCACCGAGCACGGCCCGCTGCCGCCCGCGTCCTGCGCGCTCGGCTCGGCCAAGTCGAACTTCGGCCACCTCGGGACCGCGGCCGGGGTCGCCGGGCTGATGAAGGCGGCGCTCGCCGTCGAGCACGGGGTCGTGCCGCCGTCGCTGCACTTCGAACACCCGAACCCGAACACCGAGCTCGACGGCAGCCCGTTCTTCGTCAGCAGCGAACCGGCCGCCTTCCCCGGTGACGGCCCGCGCCGCGCGGGGGTCACCGCGCTCGGGATCGGCGGCACCAACGCCCACGTCGTGCTGGAACAGCCGCCGGCGCGGCAGCCGTCGACGCCGGGCCGGGGCTGGCAGATCCTGCCGCTCTCGGCACGCAGCCGCGGCGCGCTGGACACCGCGACCAAGGAACTGGCCGACCACCTCGCCGGCGCGCCGGACACCGACCTCGCCGACGTGGCGTACACGCTGCAACTCGGCCGGACCGCGCTGGACCAGCGCCGGGTGGTGCTGGCCAGGACCACCGCCGAGGCCGCCGAACTGGCGCGCGATGGTGCTGATGGTGGTGAGGAGTTCCTGCGGGTTCGCGAAAGCGGTGACGCGCAGAGTTCCTGGACGCTGGTGCTGCCGGGTGCCTTGCCGGTCGCGCCGGGCAGGCTGGCGAAGCTGTACTGGCGGCTGCCGGTGATCCGGTCGGCGGTCGACGACTGCTGCGAGCTGCTCACCCCGGGCCTCGGTGCCGACCTGCGCGAGTCGGTGTTCCTGGCGCCCGCCGACGAACCGGTGGACCCGCGGTTCGAGAACGCCGCGCGGTTCGTCACGCTCTACGCCCTGGCCCGCGGCCTGACCGAGCTGGGCCTGCGGCCGGACGAGCTCGCCGCGTCCGGTGCCGGTGAGCTGGTGGCCGCGTGCCTGACCGGTGTGCTGGACCTCCGGCAGGCGGTGTCCGTGCTGCTGGGCCACGGCGCGCCGGAGGCCGGTGCCGCGCCGGAGACACCGTGGAGTTCGGTGGCGTGCGGCGGTTTTGTCACCGGGGACGAACTGGCCGATCCGGAGTTCTGGACCGGCGGCATCTGGGCCGGTGGCGACTTCGGCGAGGTGCTCGAACCACTGCTGGACGACCCCGCGCAGGTGCTGGTGGTGGCCGGGGCGACCGCCTCGGTGCCGGGCTGGGAACCGCCGTCGGGTGAGCTGGTCGAGGTGCTGCCGGAGGACTCGGCCGACGCCGAGTACGACTTCGCCGCGGCGCTGGGCAGGCTGTGGCTCTCCGGCGCGGTGGTGCACTGGAAGTCGTTGTTCGAGGGACAGCGGCGGGCGCGCCTGCGGCTGCCGACCTATCCGTTCGAGCGCAGCCGCTACTGGCTGGAGCCGCCCGCCGAGGCGAAGCCGTCGGCGACCGCGGTACCGGCGGGCGAGCGGGTCACCGATCCGGCCGACTGGTTCTACGCGCCCTCGTGGAAGCGCGCCACCCGCCCGGTGGCGGCGGGCACCGGCGGCACCTGGCTGGTGGCCGGAATGGACACGATCGCCGGTGACGTCGCCGAACTCGGCGCCGACCGGGTGATCCCGGTCCACTGGGGACGGTCGTTCGCCGACCTCGGCGAGGACGGCTACCTGGTCGACCCGGAATCACCGGCTGACTGGGAAAGCCTGGTCCAGGCGCTGCGGGAAGCGGGCGAGGCGCCCGACCACGTCGTGCACGGAGCCGGGGTGATGGACGACGACGCTCCCGGTGGTTACGACTCGTTCCTCGCCGTGCTGTTCCACGCCAGGGCGCTCGCCAAGGCCGGGGTCACCGGGGTGAACCTGTCCGTGCTCACCGTCTCCGGGCTCGCCATCGCCGACGAGCCGCGCGTGCTGCCCGAACGCGGCATGATCTCCGGACTGCTGCGCGTGGTCGCGCAGGAAGCGCCGGGACTGCGCTGCCGGTTCGTCGACGCGGGCCCGGTGGGGACCGGGAAGCGGCGTGCACGCCTGCTCGGCAGGCTCGCCGCCGAACTGCTCGCCGGGGACGAGCCGTGCGCCGCCTACCGCGGTGAGCACCGCTGGGTGCCCGACCACGTCGCGGTTCCCCTGCCGGAAGCCGGTTCCTCGGTGTTGCGGCCCGATGGCTGCTACCTGATCGTCGGCGGGCTCGGCCGGATGGGCACGGAGATCGCGCGGGTGCTGGCCGGGGCCCGGATCGGCCTGATCCGGCGTTCGGCCCCGGCCGCCGACGAGATCCGGGTGATCCGGGAACTGGAGTCCGCCGGTTCGGAGGTGGCCGCGATCGCCGCCGACGTCGCCGACGAGACCGCGTTCAGCGACGCGGTCGCCCAGCTGGAGGAGCGGCTCGGCCGGTTCGACGGCGTTTTCCACGCCGCCGGGGTGGTCTCCGGTGAGCGGCTGGTCCCGGTGGCCGACGCGACTGCCGAATCGGCACGGGCCCACCTGGCCGCCAAGGCCGACGGTGCCGCGGTGCTGGCCAGGGTGTTCGCCGGGCGGGAGCTGGACTTCGTGTTCCTCTGCTCGTCGATCTCCTCGGTGCTCGGCGGTGCCGGTTTCGCCACCTACTCGGCCGCGGCGGTCTACGCCGAACTGTTCGCCGCGCGCCAGTCGATGGCCGGGGAGACGCCGTGGATCGCGGTCGCCTGGGACAGCTGGCGGAACACCGGCGAGCTGGGCCTGGACGGCGGTGAGGCGCGGGAGGTGCTGCGCCGGGTGCTCGCCGCCGATCCGCTGCCGCAGCTGGTGGTGTCCACCGGGAACCTGCCCGCGCGCATCGCCGAGGCGGCGGGTGGTCCGGAAACCGGTGACACGGCGCAGGGAACCGGTGAGACCGTCTATCCCCGGCCGGACCTCGCCACCGAGTACCTGGCTCCGCGCGACGAGACCGAACGCCGGATCGCCGGGCTGTGGCAGGGCTTGCTCGGCATCGACCGGGTGGGCGTCCGGGACAACTTCTTCGAGCTGGGCGGGCATTCGCTGCTGGCGGTCCGCCTGGTGAGCGCGTTGCAGGCGGAGTTCGGCGACACCACGGTTTCCCTGGCCACCGTGCTCAAGGCGACCACGGTCGAACTGCTCGCCGGGGCGGTCGCGGGCACCCCGTCCGGCGGGAGCGCCTCGTGCGTGGTCCCGGTGCGCACCACCCCGGGTGCGCCGAAGTTGTTCCTGGTGCACCCGCTCGGCGGCACGGTCCTCTGCTACCACGCGCTGGCCGGTCAGCTGGCCCCCGAGTGGTCGCTGTACGGGCTGCAGTCGCCGTCGGTGTCCGGCGACGGCCCGGCTGGGCCGTCCTCGGTCCCGGAACTGGCTGCCCGCTACGTCGCCGACCTGCGTGCCGAACAGCCGGAGGGCCCGTACCACCTCGGCGGGTGGTCCCTCGGCGGGGCGATCGCCTACGAGATGGCCCGGCAGCTCACCGCTGCCGGGCAGCGGGTGGCCGAAGTGGTGGTCATGGACGTCGAGCCGCCGGACCCGGACCAGCCGGTGCGCACCACCGAGGCCGAGATCGTGCTGGCCCTGCTCGACGCCCGCGACGTCGCGGTGACCGACCTGCCCGAGCCGGGCCCCGGTCCGGTGGCCGAGCGGATGCGCGCCTACGCCGACTGGGCCGGTGAACGCGGGCTGGTCGAGCCCGGCCCGGACACCGACCGGCTGGTGCGGTTGTTCGTGGCCGCGCACCACAACCTGAGCGCCTGGCGGTCCTACCGGCCCGAGCCCTACGCCGGGCGCGTGGTCTTCCTCCAGGCCGAGGAAAGCGGCGCGGACGGCGCGGACTGCTACGGCTGGCGGTCCTACGCGAGCGCGATCGAACCGCACAAGGTGCCCGGCGGCCACGAGACGATGCTGCGTGAACCCCACGTGGCCACGGTCGCCAAGGTGCTGGCCGGATCGCTGGTCGAACCGTGACGGGGTACGACTGCCTGCTGATCGGCTGGGGCGCGCTGCTGGTGGAGAGCGCCGAGCTGCTCGCCGCGCGCGGGCACCGGGTGACCGGCGTGGTCACCCGGTACCCGCCCGCGCTCGACTGGGCCGGCGAGCACGGCGTGCCGGCCGCGGCCCGGCTCGGCGAGCTGCCCGGCCGCCCGGACTACCTGTTCAGCATCACCAACGACGTGGTGCTCCGGGAGGCGGACCTGGCGCTGCCCCGGCGGATGGCGATCAACCTGCACAGCTCGCTGCTGCCGAAGTACGCGGGTGTGCACCAGACGACCTGGGCGCTGCTGCACGGCGAGACCGAGCACGGCGTGACCTGGCACGAGATGGTCGCCGAGGTCGACGCGGGCCGGATCCTCAAGCAGGCCGCATTCCCGGTCGAACCCGGCGACACCACGCTCGCGCTGGACGTGCGCTGCCACGAACACGCGTTGCTGTCGCTGAAGGAACTGCTGGACGACCTGGAGGCGGACACGCTGAACCCGATCGCGCAGGACCCCGCCGGGCGCACCTACTTCCCGGCCCGCCGGCTGTTCCCCGGCGGCGGCCTGGTCACCGGGGAGCAGACGGCGGCCGAGCTGGACCGCTGGTGCCGGGCGGGTGAGTTCGGCCGGTTCGACAACCGGTTCGGCAGGCCACGGCTGGTCGCCGGCGACGAGGCGTTCCTGGTGACCGGGCTGCGCCCGCGGCCGGGGCCGGTCGAGGCCGAGCCGGGCACGGTGCTGGGCACGGAACCGGTCCGGGTGAGCACCCCGGACGGCGCGGTCGAGCTGACCAGGTTGTCCACGGTGGATGGTGAGACGGTGTCGCCGGGTGCGGTGCTGAGTGCGGGTGACCGCCTCGGTGCGCCGGAGGGCGGTTTCACCACCTGGTTCGAGCAATGGGCACCCCGCGAGGGTGCCTGGCTCGACCGGCTCACCGCGTGCACCGGCGTCCCGGACCGGGTGGTTCGCCCGCTGTGGACGCCCTCGCCGGTGACACGCGGGACCACACTGGTCCGGCGTGCGCTGGTGGACCGGCTGCGCGACCCGGCGACCGAACTGCTGACCGCCTGGCTGGCCTGCCTCGGCACCCGGTACGGGACCGTCCGGTACAGCGACGACGACCGGCGCGCGGCGGTGGCCGGGCTGGAGGCACTGGTCACCAGGGACGTGCCACTACCGGTCGAACTGCCGCCGGAACTCGGCTTCGCCGGGGCGACGGCCGCGGTCGAGCGGGCACTGGCCGGACCGCGCGGCAGCTACCTCCGCGACCTCCCGGCGCGGTATCCGCTGCACGGCCTGGCGAACCGGCCGATGCCGCTCGCCCTCGCGGTGACCACCACCGGCACGCGGCTCGATCCGGCGCCCGGCACGGCCGCGGTGCTGGTGATCGACCTCGCGACCCCGGCGTTCCACTTCGCGGTGACCGAGCACCTCGGGCCGCCGCGCGAGGTGGTCCGGGAGTTCGCCGGGCTGGCGCAGTCGGTGCTGACCCTGATCGAGGCGGTCGTGGAACGGCCCGCCACCCCGCTCGCCGCCCTGCGCTGAGCGGCCCACCCGAAGGAGAGAAGGACATGGCTTTCGAGGACGACGACCGCACCACCGTCTACACCGTCGTGGTCAACGACGAGGAGCAGTACTCGATCTGGCCGCGCGAGCGCGACCTGCCCGCCGGCTGGCGCGACGCCGGTTACCACGGGCTCAAGGCCGAATGCCTCACCCACATCGAAGGCGTGTGGACCGACATGCGCCCGCTGAGCGTGCGCCGCCAGATGGACGGCGTGGCCTGAGCCCGAACCCGAGTGAGGAGTCCCCTGCGATGAACCTGTCCTTCGGTCAGGAACGCCTGTGGTTCACCCACCAGCTCGACGCCACCGGGCACGCGCAGAACGTGCCGGTGGCCGTCCGGGTCCGCGGTGAACTCGACGTCGCGGCGCTGACCAGGGCGTGGGCGCGTGTGGTGGCCAGGCACGAGGTGCTGCGCACGGTCGTCCGCGCCGACCACGGCGAACCGCGCCCCGCTCTGCTGGAGGTCGACGAGGTCGCCGCCGTCCGGGCGGGCGACCCGTCGCGGGCGGACGAGGAACTGCGGGCCGAGGCGGCGCACCGCTTCGACCTGGCCGCCGAGCCGCTGGTGCGGGTCACCGTGTGGCAGCTGGGGGAGTGCGATCACCTGATCGGTGTCGTGCTGCACCACCTGGTCTGCGACGCGTGGTCGCTGTCCCTGCTGTTCGAGGACTGGGCCCGCGCCTACCGCGGCGAGGAACTCCCGCCGCCACCGGCCGCCGGGTACGCGGATTTCGCGGCCGGGCAACGGGAGAACGACGCGTTCACGGCACAGCTGGAGTACTGGGCCGCGAATTTGGCCGGTGCTCCCGCGGACACCGGCCTGCGACCCGACCGGCCGCGCACCGGGGCACCGTCGTTCCGCGGTGCGCAACTGCGGTTCACCGTGCCCGGCGCGGCGGCCGGCCGGGTGAAGGACCTCGCGCGGGCCCAGCGGTGCACCCCGTTCATGGTGCTGCTGGCCGCCTTCCAGGCCGCGCTGGGTGCCCGGACCGGGGCCGGCGACGTGGTGACCGGCACGCCGATGGCCGCCCGCACCGATCCCGACTTCGAGCGGGTCGCGGGTTACTTCCTGAACACGCTGCCCATCCGGGTTTCCCTGGCCGGTGATCCGGACTTCCGCACCTTCCTCGGCCGCGTCCGCGAAGCCTGCTTCGGCGCGTACCGGCACCAGGACGTGCCGTTCGAGAAGCTGGTCGACCGGCTCCAGCCGGATCGCGCGCTCGGCGCGAACCCGTTCTTCCGCACCATGCTCGTGGTCCGGGACGAAGGCGCGGAACTGCCGTTGCCCGGAGCCGAGACCGAGGTCTCGTTCGTGCCGAACGGCACCGCCAAGCTCGACCTGACCCTCTACCTGTCCGAGCAGGACGGTGAGCTGGCCGGGGAACTCGAATACGACACCGATCTCTACGACGAGGACACCGTGCGTGCCTTCGCCGCGCACTTCGGCAGGCTGCTCGACGCGGTGACGGCCAACCCGGACGGCAAGCTGTCCGCGGTGCCGGTGCTCGACCCCGCCGAAACCCGCCGGGTGCTCGACTGGGGCACCGGCGAGCGGACCGATCCGGGCGACGCCTCGCTCACCGGGCGCTTCGCCGAGGTCGTGCGCCGCCAGCCCGGCGCCATCGCCGTGGTCTCCGGCGAAGAACGGCTCACCTACGCCGAACTGGACCGGCGCGCGGACCGCGTGGCGGGTGTACTGGCCGCCCGCGCGAGCGGCTCGGTGGTGGCCGTGGCGCTGCCGCGGTCGGCGGAGCTGATGGTCGCGCTCTGGGGCGTGCTGAAGGCGGGCTCGGCCTACCTGCCCGTGGATCCCGAACTCCCGGCCGAGCGGATCGCGGCCATGCTCGCCGACGCCGGCGCGACCACCGGACTGACCCTCGCCGAGCTCCGGGAAGACCTGCCCGGGGAAGGCTGGCTCGCGGTCGACGACCTGCCCGAGGACGCGGCCGCCGTGGGCGAACGCCGCGACCGGGCGCTGTACGTCATGTTCACCTCCGGCTCCACGGGACGGCCGAAGGGCGTGGTCGTCGAGGAACCCGGGGTGGTCAACCGCCTCGACTGGATGCAGCGCGCGTTCGAGCTGACCGAGGACGACGTCGTGCTGCAGAAGACGCCGATCGGCTTCGACGTGTCGGTGTGGGAGCTGTTCTGGCCGCTGATCACCGGTGCCCGGCTGGTGCTGGCCGAGCCCGGCGGGCACCGCGACCCCCGCTACCTGGCCGGGCTCATCCAGGACGAAGGCGTGTCGGTGCTGCACTTCGTGCCGTCGATGCTGGGCGTGTTCACCGAGGAGCCGTCGGCGGCGGGCTGCACGAGCGTGCGCGACATCGTGTGCAGTGGTGAGGTCCTGCCGGGTGCGCTGCGGGACCGGGTGGCCGAGGTGCTGCCGGGTGCCCGCCTGCACAACCTGTACGGGCCGACCGAAGCCTCGATCGACGTGACCTGGTGGCCGTGTGGCCGCGAGCGCGAACCCGACGTCCCGATCGGCTTCGCCGCGCCGAACACCCTGCTCTACGTCACCGACGCCTGGGGCCGCCTGCTCCCGCCGGGCGTCGACGGCGAACTGTGGATCGGCGGGGTGCAGGTCGCCCGCGGGTACGCCGGGCGACCGGACCTGACCGCCGAGCGGTTCGCGCCGGACCCCTTCGGGCCCGCCGGAGCGCGGGTGTACCGCACCGGCGACCGCTGCCGCTGGCGCGCCGACGGCAGCCTCGCCTACACCGGCCGCGGGGACCGGCAGGTGAAGATCCGCGGCCTGCGTGTCGAGCCCGGCGAGATCGAGGCGGTCCTGCGGGCCCACCCGTCGGTGCGGCAGGCCGTGGTGCTCGCCCGTGACGACGGCCGGGGTTCGCTGCGCCTGGACGCCTACGTGGTGCCCTCGGCCGTGGTCGACTCCGCCGGACTGCGTGCGTTCGCGCGGTCACGCCTGCCGGAACAACTGGTGCCCGCGACCTGGACGCCGGTGGAAACGGTGCCGGTCACGGCGAACGGCAAGCTCGACGTCTCGGCGCTGCCCGACCCCGAGCCGCCGGAGACGACCGCCGCGGCGGGGGCGGTGACCCCGCTCCAGGAGACCCTGTGCCGCATCTTCGCCGGGGTGCTCGGTGTGCCCGAGGTGGGCGTGCACGACGACTTCTTCGCGCTGGGCGGGCACTCCCTGCTGGCCACCAGGCTGGTCAGCCGGATCCGCCCGGTGCTCGGCGCGGACGTGCCGATCCGCGCGTTGTTCGAGGCGCCGACCGTCGCCGCGCTCGCGCCGCGCATCGCCGGGTACCGCACGGAGGAAACCGGGCTGACCGCCGTGCCACGCCCGGAGCGCGTGCCGCTGTCCTCGGCGCAGCGCCGGTTGTGGTTCCTGCACCACGCTTCCGGGCCCGGCGCGGCCTACCACATGCCGCTCGCCTTCCGGCTCCGCGGCGAACTGGACGCCGATGCGCTGGAGCAGGCGCTGGCCGATCTCGCCGAGCGACACGAAAGCCTGCGCACGGTCTTCCCGGAAACCGGCGGGGAACCGGAACAGCTCGTGCTCGCCGACGCCCGGACCCGGCTGCACACGGCCGAAGTCGACCCGGCCGACCTGACCACGGCACTGGAAACGGCCGCGCGCGAGGGTTTCGACCTGGCGGCCGAGCCGCCGTTGCGCGCCTACCTGTTCACCACCGCCCCCGGTGAGCACGCGTTGCTGCTGTCGCTGCACCACATCGCCGGGGACGGCTGGTCGCTGGCACCGCTGTGCCGTGACCTGGCCACCGCCTACCTCGCACGGCTGGGCGGCCGGGCGCCGGACTGGGCACCGCTGCCGGTGCAGTACGCCGACTACACGCTCTGGCTCGACCGCGACGCGGCGGCCGACGCCGAGATCGAGTACTGGCGCGAAAGGCTGGCGGGCGCGCCCGAGCAGCTGACCCTGCCGATGGCGCGGCAGCGGCCGGAACGGGCGAGCCAGCGCGGCCGGACCGTCGAGTTCACCCTGGACGCCGAACTGCACGCCGCGCTGGCCGAGGTGGCGCGACGGCACCGCTGCACCCTGTTCATGGTGCTGCACGCCGGGCTCGCCGCCCTGCTGACCCGGCTCGGCGCCGGTACCGACCTGCCGCTGGGCAGCCCGATCGCCGGCCGGACCGACGAGGTGCTCGACGAACTGGTCGGCTTCTTCGTCAACACGCTGGTGCTGCGCACCGACACCGCGGGGGACCCCACCTTCGCCGAACTGCTGGACCGCGTCCGCGAAACCGATCTGGCCGCCTACGAACACCAGCGGGTGCCGTTCGAGCGGCTGGTCGAGGAGCTGAACCCGGTGCGCTCGACCGGGCACCACCCGCTGTTCCAGATCATGTTCGTGCTGCAGAACGCGGGCAGCGCGGCGCTGTCGCTGGCCGGGGTGGACGGCGAACCGGTGACCGTGGCCACCGGCACCTCGCGGTTCGACCTGGTGTTCAGCCTGACCGAGCGGCCGGGCACCGGCGGGCTCGACGGTGACATCGAGTTCAGCACGGACCTGTTCGACGCCGAGGACATCGACCTGCTGGTCCGGCGCTGGCGGTGGCTGCTGCGCGCGCTGGCTGCCGACCCGGGGCAGCGCATCGGCACGCCCGACCTGCTGTCCGAGGACGAACGGCACCGGCTGCTCGTCGAGTTCAACGACGTGGGCCGAGAGGTGACCACGGCGAGCGTGGCCGAACTGTTCGAGGAACGGGCCGCCGCGCTGCCCGGGGCCACGGCACTGGTCCAGGACGACGCGTCGATGACCTTCGCCGAGCTCGAACGGACCGCGAACCGGTTCGCCCACCACCTGATCGAGCAGGGCATCGGCACCGAGGAGGTGGTGGCGCTGCTGCTGCCGCGATCCTTCGAACTGGTCGCCGGAATCCTCGGCGTGCTCAAGGCGGGCGCGGCCTACCTGCCCATCGACCCGGAGTACCCGGCCGACCGCGTCCGCTACATGATCGCCGACAGCACCCCCAGGCTGGTGCTGACCGCGCCCGGCCTGGAACACCTGGTGCCGGACGGTGCGCCGCGCCTGGTGGTGACCGGCACCGGAACGCTCGACGCCCTGTCCGCAACGGACACCGCGCCGACGGACGCGGACCGGGTGCGCCCGGCGCTGCCGGGCAATCCCGCCTACGTCATCTACACCTCGGGGTCCACCGGCAGGCCCAAGGGCGTGGTCATGCCGACCTCGGGCATCGTCAACGTGCTGGACTGGCACCGCGCCACCCTGCGTGGCGGGCCGGGCTGGCGGACCGCGCAGTTCACCGCGATCAGCTTCGACTTCTCGGTCCAGGAAACGCTGGTCACCCTGCTGATGGGCAAGGCGCTGGTGATCCCGGGGGAGCAGGTGCGCCGGGACCCGGACGAGCTGGTCCGCTGGATCGACCGGCACCGGGTGAACGAGCTGTTCGCGCCCCGGCTGGCGATCGAGGCGATGATCGAGGCCGCGACCGCGCAGGGCAGCGAGCTGGACTCGCTGACCGACGTGCTCCAGGGCGGTGAGGCGTTCATGGTCACCGACGCGATCCGGGAGTTCTTCCTGGCCCACCCCGATCGCCGGGCGTACAACTTCTACGGCCCCACCGAAACCCACGCCGCCACCGCGCACCTGCTCGACCCGGCGCCGGGCAGCTGGCCGCACCGCGTCCCGATCGGGCGGGGGCTGGGCAACATGCGTATGTACGTGCTCGACGCCGGGTTGCGGCTGACCCCCCCCGGGGTGCCCGGTGAGCTGTTCATCGCCGGACCGCAGGTCGCGCGCGGGTACTCCGGCAGGCCGTCGCTGACCGGCGACCGGTTCGTGCCCGACCCGTTCGGCCCGCCCGGCACGCGGATGTACCGCAGCGGCGACCTGGTGCGCTGGACTCCGGACGGTTTCCTGGAATACCTCGACCGCATCGACGACCAGGTCAAGATCCGCGGGTTCCGGGTGGAACTGGGCGAGATCCAGGCCGCGCTCACCGCGCACCCCGAGGTCGGCGAGGCGGCGGTCACCGTGCACACCGACGAGGGCGGGAGCAGGCTGGCCGGGTTCGTGGTGCCCAGGAACGGCGCGGTCGACCTGCCCGCGGTCCGCGCCTTCCTCGGCGACCGGCTGCCGGAGTACATGGTGCCCGCGGTGCTCACCGAGGTGCCGGGCCTGCCGCGCACCCCGAGCGGCAAGCTCGACCGCCGCGCGCTGCCGGTGCCCGATCGCGCCCGTCCCGGCGGGGACAGCGGGTACGTCGAGCCGCGTGACCGGCTGGAGCGGATCGTCAGCGGGGTGTGGGGCGAACTGCTCGGCATCGAACGCGTGGGCGTGCGCGACAACTTCTTCGACCTCGGCGGGCATTCGGTGGTGCTGCTGAAACTGCAGAGCAGGCTCAGCGCGGCCACCGGGGTCCGGCTCGGCGTGGTGGAACTGTTCCGGCACACCACGGTCACCGCGCAGGCGCGGGCCATCGCGGCAGCCGGCCGGGAAACCGCGCCCGCCGAGCCCGAGCGGACGGCTGCCGAGCTGGGCGCCCGGGCGGCGGCGGGGCGTGCCCGGCTGGCGCGGCGCCGGAGCCGGGCGTGAGCACGGCCGGGCCCCGGCGCTGGTGGGTGCTGTTCGCCCTGTGCCTGACGCTGTTCATGACCGTGCTGGACAACACGGTGGTCAACGTCGCGATCCCGTCGATCATCGAGCAGCTCGGCGCGACCACCGCGGACATCCAGTGGATGGTGAACGCCTACACCGTCGCGGTCGGTTCGCTGGCCGTGGCGGCGGGCGGGATCGCCGACCGCATCGGCTACCGGGCGATGTGGCTGATCGGGCTGGCGTTGTTCGGCGGGTTCTCCGTGCTCGCGGTCAGCGCCACCGCACCGGCGCAGCTGATCGTGGCCAGGGCCGGTATGGGGGTCGGCGGCGCGTGTGTCCTCCCGGCCACGCTCGCCGTGCTGACCCGGGTGTTCCCGGCGGAGGAACGGCCGCGCGCGATCGGCATCTGGACCGCGGTGGCCGCGGGCGGGCAGGCACTCGGGCCGCTGGTCGGCGGGGTGCTGCTGGTCCGGTTCCCGTGGCAGGCGGTGTTCGCGCTCAACATCCCGATCGCGGTGCTGTGCCTGGTCTTCGCCCGGTCCTGGGTGCCGGAGTTCCGCGGGCCGGGCGGGCGGCGGCCGGACGTGGCCGGCGCGCTGCTCTCGGCCGCGGCCATGGTCGGCATCGGCTGGGCCATCATCGCCGCGCCGGGCCGGGGCTGGTCAGCACCCGAAGTGCTGGCGGCACTGGTGCTCGGGGTGCTCCTGCTGCTGGCCTTCGTCCGCCACGAGCTGCGCACGCGCGAGCCGATGCTGGACATGGCGTTGTTCCGGGTGCCGGCGTTCCGGCTCTCGGTGGTCACCAGCCTGCTCGCCGCCTTCGGCCTGGCCGGGTCGATCTTCCTGCTCACCCAGCACCTGCAGCTCGACTTCGGCTACTCGCCGCTGGACGCCGGGGTGCGCACGCTGCCGATGGCCGCCGGGCTCCTGGTCTGCGGCAGCCTGGTCAGCGCCCGCGTCGGCGCCCGGCTCGGGGCCGCACGCGGGATCACCACCGGAATGGCGCTGGCCGCCGCCGGACTGGCCACCATCGCGCTGGTGCCCTCGTCGGCGGGCTATCCGGCACTGGCGCCCGGACTGCTCGCCGCGGGCTGCGGGCTCGGCATCGCCGGGCCGCTGGTGGCGAACGCGCTGCTCGGCTCGGTGCCGCCGGAACAGACCGGGGCGGCCTCGGGGGTGCAGGGCATGTTGCACGAAACCGGGGCGTCCCTCGGGGTGGCGGTGCTCGGCGCGGTGAGCGCGGCGCTGTTCACCTGGCGCCTGCCCGGCGATCTCGAAGCGGGATCGCTGGCCGAGGCGCTCGGCCGCGCGGAGTCCGGCGGCCAGGCCGAGCACGCGCGCTCGGCCTTCGCCGGGGCGATCTCGGCGGCTCAGCTCACCGGGGCCGGGCTGGTCCTGCTCTGCGGGGTGGTGGCCTGGTTCCTGCCCCGGACCGAACCGGCCGTGACGGCCGGGCGAACGACGAACACCGGAGGACAGCAGTGAGCACACCACTGGCGGGCAGGACCGCGATCGTTTCGGGGTCCAGCCGGGGCATCGGGCGCGGGGTCGCCGAACGGCTGGCGGCCGAAGGCGCCGCGGTCGTGGTCAACGGCATGGACAAGCGCGCGGTGGACGACACCGTGGCCGCGATCACCGAGGCGGGCGGCGCCGCGGTGGCGTGCGTCGGCGACGTCACCGCGGACGGCTTCCCCGAGCACTTCGTGCAGACCGCCGTCCGCGAGTTCGGCTCGTTGGACATCGTGGTGAACAACGCCGGGTTCCCGTGGGACAACGTGATCCAGAAAACCACCGACGAGCAGTGGGACACCGTGCTCGACACACACCTGAAAGCGCCGTTCCGCATTCTGCGCGCCGCCCAGCCGGTGCTGCGGGGGCAGGTCCGCGAGGACGAGGAAAAGGGGCGCCGGGTGCACCGGAAAGTGGTGAACGTTTCCTCGATCGCCGGGGTTTTCGGCAACGTCGGGCAGGCCGGGTACGCCTCGGCGAAGGCGGGCATCATCGGGCTGACCAAAACCCTGGCCAAGGAATGGGGCCGCTACCGCGTCAACGTGAACTCGGTGGCGTTCGGGCTGATCGACACCCGGCTGATCCGCGCGGTCGGCGAAAACGGCACGATCACCGTCGGCGAACGGGAAATACCCATCGGCATCAACGAGGAGGTGCTCGAGCGGATCCGGTCGACGGTGCCGCTGGGCCGGTTCGGCACGGTGGCCGAGGCGGCCGGTTCGATCTACCTGTTCTGCGGTCCCGATTCCGATTACGTCACCGGGGAGGTGCTGACCTGCGGGGGCGGGGTCACCATTTGAAACACCGGGTTCTTGTTGTCGCTTCGGTATTCCTTGAACGGCCTGTTCCCGGACGGTAAATTCCGGGATGAATCGGCCTTTTCCCCGCTTTGCCGCGTCAGAAGGAGCTTTGTCATGTCCACAGGAATTCTCGGCGCCGCCGGTTACCTGCCGCCCCGGGTGGTCGGCAACGACCAGGTGGGTGCCTGGGTCGGGCAGGAGCCGGGCTGGATCCTCGAACGCACCGGGGTCGTCGAGCGGCACTACGCCGCCGACGACGTGTCCACTTCGGACATGGCGTGCCTCGCGGTGGAGAAGCTGTACGAGGGCTGCGAGGAGAAGCGGGCCAGCGTCGGCGCGGTCATCCTGGGCACCAGCACGCCGGACCACAACTTCCCGTCCACCGCGGCGATCGTGCAGGGCCGGATGGGGCTGGGCCGGGCGTTCGCGTTCGACCTGAGCGCCGCCTGCTCCGGGTACGTGTTCTCGTTCGTGATGGCGCACTCCCTGCTGTGTGCCGACCCGTCGCTGGACGAGGTGCTGGTCATCGGGTCCGACACCATTTCGAAGGTGCTCTACAAGCCGGACCGCAAGACGGTCACCGTGTTCGGTGACGGCGCGGCCGCCACCCGCGTCGGCCGGGTGCCGGACGGTTACGGCCTGCTCGCGCACTCCCTGATCACCGACGGGTGCAACGCCGACTTCGTCGGCCAGCCCGCCGGTGGCAGCCGCCGCCCGCTCGACGCGGAGACGGTGGACTCGCGTGAGCGGTACATGGTGATGAACGGGCGCCCGGTGCGCGAGTACTTCGAGGACGTGGTGCCGAAGCTGGTGCACGAGGTGGCCGAGCAGGCCGGGGTCTCGCTGGACCAGATCGACCACTTCGTCTTCCACCAGGCCAACCCGCAGATGCTGGCCGACTGCATCGAGACGATGGGGCTGGACCCGGCGAAGTGCCCGGTGCCCGGGGTCTACAGCGGGAACACCGGCTCGGCGTCGATCCCGCTGGTGCTGAGCCAGCTGGAGGCCGAGCGGGGTGACCTGGTGATGATGGCGGCGATCGGGTCCGGGATGACCGCCGGCGCGGCCGTGCTGCGCTGGTACTGAGTGGAGGGTGGTGGTCGCGGTGGAACGGCTTCCGGTTTTCGTGTACGGGACCCTGCGCAGCGGGCAGCGCAACCACGGGCTGATCGCGGAGCGGGTGGCCGAGCGGTTCCCGGCCAGGGTCAGCGGGCTGGGCTTGTTCGGGGATCGGATCCCGTTCGCGCTGGAACGCCCGGGGCAGCAGGTGATCGGTGAGCTGATGGTGCTCACCGAGGCCGGCTACGAGGCGGCGATGGCCGACCTGGACCGGCTGGAGCGGTACCACCCCGACCGTCCCGGGGACTGCCTGTACACCCGGGTGACGCGGCCGGTTGCCTACCTCGCGGCGAACGGGGAGTGGGCGGAGGTGCCCGCCTGGCTGTACCTGACGGGGCAGGCGGCGGCGGGGCGGTACGACGAGAACGTGCCGATCCTGGGTGGGGATTGGGTGGCGGTTCAGGTGTGATTCTTCGCTGGGGGCCCCCGGTTTTTTATTGTGACTACGGCGAAGGCCCCGATGTCAAGGCGGGAAGATGCCTTGACATCGGGGCCTTCGCCGTGTTCTTGGCTGTGGACCGGGGATGGGGGAGGGCTGGGTGGGCGGGTGGTTGCGTTGGGTGCCCGGCTTCCGGTGGGTGGGTGTGTGGGGGTGGGTGTCTGGTTTGTGGTGGGTGTGTGGGGGAGGTGTTGGGTGCTCGGCTTTCGGTGGGTGTGTGGGTGGGTGTTGAGGTGCCTGGCTTGCGATGGGTGCTTGGCTTCTGGTGGGTGTCCGGGGGTGGGTGGTTGTGCTGGGGTGCCCGGCTTCCGGTGGGTGGCTGGGGGTGTTGAGGTGCCTGGCTGCTGGGGTGCCTGGGTGGTGGTGAGGTGTCTGGTTTGTGGTGGGTGCCTGGGATTGGGGCGCCTGGCTTGGGCGGTGGGTGTCCGGGGGTGGGGTTGGGCCCCGGCTCCCTGCGGGTGCCGGGGTGGTGGGCCCGGGAGGGACACGGAAGGGCCGCGTGCCTCGGGTCAGGCGGGGTGCGGGGGGCGGATGCCGCGGAATTCCCAGTCGCCGCCCTGGGCGGTGGAGAGGACTTGTTCGGATTCGGTGGGCTGGGCACCGATCGGGCCGGTGACCGGGACCGGCCCGGTGACCACGGTGTTCCGCAGGACGCCCAGGCCGTCCGCCGAGATTTCGACGGTGTCGCCCGGCTGGATCGGGCGCGAGTTCGCCGGGGTGCCGGTCAGCAGCACGTCCCCGGGGTGCAGGGTGATCAGCCGGGCGATGTCCGCCACCAGGTAGTGCGCGTCCCAGGTCATCTCGTCCGTGGTGCCTTCCTGGACCACCTCGCCGTTCACCCGCGTCCGCAGCCACCGGCCGCGTGGGTCCCAGCCCTCGACCAGGCCCGGGCCCAGCGGGCACAGCGTGTCCGCGCCCTTGACCCGCAGCATCGAGCCTTCGTCGGTGTCGCGGAAGTCGTGCAGGCCCAGGTCGTTGGCCAGCGTGTAACCCCGGATGTACGCCGGGGCCTCGTCCACGCCGATGTTGCGGGCGGTCCGGCCGATGACCACGGCGATCTCACCCTCGTAGTTCAGCCACCTGCACCCCTCCGGCCGGACCACGTGGCCGTTGTGCCCGGTCAGGGTGGACACCGGCTTGTGGAAGTAGGTCGGCGCCGAGCGCGGTTTCGCGCGGAACTCCTCGAACCGGCTCCGGTGGTTGAGGTGCACGGCGATGATCTTGCTCGGCGTGACCGGCGGGAGGTGGATGGCGGTCTCGGCGGCCACCGTGCGGCCGTCCGGGGCCAGCAGGGTGTCGCCGTCGCGGCGGACTTCGGTGGGGGTGCCGTCCAGCAGGATTCGTCGGTACTCGGTGGTCATCGGGTTGCTCCTGTCCATCCGCCGGCCGGCCGGTCGAACCACAGGTGGACCTGACCGGTGCCGATCGCGTTCTCGTATTCGCTGTACCGCCGCGCGGGGGCGGTGCAGTCCTGTTCGCCGAGCGCACCGGCCAGCATCAGGTAGTGCGCGAACCCGGCTTCCGGCTTGAACCGGAGGAAGTCCGGCATGGTGGCCAGCACCTTCGCGTGGTCACCGGACTCGAGCCAGTCGATGCGCTCGGCGTCGGCGACCACCGCCTCCGGGCTGTGGATGTGCTCGGGGCCCGCCGCCTCGTGGTCCCGCAGCTCGCGCAGTGCGTGGAAGCGGTGGCTGAGCGCGCCCGAGGCGATCAGCAGTACCCGGCGATCGGTGGCCGCGACGGCGTCGGCGAGGGCGCGGCCCAGGCGGAGGTGGTCTTCGGCGTCGCCGGTTTGGCAGACGCCGATGCTGAGCCAGCGCTTCCCGGGAACCCCCAGATACACCCACAGGTTCAAGGTGGCATAGGAAACCGGCAGGTGGGGGTCGTCGATCGGGGTGATCCAGGTGCCGTGGGCACCGGCGCGGGCGGCCAGGGCGTGCGCCAGTTCCGGGTCGCCGGGGTAGTCGTACGGGATCCGGCTCATGCCGCGCGGGAGCTCGTCCGAAGTGAACAGCCCGGCCCGGCGGGCGTGCGAGGCGACCACGAACTCCACCGTGGTCGCCCAGTGCGAGTCGAAGACCACGACGGTGTCGTAGTCGGCGGTGTCGAAGACCTCCGAGCGCAGCCGGTGCAGTCCGGTGGCCAGGGTGGACTCGTTGCCGTGGTTCAGTTCCCGCCGCACCGGTTCCGGCAGCATGATCGTCGGCACGTGGGACAGCAGCCCGCCGCCGGCTATCTCACCCATCTACATCCATCCCTTCGGGCTGGTCACGGTGTTCTTGACGTCGCAGAAGAAGTCGAAGCTCCAGGTGCCGCCCTCCCGGCCGATCCCGGAGCGGCGGGCACCGCCGAACGGTGCGCGCAGGTCGCGCACGAAGAAGCAGTTCACCCAGACCGTGCCCGCGGTCAGCGCGGCGGACACCCGTTCCGCCCTGGCCGGGTCGCCGGTGACGACGGTGGCCGCCAGCCCGAAGCGCGTGTTCCCGGCGAGCGCGACGCCCTCCTCCTCGGAAGTGAACTCCTCCAGCGTCAGCACCGGTCCGAACACCTCTTCGCGCAGGATCTCCGCCTCCGCGGGCGCGTCGGCGAGCAGCGTGGGCCGGTAGTAGTTGCCGCCGAGATCGGTGTTCGGGCCACCGCCTTCGAGCACCCGGGCGCCTTCGGCCACCGCCCGCCGGACGAAACCGTCGACGCGCTCGACGTGGTCGGGGTGGATGTTCGGGCCGAGGTCGGTCTCGGGCAGCCGGGGATCACCCTGGCGCAGGCCGCGGATGGCGGCCCGCAGGCGCGCGGTGAACTCCGCCGCGACGGTGGCCTGGACCAGGATCCGGGTGGCGGCCAGGCAGACCTGGCCCGCGTTGTCGAACTGCCCGGCCGCCAGGTCGACCGCGAGGTCGAGGTCGGCGTCGTCGAAGACCAGCAGCGGTGACTTGCCGCCCAGTTCCATCGACACCGGTGTGAGGTGGTCGGCGGCGGCCACCGAGATGCGCCGGGCGGTCGCCTCGGAGCCGGTGAAGCTGATCCGCCGGACGTCCGGGTGCGCGCACAGCGGCGCGCCGGCCTCCGGGCCGAGCCCCTGCACCACGTTGAACACCCCGTCGGGCAGTCCGGCACCGGCGGTGATGTCGGCCAGCAGGGACGCGGTCATCGGCGACCACTCCGCCGGCTTGAGCACCACGGTGTTGCCCGCGGCCAGCGCGGGGGCGATCTTCCACGACGCCAGCATCAGCGGCGCGTTCCACGGGGTGATCAGCGCGCAGACCCCGGCGGGGTCCCACGACACGCGGTTGCGGTGCCCCCGGGTGTCGAAGTCGGGGTGGCCCAGCTCGCCGGTGAGCCAGTCGGCGAAGAAGCGGAAGTTGTGCGCCACCCTCGGCATCACGCCGAGCAGGTGCGAGCGCAACAGGGCACCGTTGTCCTCGGTTTCGACCGCGGCGAGTTCCGGCGTGCGGCGCTCCACCTCGTCGGCGATCCGGTGCAGCACTTCGGCCCGCCGCGCCGGATCGGTGCGGCGCCACTGCTCGAACGCGGTGGCCGCGGCCCGCACGGCACCGTCCACTTCGGCCGCGCCACCACGCGCGAACTCCCCGAGCGGGCGCCCGTCGATCGGCGACCAGGAGGTGAAGCGCTCGGTGGATTCGACCCGTTTCCCGCCGATCCAGTGCCCGGTGCCGACCGGGGTTCCGGAAACCGTCGTAACCGGCATGTGGCTCCCTCGAACGAATTCTGCGTGGACAGCGGTGACGTTATCCGCGTGCTGCCGCTGCGGCAATCAACTGCACCGGAGCCAATGGCCATCCGAGACAACCGGTCGCCAATGGAGACGGTTTTCCCGTGGCTAGGCGTCTTCTGGCTCGCTACGCTGAACCGAGATCGCGGACGACGCGCCGGCCACCGTGGCCATTCCTGTCTCTGCCCCACCATTTTCCCGGAAAGGCGATGGTTCATCGTGGAGAACGCCGGAACGGTGCGGATCCAGTATCCCGACCTGATCGGCACCGAACGCGGCCGCGATCTGCCGTCGGAGGTATTCGGTTCCCTTTCCGGCGGACTGCACTTCTGCCGCGCGGTCTACTACACCACCACCCAGGGCGGCACGCTCGACGGTGAGCACTCGCTGTCCGACGGCCTGCCGGACGTGGTGTTCCAGCCGGACCGCTCGACGCTGGCCCCGATGCCGTGGGAACCCGGTTACCAGTCCTGCCTCGGCGACGTGCTCGACCCGGCGACCGGACTGGCGATCGGGGAGTGCCCGCGCGGAGCGGTGAAGGCGGCGGTCCAGCGGCTCGCCGGGCTCGGCAGCCGCGCGGTGATCGGGCCGGAACTGGAGTTCTTCGTGCTGTCCGGCCAGGATGGTGGCTGGACCCGCTACGGGGATTCCCCGGGCAACGTCTACCGCGTCGGGCACCGCGGTGACCCGGACGGGCTGGCCCCGGCACTGCTGACCGTGCTGCGTGCGGCCGAGCTGGACGTCACCGCGGTCAACCACGAGTTCGCCGCCGGGCAGTTCGAGGTCAACCTCGGCCACTCGGCCGCGCTGGACGCCGCCGACCGCGCCTTCCGGTTCAAGCACGCGGTGCGCGAGTTCGTCGCCCAGCGCGGGCTGACCGCGACCTTCGTCGGCAAGCCGTTCAACGAGGAGGGCGGGTCGGGTTTCCACCTGCACCTGTCCCTGATCGACGAGCACGGCCACAACCAGTTCGCCGCCGCCGGCGCGCCCGCCGGGCTGTCGGCCACCGCGCGGCACGCCGTCGGCGGCCTCCTCCGCCACGCCCCGGCGCTGTGCGCGCTGCTGGCGCCCACGGTGAACGCCTACCGCAGGCTCGGGCCGGACACGCTGGCGCCCGCGCTGGCCGACTGGGGGATGGACAACCGCTCCACCATGGTGCGGGTGCCGCCCGAGCGCGGCGCCGCCACCCGGCTGGAGGTGCGCCTCGGTGACGCCGCGGCGAGCCCGTACCTGGCCGTGGCCGGGGTGCTGGCCGCGGTGGCGCTGGGCATCGAGGGCCGCGTGGAACCACCCGACCCGACCAGCGGCTACGGCTACGACGGCACCCGCGCGCCCGCGCTGCCGGAAACGCTCGACGCCGCGCTGGACGCGCTGGTGGCCGACGACGAGTTCGCCGACGCGGTCGGCAAGGACCTGGTGGCCGCCTTCGAGCGGGTCAAGCGCGACGAGACGGCCCGCTTCCGGCGCTGGGTGACCGACTGGGAACTGCGTGAGTACCTGCCGCACCTGTGACGCACTCCCGAGACCGAGCTGACGAGGATTCCCGATGCGCCTGGACGAAGTCGACCTGTCCGATGTGGACCGTTTCCTGGAGCCAGCGGCCCCGTGGCGGATGTTCGACGTCCTGCGCGAGCAGAGCCCGGTGCACTGGCAGCCCGAAGCGGCGCCGAACAGCGGGTTCTGGGCGGTCACCCGCTACCACGACCTGGTCGCGGTCAACCGCGACCCGGCCACCTTCACCTCCGAGCAGTTCACCAACCTGGAGGAGGTCACCGATCCGGCGCTGCGGGACCGGCGGCGTTCGCTGATGGAGACCGACGGTGAGCGGCACCGCGCCATGCGCCTGCTGCTCAGCCGTGAGTTCAGCCCGAAGCTGGTCTCGCGGTACGCGGTGTTCCTGCGCGGGCTGACCGCCTCCACGCTGGACAACGCGCTGGCCGCGGATTCGTTCGACCTGGTCGCCGAGATCGCCGCCGAGCTGCCGATCATGGTGCTGGCCCGGCTGATGCTGGACGTGCCCGCCGAGGACACCGGCAGGCTGATCGCCTGGGGCAACCGGATCATCGGCAACAACGACCCGGACTGCGCCGACGTGCTGCTGGAGAGCGAGGACAGCGAGCGCTACAAGCACGTCCCGTTCCGCAGCCCGGCCGCGCTGGAGATCTTCGAGTACGGCCGGGAGCTGGCCGAGAAACGCCGTGGCGGGACCGGCACCGACCTGGTCAGCAGGCTGGTGAACACCGTGCCCCGCGACGGGGTCCCGCTCACCCCGACCGATTTCGACAACTACTTCCTGCTGCTGGTGGTCGCGGGCAACGAGACCACCCGGCACGCCATCTCGGCCGCGGTGCACGCGCTCGCGGAGCACCCGGCGCAGTGGTGGCGGCTCAAGGCGGACCCGTCGCTGTTGGACACCGCGGTGGAGGAGTTCCTGCGCTGGTCGTCGCCGGTCTACCACTTCCGCCGGACCGCCACCCGGGACACCGAGATCAGCGGGCAGCGCGTGCGCGAGGGCGACAAGGTGGTGCTGTGGTTCGCCTCCGGCAACCGCGACGAGGCCGCCTTCGAGAAGCCGTACGAATTCGACGTGGGGCGCCGGCCCAACGAGCACCTGACCTTCGGGCTCGGCGGTCCCCACTTCTGCCTCGGCGCCGCACTGGCCCGCCTCGAACTGCGAATCCTGTTCGAGGAGTTGCTGGCCAGGGTGGAGCAGATCCAGCTCGCGGGCCCGGTGACCCGGCTGCGGTCCAACTTCGTCAACGGGATCAAGACGCTGCCGGTGACCGTCACCAGGTGAAAGCTCGTCGAAAGGCTGGACACGGTGGATCTTCCCTACTGGATCGGGCGTGCGGTCGAAGGGCACGGGCAGTGGACGTCGACCTTCGCGCCGTACGCGCGGCACCCCTCGCTGGAGATCAGCGACGACCGCTTCAGCACGGTGTTCGAGAACTACGAGAAGCTGCTGCACGGCAACTACCCGTTCTTCCACCCCCGCTACATCGGGCAGATGCTCAAGCCACCGCACGAGGCCGCGGTGGTCGCCTACCTCAGCGCGATGCTGATCAACCCGAACAACCACTCCTCCGACGGCGGCCCGGTCACCGACCGGATGGAGCGCGAGGTGATCGACCAGCTCGCCACCATGTTCGGTTTCGACAGCCACCTCGGGCACCTCACCTCGAGCGGCACGATGGCGAACCTGGAGGCCCTCTACGTCGCCCGCTGCCTGCACCCGGACCGGGGCGTGGCCTACAGCTCGGCCAGCCACTACACGCACGAGCGGATGACCCGGCTGCTGGGCATGGACTCCCACGCGGTGCCCGCCGACCGGTACGGCCGGATGGACCTCGACGCGCTGGAGGACCTGCTGCGCACCGGGCGGGTGGGCACGGTCGTGTTCACCCTCGGCACCACCGGTGTCGGCGCCATCGACCCGCTGGCCGAAGCGATGGACCTGCGTGAGCGGTACGACGTGCGGTTCCACGTCGACGCCGCGTACGGCGGGTTCTACTCGGTGCTCGCGGGTACGCACGGGCTGGACCCGGCGCCGTGGGCGGCGATCCGCGCCTGCGACTCGGTGGTGGTGGACCCGCACAAGCAGGGCCTGCAACCCTACGGCTGCGGTTCGGTGATCTTCGCCGATCCCGCGGTGGCGAAGTTCTACGTGCACGACTCGCCGTACACCTACTTCACCCCGGCGGACCTGCACCTCGGCGAGATCAGCCTGGAGTGTTCGCGGGCCGGCGCCGCGGCCGCCGCGCTGTGGTTCACCTTCCAGCTGCTGCCGCCGACCGCGGACGGCCTCGGTGAGGTGCTCGCGGCCAACCGGCGGGCCGCGCTGCGCCTGGCCGGGTTGATGGCGGACTCGGACCGGCTGCAACTGCACCAGGAACCCGATCTGGACATCGTCACCTACTTCCCCCGGATGGCCGGGGCGTCGCTGTCCGGGATCGACCGCGAGTGCGCGGCGATGCTGGAGGTGGGCATGCACGACGGCGCCGACCCGGTGTTCCTCAGCCTGATGCGGATCGAACGCGACGCCTTCACCGAACTGCACCCGGCGGTGCGGCCGGACGCGAAGGCCACGCGGATCCTGCGCAGCGTGCTGATGAAACCCGAGTCCGAGACCTATGTGGACGAACTGCACCAGCGCCTGGAACGGCTGAGCGCGAGTCAGTGGAAAGAGGGCTGAGATGACCGAAACCACAGCGGCCGCCACGCACCCGGGGCCGCCACCGCCGCTGACCGACGGCGGCGCGGCACAACTGGAGTGGCTGCGGCGGATGCGGGCCGAGGAACCGGTGCACCGCGACGAGCACGGGGTGTTCCACATCGTCCGGTACGACGACGTGCGGCGGGTGGCCAGTGATCCCGGGGTGTTCTCCTCCGGGCTCAACCGCGATGTGCTCGGCGCGGAGGACATCACCCGCGGCAACCCGGCGTGGACCGACCCGCCCGACCACCGCAGGCTGCGCGCGCTGGTCGGCCAGGCGTTCACCCGGACCAGCGTGCGTGAGTACGAGCGGCGCACCTACCAGCTGGGCAACGCACTGCTCGACGAACTCGACGGCCAGGACCGGTTCGACCTGGTGGAGAAGTTCGTCTGGCCGCTGCCCGCGATGCTGATCGCCGAACTGCTGGGGGTACCGGTCTCGGACCGCCAGCTGTTCCTGAGCTACGCGGACAAGCTCGCTTCGCTGCAGGTCGGCGATCCGACCGACGACGAAGAGGGGTACGGCGGCAAGATGAGCCGGGTCACCGGCGAGATCCGCGGTTACCTGACCGAGCAGTACCGGAGCAGGCTCGCCACCCCCGGCGACGACCTGATCAGCAAGCTCGCCGCGGCCGAGGACGACGGCAGCAGGCTGGACGAGGACGAGGTCGTCAACATCTGCCTGGCCCTGCTGTTCGTCGGGCACTTCAGCACCAACGGGCTGATCGGCAACATGCTGCTCTGCCTGGACGAGCACCCCGGGGTGGCGGCCCGCCTGCGCGCCGACCGGAGCCTGATCCCGGCCGCGGTCGAGGAAGTGCTGCGGTACCGGCCCTCCGGCACCCGGTTCATGCGGGTGACCAGCCAGGACACCGAGGTGGCCGGCACCCCGATCCCGGCGCGGTCGCTGGTGATGCTGTGGTTCTCCTCGGCCAACCGCGACGAGCGGCGCTTCGACCGGCCCGACGAGTTCGACATCGGCCGCACGCCCAACGGGCACATCAGTTTCGGGCACGGCATCCACTTCTGCGTGGGCGCCCCGCTGTCCCGAATGGAGGCGGCGGTCTCGGCGAACCTGCTGTTCGACCGCTTCGCCGACCTCCGCATCGAAAGCGGCGACCCGCTGCCCTTCTACGAGCAGGGCATGTGGGCGCCGCGGCGGATCCCGGTGGCGGTGCGCCGGGCGTGACCGGGGCGCGGAGGCGACCCTGAGACCCAAGGAGAGGAACGAAATGGCCGAGACCGAAGAGAAGAAGACCGAAGAAGGCAACTTCATCAAGAACTACATCAACGACATCCTCGGCAGCACCAAGGACCTGGTCGAGCGGGACAAGAACACCATCTTCCTGTACCTGGCCAGCATCGTGCGCAGCACCGAGGGCGTCATCGACCGCGTGCTGCGGGAGGTGGAGTACGCCGAGAACGACATCTGGGGTTCGATCAAGGCGCCGGTCAGCAGCGGGGACAACACCGCGCACATCAACGAGCTGACCGAGCTGAAGGCCTCGCTCGACGACCTCAACGCCAAGATCGACAAGCTTTCGTCGGCCAAGCTCTACACCGACCGCGACGACAGCTGAGAGCGGCTCCACCGATCAGGGCCCCGATCCCGCGCCGGGATCGGGGCCCTTCGCCGCGCTGCTGCCCGGCCAAGGAAAAGCCCCCGCTCCCAGCGGGAGCGGGGGCCTCGCACGACGAACTCAGCCGACCGGGGCGCTGTTCTTCTCGATGAAGGCGGCGATGTCCCCGATGGACCGGAAGTTGTCCAGGGTGAGGTCTCCGCCGCGCACCGCGATGCCGAACTCCTTCTCCAGCCAGACCACGATCTGCACGGCGAACAGCGAGTTCAGGTGCCCGCCGGTGAACAGGTCCTCGTCGTCGGGCAGGGTCTTGCCGCCGAGGTGCGCGGTGATGTACTCGCGCACCGTGGCCAGGTGGTTCTCGCGGTTTTCCATGGGTGGCACCTTTCGCTCAGGGGTATGCGTAGAAGCCGCGGCCGCTCTTCACCCCGTGCAGGCCGGCGTCGACCAGCCGGGTCAGCAGCGGGCACGGCCGGTACTTGCTGTCCCGCAGGCTGTCGTGGATCACCTCCAGCGACAGCAGGACGGTGTCGAGGCCGATCAGGTCGGCGGTGGCCAGCGGCCCCATCCGGTGCCCGAAGCAGTCCTTGAACAACCGGTCGATGTCGGCGGCCGAATCGGCGACGCCCTCGTGCAGCAGGAAGATCGCCTCGTTGACGGTCAGCATCATCACCCGGTTGGTGACGAAGCCCGCCGCGTCGTTGACCACGATGCTGTCGCGGCCGGTCTCGCGGAACAGCGCCTGGGTGCGTGCCACCGTCTCGGGGGAGGTGTGCGTCCCGCGGATCACCTCGACCAGCGGCTTGAGCGGCGCGGGGTTCATGATGTGCGTGCCGATCACCCGGTCGGGCCGCTCGGTGCGCCCGGCCAGCCGGGTGATCGAGATGGCCGAGGTGTTCACGCCGATCACGCAGTGCGGCGGGCAGATCGAGTCCAGCTGCGGGTACAGCGCCTCTTTGACCTCCCGCTTCTCGGTGACGTTCTCCACCACGAAGTCGCTGTTCTTCAGGTCGTGCGGATTGGTGGAGAACACGATGCGGCCGGTCACCTCCGCCGGGTCCAGCCGCGGCAGGGAGGCGTCGACCAGCGGGTAGCCCGCGACGTTCTGCTCGATCAGCTCACGGGACCTGGTCAGCGCCGCCTCGGCGGTGTCGACCAGCACCACCTGGTGCCCGGCCGCGGCGAACAGGTGCGCCACCCCGGTGCCCATCGTGCCCGCACCGACCACCCCGATGTGCTCTTTGCCAGCCATCACAGCCTCACCCTCGGATTCGTCTCGATTCGCACGTCCACCGGCCACCCGGCCGGGTCCAAGCCGTGGCGGCACAGGAACGCGTAGGTGAACCGCTCCAGGCCGATGCCCGCGCAGCCGGTGAGCACCGGGCCGGGACCGCCGTCGTGCGGCCGGATGCCGAACGACCGGCCGAAGAAGTCGTCGTGGAAGTTGAACGAGGCCGCGGCGAGGGTCCGGTCCGGTCCGATCGGCAGCCGCAGTTCGTACTTGAGTTCCAGCATCCGCTGCGACCACGCCCGCTGCGGGGACTCGACGCTGCCGAAGAACGGGTCGTTGGCGACCTCGCAGTGCCCGCCCAGTCCCAGTTCCGCGGCGAACGCGGTGGTCAGCTCCAGCATGCGGCGGCGCTGGTCGAGCACCCGCTCCCGCGTGCCGAGGAAGACGATCTCGCGGATGGTGAAGTCCCACAGGCGTTCCAGCGAGCGCCAGTACCGCGACTCGTGCCGGAAGGACTTGCCACGCGCGGTGATCACCAGGCCGGGGCCGGGCAGCGCCTGGTCCTGCAGGTGCCGGTAGGTGTGGTAGCACATGGTCGGCGGCAGGCAGTGCGAGGTGTCGCCGCAGTAGTCCAGCAGGCCGGGCAGCTCACCGGCGCCCGCCTGGACGTCGCCGAGGAAGCCGCGGTAGTTGTCCGCGTCCGCGTGCAGCCGGGTGACCAGCATCAGGAAGTGCGGGAACGAGGTGAAGTACCCGCACCGGCGCATCGTCTCGGTCGCGATCAGCGTCGGGTACCGGTACTGCCGCGCGCCGAACTCGGCGGTGACCAGGTCCGTCAGCCGCCGGTCGAAGTACTCCAGCAGCGCGGTGACGGTCGGCCCGAGGGCGAACTGCCCCGGCCCCAGGTGGACGAGTTCCCCCGAGGCGAGCAGTTCCTCGGCGACGTCGTGCACCCCACCGGCGTGCGGCGAGGTCCAGACGACCCGCGGCGGCCCGGCGCGCTGGGGGCGGACCTCCTCGTCGGCCATCCGGTTGACCTTGGCCGCCAGCTCGGCGGCATCGGCGGGCCCCTCGGTGCTGAGCACCACCTCGGTGAGGTCGCCACCGTGCCCGGGTAGTTCGAAGTCCACTATGGACTCGGACAGGAAGTAGATGCGCTGCGCCAGTTCACCGGCCAGTTCGGCGGGGAGCGGTTCGGTCAGCGCGATGCGGTGTTCGGCCATGGGTGCCTCCTCGGCGGTAGCGCTCAGCTGGGCACGCCGAGCAGGCTGGCGACGATGTCACGCTGGATTTCCGAGGTACCGCCGTAGATCGTGCCGCCGAGGGCGTCTCGGAGCTCGCGTTCGACGCCGAACTCGGTGAGGTACCCGCGGGCGCCGTGCAACTGGACCGCGTCGAGCATGGAACTGAGGTGGCTCTCGCTGATCGCCAGCTTGGCGATCGCGGCGTCCAGTGGCGCCAGGTGGCCTTCGCGCTTGCGCCAGGCGACCTTGTACAGGGCCAGCCTGGCCAGCTCCAGGCGGACCTTCATGTCGGCGATGCGGTGGCGGACCGCCTGGTTCGCGCCGATGGGCCTGCCGAACTGCACGCGGTCGCGGGCGTGTGCGACGCAGTCGTCGAGCACCCGGTCCATCACGCCGATCTGGCTGGCGAACAGCAGGCTGCGCTCCCAGTCGATGGAGCTGGTGAACAGGTTGAACCCGTTGCCCTCGGCGCCGAGCAGGTTGGCCGCGGGCACCCGGCAGCCGTCGAGCTCCACCTGCCCCATCTCGGTCGAGCGCAGCCCGGCCTTGTCCCAGCTGCGGCTCACGGTGACCCCGGGAAGGTCCCTGGTCACCACGAACGCCGTCAGCGCCCGGGCCGCCGGGGCGTCCGGGCCGCCGGTGCGGGCGAAGGTCAGGAACACGTCGGCGACCGGAGCGTTCGAGATGAAGGTCTTGGTGCCGTGCAACACGTATTCGCCGCCCTCGCGCACGGCGGTGGTGCGCATGCCGAGCACGTCCGAGCCGGATTCGGGCTCGGTCAGTGCGTGTGCGCCGATCAGCGAACCGTCGGCCAGTCCCGGCAGGAAGCGCTTCTTCTGCTCCTGGGTGCCGTGCTCGACCAGGTAGACCGCGCACGCCCAGAGGTGGTTGTTCAGCGCGAACACCAGGCCGTTGTCCCGGCAGCCGTACCCGAGCGCCTCCAGCCCGACGGCGGTGGTGACCGGGTCGAGCCCGGAACCGCCGTAGCCGGTGGGGATCGGCCAGCCGGTCAGGCCGAAGGCCGCGCACTTCTTCCACGAGTCCCGGTCCAGCCGGGCCTGCCGGTCGCTCTCGGCCGCCGCTTCGCTCAGCTCCGTCCTGGCGAAGCGGATGACCGACCGGCGCAGCGCCGCTTGCTCGGCAGTGATGCTGAAGTCCACCGAAGGATGCCCTCTCGTCAGCAGGTGGTCGGGGGAGTCGAGTCGCGTTCGCGGGCAGCCAGCGGCCGCACCAGCATTTCCGTGCGCAGTTCGACGATCAGGCGGTGCAGCGCGGCGGGGTGCGGCCCGGTGAGCCAGTCGTCCGCCGCCGCCAGGTTCTCCGGCGTGGGTTCCCAGCCGGGGAAGAGGTGGACCACCGCGGGCAGCGCGCGCTCGCTGGACCGCCGCGCCCAGAGCTCGCCGATCTCGGCGAAGTAGCGGGCGCCGTACCCGGCCAGCAGCTCGCGCTGCGCGGGGTGGCGGAAGCCGCTGATGATGGCGTCGCTGACCGCGTTGGGCAGTTCGTCGTCGGTCAGCGCCCGCCGCCACGCCTCGGCTTTGGCTTCCGGGGTGGGCCGCAGGGCGCGGGCGCGTTCGGCCTGGCGGCGGCCCGCGGCGGTGTTGTCGAGCTGGAGTGCTTCGTCGATTTCCTCGTCGCCGGAACGGCCGTGGGCGACCAGGGCCTGCAGCAGCCGCCAGCGCAGGTCGGTGTCCACGGTCAGCCCGGCCAGCGGTGCGATCCCGCTCAGCCAGCCGGCGAGCTGGTCGAGCAGTTCGCCGTCCAGCGGGGCGGCGGCCAGGGCGTTGACGAAGGTGAGTTGCCGGTCGGAGCCGGGCTCGGCGTCGGCGGCCAGTTTCCGCAGCACGCGGGTGAACTCGGGCCAGCCTTGCTGCTGTGCCCACGTGGGCTCGGCGTAGGAATCGAGCGCGGTCCGCGCCTGGGTGAGCAGCGCTTCCACCACGCTCAGCTCGGTCTCGGCGGGGATGCCCCCGGCGACCAGCTTGACGTAGTCCCGGGCGCGGAACTCGGCTTCGCGGGTCATCTCCCAGGCCGCCGACCAGCACAGCGTGCGCGGCAGCGGCTCGGTGATGTCGGCGATGCGGTCGAGCAGCGTGGTCAGCGACCGCGGGTCAAGGCGCAGGCTGCAGTAGGTCAGGTCGTCGTCGTTGACCAGCACCAGCTCGCCCGCCGGAGTGCCGATGAGAGCGGGGACCGGGGTCAGTTCGCCGGTGACGTCCAGCTCGACCCGGTGGGCGCGGACCAGTTTCCCGGTGTTGCCGGTGCGGTAGACACCGATGGCGACCCGGTGGGTCCGGCGCTCACCGGCCCCGGGCTCGGCGCCGCTCTGCTCCACGGCGAAGCTGGTGAACCGGCCATCGCCATCGACTTCGTACCGCGGGCGCAGGGTGTTCAGCCCGGTGGTCTCCAGCCATTCGGCGCTCCACCACGACAGGTCGCGGCCGGAGGCCTCTTCGAGCGCGGCCAGCAGGTCGGCCAGGGTGGCGTTGCCCCAGGCGTGCTTGCCGAAGTACAGCCGCAGCCCGGCGAGGAAGTTGTCCTGGCCGACGTAGGCGACGAGCTGCTTGAGCACGCTCGCGCCCTTGGCGTAGGTGATGCCGTCGAAGTTCACCTCGACCGCGTGCAGGTCGACGATGTCCGCGGCGATCGGGTGCGTCGAGGGCAGCTGGTCCTGCTGGTACGCCCAGGCTTTCTCGACGTTGGCGAAGCTGGTCCACGCGTTGCGGTACTCGGTCGCCCCGGTCAGGGCGAGCACGCTGGCGAAGGTGGCGAACGACTCGTTCAGCCACAGGTCGTCCCACCAGCGCATGGTGACCAGGTCGCCGAACCACATGTGCGCCATCTCGTGGAGCAGGGTTTCGGCACGGCGTTCGTAGGCGTAGTGCGTGACGCGCGACCGGAACACGAAGTCCTCGAGGAAGGTGACGGCGCCGGCGTTCTCCATCGCGCCCGCGTTGAATTCGGGTACGAACAGCTGGTCGTACTTGCCGAACGGGTACGGGGTGCCGAACTTCTCGTGGTAGAAGGCGAAGCCCTGCTTGGTCTCGGTGAACAGCCGCTCGGCGTCCATGTGCTCGGCCAGCGAGGCGCGGCAGTAGATGCCGAGCGGGATCTCGCCGTGGCTGTCGACGTAGGTGTCGTGCCACGAGGCGAACGGGCCCGCGACGAGCGCGACCAGGTAGGTCGAGAGCCTGCCACTCGGGGCGAACACCGTGGTGACCGCGCCGTTCGAGGCCGGCCGAGTGGTGGCGGGGCTGGTGTTGCTGACGACCGACCACTCGGCGGGCGCGGTCACTTCGAGTTCGAAGCTCGCCTTCAGATCGGGCTGGTCGAAGCAGGCGAACACGCGCTTGGCGTCCGCGGTTTCGAATTGCGTGTAGAGGTAGACGCCCCCGTCGACCGGGTCGACGAAGCGGTGCAGGCCCTCGCCGGTGTTCGTGTACCGGCACTCGGCGTGCACCACGAGTTCGTTGGTCTCGGCCAGTCCGGGCAGCGCGATGCCGTCCTCTTCGCGGTAGCCGGAGACGTCGAGCGGGGTGCCGTTGAGCGTGGCGGAGTGGACCCGGTCGGCGATCAGGTCGATCCAGCTCGGCGCGCGCCGGGAAGCGGTGAACCGGACCGTGGTGGTCGAGGAGAAGGCCGGGCCGCCGGTGAGGTCGAGCGCGATCCGGTACGACTCGACGGCCAGCAACGCCGCGCGCTGCTCGGCCGCGACGCGGGACAGGTTGGGACTGGCCACGGAAAACCCCTCGCTCGTGCGGTACCGGCAACCGTCAAACTAGCGAGGGGAATGCGTCCGGAAAACGTCTTCCATTGAACGCCAAATGAGACGCGGAAAACCGAGCGGAATGCGATCGGGCGGCGTTCTGTCAGCGACGGGCGTGCTGTGCCAGCAAACGTGCGACGGCCCAATCCTGGGCGGCCACGCCGACCGATTTGAACACCGTGCGGCCGTTCGCCTCCGGGGGCGCCGACAACGCGTCCCCGAGTTCGAGCACGTCACCGCGCCGCAGCAGCCCGTTGTCCAGCGCGTGCCGGATTTCCCCGGCTTCTTCGGCGGCGGCGAACTGGTCGACCAGCACCACCGACGCGGTGCCGAGCAACTCGGCGGGTAGCTCGCGCATGGACGGCCGGAACGAGCCGATCGCGTTGACGTGCACGCGTTCCGGGAGTGCGGAAAGCTCGAACAGGGGATCGGCGGACGAGGTCGCGCAGCACACCACGTCGGCGGTCGCCACCGCGTCGGCCGCGTTATCGGCGACCCTCAGGTGCAAGTGCGGGAACTCGGCGGCCAGGGTGTCCAGCAGCGGGCCCACCCGCCGCGCACTCCGGTTCCACACGCTCAGCTCGCGGATTTCCCGGACCGCCAGTACCGCGCGGACCTGGTCGGCGGCCTGCGCTCCGGCCCCGAGCAGGGCGAGCCGGGTGGCATCCGGTGCGGCGAGCAGATCCGTCGCGACTCCCGCCACGGCGCCCGTGCGCAGGGCGGTGACCGCCCCGGCCTCGGCGGTGAGCTGGCCCCCGTCGTCCGTCCACACGAGAGTCGCCACGATGGCCGGATCGCGGTCGAGCACCACGCCCGCCGTCTTCACCACGGCCGCGCCGCTGGGGGCGTGGTGCGCGGTCATCACCAGTACCGCCTGGTCGTCGGTGCCGAAGACGAGCCGGGGCGGCTGGGCGAAGTGCCCGGAAGCCAGGTCGGCGAACGCCTCGCGGACCGCCTCCACGGCCGCGGGCATGCCGACCGCCGCGCGAACCCCGGCGGCGCTGTAGTTCCCCAGTGCGGGCATGGCTTTCCTCTCTCAGGCGCCCCAGTCGCGCAGCACCGCTTCGTGGTGCGCACCGGGCGGCGGGGGCGCGGCGGGCGTCCCCGCGCCGGTACGGGAGAACTCCGGCGCCGGGGCGGGCTGGCGGATCCCGTCGCGGGTGAAGAACCGGCCCCTGGCCCGGTGGTGCGGGTGCTCGGCGACCTCGTCGAGGGAGAGCACCGGGCTGACGCAGGCGTCGGTGTCTTCGAAGACCTTGGTCCAGTGGTCACGCGGGTGCGCGGCGAACGCGCCGGCGAACCGGGCGCGCAGCACCGGCCAGCCGTCGCGGTCGGCCTGGCCGGGCAGGTCCGCCCCGGCCAGGCCGAGCCCGTCCAGCAGGGCGCGGTAGAACTGCGGCTCGATCGCCCCGACGGCGACCCAGCGGCCGTCGCGGCAGGTGTAGGTGTCGTAGAACGGCGCGCCGCCGTCGAGCAGGTTGACCCCGCGTTCGTCCTGCCAGGACCGGTAACCCCGCAGCATCCAGATCATCTGCATGAGCAACCCGGTGCCGTCGATCATCGCCGCGTCGACCACCTGGCCGAGCCCGGAGCGCTCCCGCTCCCACAGCGCCGCGAGTACCCCGGCGACCAGGAACAACGAGCCGCCACCGAAATCGCCGACCAGGTTGAGCGGGGGCGCGGGGCGCTCGCCGGTGCCGATCGCGTGCAGCGCACCGGTCAGCGCGAGGTAGTTGATGTCGTGGCCGGCGCGGTCGGCGAGCGGGCCGGTGCGGCCCCAGCCGGTGATCCGCCCGTAGACCAGCCGGGGGTTGCGGGCGTGGCAGTCGTCCGGGCCGAGGCCGAGGCGTTCGGCGACCCCCGGCCGGAACCCTTCGAGCAGCACGTCCGCGCGGCAGGCGAGGCGGCGCACCAGGTCGAGCCCGCCGGCCGACTTCAGGTCCGCGACCAGCGCCCGCTTGCCGCGCTGGAGGTGGTCCGGCCGGCCGCCGGTGAGGTCGAACCCGCCGCCGGGCCGGTCCACCCCGACCACGTCGGCGCCGAGGTCGGCCAGCAGCATCGCGGCGTGCGGTGCGGGCCCGAGCCCGGCCAGTTCGAGGACTCGGAGCCCGGCCAGTGGGCCGGGCGGTGCGCTCACGACTCCTCCTCGCGGCCGTGTCCAAATTGGACGAACGAAGTCACGGTGATCATTCTACCCGCCGGTGAATCACTCGGACAAACCGGTCATTCGCGGGCACGGCGACGCCGCGCGGCGGAATTCCGCGTTGTTGCGGAGGCGAAACTCCCGTTGCTAGGCTCGGATTGTCAGTATGCCTTGACGTGGTGGGGCCTGGGGGGTCGTCTGCCGATCGCACGCCAATATTGCGTCCGCCGGTCTCATTGAACCATGGATTCCAGAATTGTTCCGTGAACCGATTGTTCCTGTGGGGGTGCTGATGGTGCAGCAGGGTGGTGGCGTTCGAGGTGCGTCGGGGGCCTGCGCGGACTGGGTCCGCGCCGAGCTCCAGGGGTGCCCGGTGGAGCTGGTGGCGGTCGCCGGGTTGTCGGTCTCGGGCTCGCCGCGGCGCGCGGGCGAGGACGAGGCGCACGTGGAGTCGCTGGCCGAAGCCCACGGCGAGCTGCCGCCGATCCTGGTGCACGGCCCGTCGATGCGGGTGATCGACGGCGCGCACCGGGTGCGCGCGGCACTGGTGCGCGGGAGCACGCACATCGCGGCGCGGTGCTACCGGGGCAGCGAGGCGGACGCGTTCGTGTTGTCGGTGTACCTGAACACCGCACACGGGCTGCCGCTGGCGCGGGCCGACCGGCGGGCGGCGGCGCAGCGGATCCTCGCCTCGCACCCGCACTGGTCGAACCGGCGGGTCGCGGCGGCGGCCGGGCTGGCCGCGGGCACGGTGGCGGCGCTGCGCGAGCGTTCGACCGGCCAGGGTGAGCAGTCGAACGTCCGGGTGGGCCGCGACGGCCGCCGCCGGCCGGTGGACGCGGCGGCGGGCCGCCGCCTGGCCGGGGAACTGCTGGCGGAGAACCCGGACGCTTCGCTGCGCTCGATCGCGCGGCGGGCCGGGGTCTCGCCCGCCACCGTGCAGGACGTGCGACGGCGGTTGCGGGCCGGGGACGACCCGGTGCCCGCGCCGCGGCGGGCCCCTGAGCGGCTGCCCGCCGGTGGCCGGGCGTGGCGGGTGTCGGCGGTGGAACTGCGGCGGTCGCTGGAGCGGATGAAGCGGGATCCGGCGCTGCGGTTCAGCGAGACCGGCCGGGGCCTGCTGCGGTGGCTCGACCGGCACGCCGGGGGCATGGAGGAGTGGGCGCAGCTCGCCCGGTCGGTGCCGAGCCACAGCACCGCACCGGTGGCGAGCTTCGCGCGGATGTACGCCGCGGCGTGGACGGACCTGGCGGCCTCGCTGGAGGACGACGATCCGGCCGAGCTGGGGGTGGCGCAGTGCTGAACACTGGAACGCGCCCGCGGTGGTCCACTACAAAAGGTGGGAACCGGGAGAAGGGCGCTGCCGATGAGCAATCCGTTCGACCAGGAAGACGGCGTGTTCCTGGTGCTGGTCAACGACGAGGGCCAGCATTCGCTGTGGCCCGCCTTCATCGACGTCCCCGGTGGCTGGACCCGGGTCCACGGCGAGGCGAGCCGCCAGGACTGCCTGGACTACGTCGAAGCCTACTGGACCGATCTGCGGCCGAAGTCCCTGATCGAGGCGATGAGCCGCGGGTAGCCGAACTCGCCGTCCACCCCAGAGCCAGTGGCTCGAAGCTGCCACACGGGCAGAAGGCGGTCACGCCCGCATCCGCGCCCTCGGTGAACGCGCCGTGCCACTGCTCAAGGGCTGGAAGCTTCGCCAAGCTCCGCTGCTACCCGTGCCGAGCCCCCCGTGGTCGTTGCCATCGCTCGCATCGAGGACCGAAAGGCGTGGGGTCCTGCGCACACTCCCGGCTGCCTGCCCGTTGACGGGCGCTCCCAGCGGGGTACCGGGCGTCCGCCGACCTGCTGCTGAACCGGTCGGTGATGTCGCTGGGAGGCTCAGAGCTCTGCGAGGGGGATGGTGTCGGCGATGCGGCGGTAGCCGGCGTTGTTGGGGTGGAGGTGGTCGCCGCTGTCGTAGGCGGGACGCAGCGCGCGGGGGTTGGCGGGGTCGGCCAGTGCGGTGTCGGGGTCGGCCACGGCGTCGTAGCCGCCCGCGGTGCCCGCGGTGGTGCGCATCCAGTGGTTGAGCTCGGTGCGCATGGCTTCCTCACCGCCGGCGCAGCCGCATGGCGGGAGGGTCGCGCCGATTGCGGTGAGCCCGCGTTCGCGTGCCCATTTGATCAGGTACCGGTGGCCGTCGATCAGCTGCTGCGTGGTGATCACCGGCGCGCCTTGCGCACAGCCGGTCGTGCCGCCTCGGGTGCGGATGTCGTTGACGCCTTCGAGCACGATGACCGTGCGCACGCCGGGCTGGGTGGCCGCGTTGCGCCGGAACCGGGCGATGGCCGATTCCCCGCCGCAGGGTGAGTCGCTGAGCACGCGGTTGGCGCTGATGCCCGCGTTGAGGACCGGGCGGGGGGTGTTGTGGCGCTCCAGGCGTTCGGCGAGTTCGTCCGGGTAGCGGTTGTTCGCGTTGGGGGTGGAGCCGTAGCCGTCGGTGATGGAGTCGCCCAGGGCGACGATTCCGTCGGGTGGGCGGGACTGGTCGCCTCGGACGTCCACGCGGGTCAGGAAGTACCAGGAACCCGACTTGCCGGTGAACGCGGTGGCGGCGGGGTCGACCCGGTGGTCGCCGTTGGCCAGGTAGCTGGTTGCGGTCGCTCGGCTGTGGTAGGTCGCGTGGCCGGTGTGGCGGGCGAAGTACAGCGTCACGGTGAGCTGTTCCAGCGGTGAGGTGCGCATCAGCAGCGGGTCGCTGTCCAATTCCGTCCCGGCGGGGAGCTGGGCCCACTGCCGGCCGCCGAAGGTGAGGTGGCGCTGGGATCCGGGTTGCAGCGCGGCACCGGTCCCGGCTCGGGCGATGGTGGCGCCGGTGACCGGAAGCGGGGTGTCGCCGTAGCGGTTGGACAGGCGGATGCGCACGTGGGTGCCGCCGACGCTGAGCCGGACGACCTGCCGCAGCGACTGGTCGGTGAAACCGCGTTGCGACCAACCGGGGACGTAGGGGTTGAGCGGCTGCTGCGCAGCCGCCCAGGAGCCGCTCCAGTACACGTCCGCGGCCGGGTTGTGCACCGCGGCGTCGCCGGTGCCGGAGGAGGGCGCGTCCGGGGTCGCGGCGGCGGGCGGCACCACGGTGGCGGCCACCACCCCCGCCATCACCAAAGCGGTGAACAGTGCCTTCTTCGGTTTCATGTCGACCGTGTCTCTTCCGTGCCGGGCCTTGCGGCCGGGTGGTCCTGAGAAGGTGCCCCGCGTGATGGCCGCCGGGGCGTGGGGCTGGCGGCGGAGCTGTCAGTACGCCGCGTTCTCCTGCGGCCACAGGTGCCACTCGTCCCAGACCCTGTGGGTGTGTGACCGGTTCCACTCCCAGTTCTTCCTGCGGGTGTTGGTGCCGTCGCCGGCGACGGTGATCAGGTAGCGCCAGAGGTCGTGCTCGGTGGCGCCCTCGCGGGTGAAGGGGAAGTTGAAGAAGTAGCCGTGCCAGCGGTTGGTCTTGACCAGCAACCGGTGCAGGGCGCGCAGGGTGTTGTAGTTCCACTGGGGCTGGCCGTCGCGGGCCGACAGGCCGGCCACGCCGTCGCCCTGGTCGCCCCAGAACACCACGTGGGTGTGGCCGGGGTACTCGGCCCGGTGGGTGCGGAAGTACCACTCCAGGTCGGAGATGCCCATCGTGGTGCGCAGGAACGCGATCTGCTGCTCCGGAGTCCTGGCGGCGTCCCAGCCGACGGCCTGGTCCCACTGCTCGTTGAGGCTCTCCAGCCGGCACAGGCCGTTCTCCTGGCTGCGCATGTGCTTGTAGATCAACGCGAATTGGCCGGTCTGGGCCCGGAGCTGGGTCAGCCACGCCTCGCCGCCGTTGTGGATGCCCTTGAAGTACGGGCCCATGCCCGCACCGGGTACCAGCAGCGTGCGGGACCTGAGCCAGTTGCCGGTACGGGCGTTGATGCCCCGGGCCACGTGGAGAGCGCGTTCCCGCAGTTCGGCGCAGTTGTTGAGGTTGGTCTCGATCGCGGCCACGCCGTGCAGCGCGCCCGCGGTGCCCTCCTGCCGGGCGCGGTTGATCAATCTGCTCATGTCGTCGATGAACTCGTCCGCCCCGGCTTCGGTGAAGGGCCGCTGGTAGCTGATGATGGTGCCGCTGCGCTGGAACCACTGCCGCTTGAACAGGTAGGCCTTGACCCCCTGGCGGTGCAGTTCCCGCAGCAGCGCGAGGACCTCGTCGTCGCGCTGCTGCCGGGTGGTGCCGTCGGGCAGGTCGCCCGTGTTCGCGACCCGCAGCGCCACGGTGTCGAGGTTGTTGTTGGCCAGCGAGAACGCCGCCGTGGCGTAGGGCAGGCCGCGGGTGTCGAACCGGGCCGTCAGCGTCGGGTTGGGCGGCGGCGTGAGCTGCGCCCCGCGCCACTTCAGACCCCGGATGGCGTCCGGACTCTGCGCGAGGAAGGTCCGCTCCTGTCCCTCGGCGGCCGCCTCGGACGGCGCGCGGCCCGAGGCAGCTCCGGCGACGCCCGCCACGGCGGTCGCGGCGGCGAATCGGAGAAGGTCGCGACGTGTCGTCTCGCTCATGACGGCCTTTCGGGTGGAAGGGTGGTGTGGTTGGCCAGCCGTGGTTGCCCGGCTCGGTGCGAGGGATGATTCGAAAAGCCGCATCGCTGTGGCAGGCCATGCCCGGGAAATGCGGCGAGACGGCACGAGGAGATCGAGTGCGCGGGTCGAATCCACGGCCTCGCGGCCTGCGGAAAACGACCGGGGGTTATCGACGATGAGCCATTGGGAAGGACGAGCTGATTCTCGTGCTCGCGGTCCATGCCAGGCCATCACGCTCCCTCGGAAGTGGCCAGCCGCCGGAGACGGGCTGACCGCGAGTTTGCCGAGGTACGGTCACCGTAGCCCTTTCCGGCGAGCAACGGTGTGCGCCATTCGTATGGGGGACAAATCGCGATCCAGCCGGTGACGGGCACTACGGTTCGACAGAGGTCACCGAAGACCACCGAGCACGAGGAGAAGGCATGCGCAGAATCGGCACCGCGATCAGCGCCCTGGTCACCGCCGGCCTGCTCACCGCAGCACCGGCCAGTGCCGCCACCGGCGCGCTGTACATCACGCAGAACGGCCAGACCACCACGCACGCCAACCCGGCCACCCGCGCCTGCATCGCCAGCGACCCCGCCAGGGGAAGCGCCACCTTCTTCAACAGGACCGACACGGTCGGATACATCTTCGCCGCCACCAAGTGCACATCCGAGCACTTCACCCAGCGGTTCCTCCACCGCGGCGAAACCCTCACAATGCCCGCCGGATACTCGATCTACTTCCCCTGATCAGTTCCGGGCCCACCCGGCCGGGCAGACCGGCTCGATGCCGTGCTCGGGCAGCGGGGAGCCGCGGCCACCGCCTTCGATGTGGCCGAGCCGGCTGATCGCGGAAACCCCTCCTCCGGACTGGGGCACCGGTGGAATCCGCAGCTTCTTCGTCCAGCTGGCTTCAAGCACCAGGCTGCTCAGCCGGTCGGGACCTGGCTCGCTGGTTCCAGGACGAACCCGCTCCTGGGGCGGGCGGGCACCCGCCGCAGTGAGATGGTCAAGTCCTGTTCCGGCACCTGGTAGCCGAGCTGGGCCAGGCGCGTGGCCAGGGTGCCCAGGATCGACACCGTGAACGGCTCACCGGGGCAGCGGTGGCCGGTGTGCGGATCGCCCGCCCCCTGCGGCACCAGCTCGAACGCGCCGATTTCGTGGCCGAGGAAGCGCTCCGGCCGGAAGGCGTAGGGATCGGCCCACAGCTGTTCGTCGTGGTTGTGGCCCCACAGGTCGAGCAGCACCATCGCGTGCTTCGGGATGCGCTCACCGCGCCAGGTCAGGTCCCGGACCGCCCGGCCGCCGATGAACGGCGCGAACGGGTAGAAGCGGCGCAGTTCGTGCGCGAACGCTTCGGCGAACGCGGTGTCCCCCTCACGCAGCCGCTCGCGGTGCTCGGGCCAGCGGTGCAGGGCGTGCCCGGCGTAGGCGGCGAACCAGCTGACCGCCACCGTCGGCCGGATGGTGTTCAGCAATTCGACCGCCGCCAGCCGCGGGGACAGCTCCTCACCGTCGGCCTCCTGGTGCCGGGCGACCACTTCGAGAACCGAACCCGGGGCCGCGGTGGTGCCACCCTCGCGGACCTCGGTCACCAACCGCCCGAGCCAGGCTTCCCGGCGGCCACGAGCCATCCGCGCTTTCCAGTGCCGGGGCCCCGGAGTCGCGAAGCCGTCCACCATCGCCACGAGGTCCCGAGCCACGACGGGCACGTCCACCTCGATGAGCGGGACACCCGCCCAACGGCACACGGCCCGGGTGATGATCCGGGCGGCTTCGTCGAACAGCACCACCGGCTGTCCCGGGCGCCACGAAGTAACGGCCTCGTCCCACTCGGCCGCGACTCCTTCGGCCAGCGCCCGCGTGGTCGCGGGCGTCACGGCACCCAGGAAGATGCCCTTGCGGGTGCGGTGCCGGTCGCCGTCGAGCGTGTGCACCGCGCGGCGGCCGAACAGCGTGTTCTGCACCGGCCACGGGATCGCGGTGTGCCGGCGCACGTGGTCTTCGTCGTAGAAGAACCGCGCGGCCTCGGGACCGCACAGCCCGACCGCGCGCTGGCCCAGCACCCGGGTGTGCGCCACCCCCGACGCCGACCGCGCGCGCCTGGTCGGCAGCCAGCTGTAACCCTCGAGCAACACGGACAACGAACTGTCGACCACACCGCGCGGACGTCCCATGGGGGTCGGGGTGCCCAGGCGCTGCCACGATAAACGACGGATGCCGATCACGACCTGCTGCGAACGCAACCGGTCACGGCTGTCGTGGCCGGGTCGTCACGCGGTGCTGTGCATGGCAGACAGCGATTCCGGAGCGCCGGTCGTGTCCGGGACCGGTCGGCACACGACTTTGCCCGAAGTGGACAGCGATGGAATCTCCGCAGCCGAAGCCGCCGAGCCACCGTGGCGGACGTGCCGACCTGCCAGCGATCCAAGCTGCGTCTCGGAGGATTTCGCTGCCGGTTCGGACCACGTGCCACCGGGAATCCGGTTGGCTCGGGTGCCGACTCCCGTGCCTGAACGCCGCCGCGACCAGCGTGAACCCGGCCGCTGAGCGTTCCGGGCCGCGATTCGGCCCGGCCGCTGCCGACCCGCGGGTTCGGCGCCGTGCTCTCCACCGCGCTCCAGCCCGCCGCGCACGCGGGCTCGACGACGCCGACCATGTCGTGGCGCTGCGGGTGGCCACCCAGACCTCCCTGGCGCTGACCCACGTCACAGTGGTCACCCAGCGGGAGCCGATGGGCCGGCGGATGCGGCGCGCGATCGACTCACGGGACGTCGTCGGCGAGGCCAAGGGGCATCCTCGTGGCCCGCCGCGGCCCCACCCCCGAAGGGGCGTTCTGCCTGCTCCGCGCACCTCCCTGGCGGACCACCGCCGCGGTGACGCGGTTCTGCTCGACGCCGGTTTCCGGCTGAGACGGTTCGCGGGGACCGTTCACCGGGTATGCGAGGGGCATGGTTGAACGACAGGACGATTTCGTCGCCCGGCAGCGGTCGATCGCCGCGCCGGCCGAACTGGTGCTCAACACCGCTGCGGACGTGGTGCAGGTGCCTGCCTGGTTGCCCGCCTCGGTGCGGCTGGTGAACTCGGGGCAGATCGACGTGCGTGCCGGTGACGGCACGGTTCACGTCGCGGCTGGTGATGGCGGTGAGCTCGCTTACCAGGTCGTTCTCGACCCGGCGCGCCAAACGCTGTCCTGGACGCCCGCGGACCCCGGTGGCTGGCCGGGACAGTTGCGGGTGTCCGATGGCGGGGCCGGGTCCAGCGTCGCCGAGTTGCGGGTGCAGCCGCCGGGTTCGGCCGCCGGGGTGGCCGAGCACCTCGACCGCGCCCTCGACGGCCTGGCGGGCGCTGTGGCGCAGAACTTCAACGTCAGCTGATCGATTGCCGGTACCGGGCTCGGTTGCGGGTGCTCAGTTCGGCCGGGTGCGGTGCCAAGGCTCCGGCCGGGCCGTCCGCCCCTGCGTGCCACGGTGGCTGCCACCGTCGGTGCGGCCCGGCGGGACTGGCGCCGCTGATGAGGCCAAGGCGGCGCAGTGGGTTCGGTCCGGAATCACATGACACGAGCTGACGGTGTGTGACAGTCCACTGTTGACTGCTCAACCCAGTGGGCGCTACCGGATTGAGCTGGGTCAGGCGCCACCGCCGAGGGGTGGGACGTCGGGGTCGTCGTCGGCGGGGCCTTCGGGGTCCCGGGCTTCGTCGGCGCGGGTGGGGCCGCCGCTGCGCGGGGTGCCTTCCAGTTCGGCTTTCAGTTCGTCGTCTTCGCGGGGTGAGTGCAGGTCGCTTTCGCGGTGCATGCCGGACCTCCTGGGAATCTCGGTTGCGGGTGGCTCTTGCGGGAACGGCGGTCCAGTGCACCCGGGGCCGAACACCGATACCGTTCCGGTATCGGGGCGATTACCCGCCCCGACCGTCCTCATTCGTGATCGACCGGGGCATTTTCCGGTCACCCGAGCCGGTTCAGTTCCGTTTCCTGGCTTTCGCGGTCTCCCGGTTGCTGGCCTTCTCCAGCGCCTGCACCAGTTCTGCTTTGGACATCCGCGAGCGCCCGGGGACGCCGAGTTGCTTGGCTCGCTGGTAGAGGTGCGTTTTGGTGGCGTTGGCGTCGACTCCGCCGCGAGTGGGCCGCTGCGGTTGCCCGGCGCCGCGCGCGGCCTGCTGGTCGGAGGGGCCCCGCCGGGATTTCGGCTCCCAGTGGTCGCCGACCTTCTCGAAGGTGTGCTTCAGCGCGGCGTAGGCGGTCTGCTGCGCCCGCCGTCCGGGGCCGTAGGTGCGCAACGCCGAATCGTGGGCTTTCACCCAGGTGCTCTGCGCCTTGCGCGGTGATCGCAGCAGGGTGCTGGGCAGGTCTTCCCGTCCGGGCATGGCAGCCACTCCTTCGCTCCGCCGTTCTCGCCGTCCGGCTACCCGCGCCTGACCGGTGCAACCCTCAGGCGTCCCGCCGGGGTGGAGCCGGTTCGCTGCGGACGCCCTTCCACACCCCGGCCACGACCGACCCGGTCGCCGCCGAGCTGGCCACCCAGCGCGGTCGTGGCCGCGATTCGGCCCGGCCGTCGCCGCTCGCGGCCTCACTGCTCTTCGACACGGTGACGGTGCTGTTCAACTACCCGCTGGACGTCACCACGGACAGATCATGACCGACCCACGTGGGACGCCGCCTCAGCCCAAGTCCCACCACCAGGCGATGGCGGGGACCGCGGGTGCGGAGTGGTTGCCGGTCGTCTCGTTTCCGGTGACCCGGGCGTTGATGTCGAGGTGTTCGGTGATGGACCAGTCGTCGGGGTCGAAGACGGTGTTGTACCGGGCGACGGAGAGGCTCCAGTCGATGTTGCCCCGGATGACGTGGCCGAGTCCGAGCAGGTAGTCGCGGAGTTCGGGGCCGGCGCCGGCCAGTTGCTGTTCGCGTAGTTCGAGGAAGCGGTGCAGGGCCTGGTCCCGCAGTGTGACGACTTCGTGGAGAGCGTGTTCCGGGGAGCAGGCGTTGGCTTCCATGAAGACGTCGACGAGGTTGCACCGATCGGTGCGGCCGCGGATTTCCTTGTACCGGGAGATCCGGTCGTTGTCCCAGATGGCGATGGTCCAGCACGCTTCGGTGAGCGCTCGCACGGCGGGTGCGTCCATGTCTTGGCCGGGCACGTCGCGCCCGGGGCCCAGTTCCATCGCCTCCATCATGGTGGTGACGACCGGGCCGCCGCCGTCGTGCAGCCGGGCGATCATGTACTCGTCCACGGGCAGGGGGCGGCCGGGGCGTGCCCGGGCGTTGATCTGGACGACGCCGAAGAGCCATTGCCGGTGTGCTTCGATCCAGCGGCGGAACTGGACGGGGGTGGCGCAGTCCTGGAAGCGCAGCGCGATGTCGTGCAGCGCGACGAGGAACGGGTCGGTGCCGCACAGCCGGTCGTTGACGCCGTCGAGCATGCGGAGCAGGCGGGCGACCAGGGAGATCAGTTCGGTGAGGTCCTGCCCGTCGCAGCGGACGTCGTCGAAGGCGAAGGCCCAGTGGACGAAGTCGGCGTAGACGCGCAGGCGGTCGGTGCGGCCGTGGGGGGCGGTGCGGGCGGCGAATTCCGCGGAGGCGGAGGCGAGCACCCGGGCGTGGTGGCCCCGGTCCGGGCAGATCCCGATCTGTTCGGCCCAGTGCACGGAGCTTTCGGCCAGTTCCCGGGCGTGTGGCTGGATCGCGGGAGCAACGGGGCAGTAGAAGGGCGGGACGGTGATGTCGACGTCTGTCATGGCCTGGGTTTCTCCTCGACGTGGGGTGATGGTGTTCGCTCAGCCGACGGTGACGGTGGGTTCGCCCGCACCGGCCGTCTCGCCTGCTTCTTCGGCGATGCGCATGGCTTCTTCGATCAGCGTTTCCACGATGGCGTGCTCGGGCACGGTCTTGATGACCTCGCCCTTGACGAAGATCTGGCCCTTGCCGTTGCCCGAGGCGACCCCGAGGTCGGCCTCGCGCGCCTCACCCGGCCCGTTGACCACGCAGCCCATCACCGCCACGCGCAGCGGCACCTCCATGCCCTCCAGCCCGGCGGTGACCTGCTCGGCCAGGGTGTAGACATCGACCTGCGCACGACCGCACGAGGGACAGGACACGATCTCGAGCTTGCGTTGCTTGAGGTTGAGCGACTGCAGGATCTGGATGCCGACCTTGACCTCTTCCACCGGCGGCGCCGACAGCGACACGCGGATGGTGTCACCGATGCCCTGGCGCAGCAGCGCCCCGAAGGCCACCGCGGACTTGATCGTGCCCTGGAACGCCGGACCCGCCTCGGTCACCCCCAGGTGCAGCGGGTAGTCGCACTGCTCGGCGAGGATCTCGTAGGCGCGCACCATGACCACCGGGTCGTTGTGCTTGACCGAGATCTTGAGGTCGCGGAAGTCGTGCTCGGCGAACAGGCTCGCCTCCCACAGCGCCGACTCCGCCAGCGCCTCCGGGGTGGCCTTGCCGTACTTGTCCATGATCCGCTTGTCCAG